>JAUVYG010000075.1 GCA_030603185.1 Actinomycetota bacterium | reverse complement strand
TCAGTCGAGGGCACTCAGCAGTTCTTCCACGTTGATCATTTCATCACTTAGAGCTGCGACCTTCGAATGAACTTTTTCAATAGCCTCGGGCGGAGCCTTAGATGTGAAGCCCTCATTGGCAAGCTTTCCGTGGTTCTTCTTGAGCTCCTTCTCGATCTCAGCCAGGCGTTTCTTCTGGCGGGTCTTTTGCTCGTCAATGTCCACCAGTCCTGCGATCTTCAGGTAAGCGACATACGAGGCATGTGTGACAACAGCAGAGCCCTCGGGCCTAGGTATATCCGCACCGATCGTGATCTCGCCAACCTTGCCAAGCACCTTGATGTAGTCGGTGTTGGCTTTATAGAGTTGCGTCACGCTCGCTTCTGAGGTCTGCACGGCGATCTCGATCTTAGCTCCCGCAGGCACGTTTAGCTCTGACCGCAAGCGCCGAATGTCTGTAATGAGGGACCGAATGAGCGAGAACTCAGAACCTGAATTCGCCCAATCCGACGTGATCCAGTCCTCGCGCGCCTCTGGCCAAGGAGCGATCATGATCGATTCAGTCCTAACGCCCAGCTCGGCATTGTGCGGAAGCTTCTGCCAAAGCTCCTCAGTGATATAGGGCATGTAAGGGTGAAGCAGCTTGAGGGCTGTATCCAGAACATGGACAGAGACTGCGCGGGTTCGGTCCCTGGCGCCCTCGTCATCTCCGTAGAAACTGCTTTTTGCGAGTTCGAGGTACCAGTCGCAGAACTCGCTCCAGAGAAAGTCATATAGGAGTGATCCGGCTTTTCCGAACTCATACCCTTCGACATGAGTGGTCACTTCTCCCACAGTCGAATGAAGGCGGAACAGAATCCATCGATCCGCGAGAGATAGATCGGTCGCGTAGGTTTTGGGGTCAGCGATGTCGCCGGAGTCATCTAGGTTGGACAGAACCAGGCGCGTAGCGTTCCACAACTTATTAGCAAAGTTCCGGCTGCCCTCGATCTTGTTGAAAACCAGGCGCATGTCATTGCCGGGTGTCGAGCCTGTGGACAGAGTGAATCTAAGGGCGTCACAACCGTATTCTTCGATAATCTGAAGAGGATTGACTACGTTCCCACGAGTCTTGCTCATCTTGTCGCCCTTTTCATCCCTGATCAGACCATGCATGTAGACGGTATGGAAGGGGCTCTCCCCCGTCATCTCAATCCCCATCATGATCATCCGGGCCACCCAGAAAAACAGGATGTCGTAGCCTGTTTCCATGACCGCGGTCGGATAGAAGTCCCGGTAATCATCGGTCTCATCTGGCCAGCCCAGAGTCGAGAAGGGCCAGAGCCCTGATGAGAACCATGTATCCAGAACATCCTCGTCCTGCCTAATGGAGCTAGAGCCGCAGGAGGCGCACTCAGTTGGATCCTCTTTTGCAACGGTCAGATGATCGCAGTCATCGCAGTACCAGACCGGAATTCGATGGCCCCACCACAGCTGGCGAGATATACACCAATCCCGGATATTATCCATCCAGTTCATGTAGGTCTTCGTGAAGCGCTCGGGCACGATGGTGATATCACCGGACTCTACAGCGTCTATGGCCTTATCCGCCAAGGGGCCTATCTTCACATACCACTGAGGTAGAACCATCGGCTCAACAACGGTATCGCAGCGATAGCAGGCGCCCACCGCGTGCGAATGATCCTCGACCTTCGTCAGCTGACCCCATTCCTGCAGGTCTGCGACCAGGTTCTTACGGGCTTCGTAGCGGTCCTGACCGGCGTACGGGCCTCCAAGTTCGTTGATGGAACCGGATTCATCCATGATGCTTGGGCCGGGCAAGCTGTGGCGCTCACCGATCTCGTAATCTGTAGGATCATGTGCGGGGGTGACTTTGACAGCACCGGTGCCGAAAGCGGGGTCTACGGCCTCGTCACCGATAATCTTGATCACCCTGCCGATGGCTGGAATAACTGCATGCCTACCAACCAGAGAACCGAATCGCTCATCGTCAGGATTAACTGCTACTGCGGTATCGCCAAGAATCGTCTCAGGGCGTGTTGTCGCTACCTCGATCCATTCGGTCGCACTGTCTTTGACAGCGGACGCCTGCGCCTCGTCAAGAATGGCGAAGTCCTCGTAATTGTGGTCCTTCGGAAGCAAGGGATACTTCACATACCACAGGTTTCCGTTGCGCTCTTCATGTTCGACCTCAAGGTCCGAGAGGGCAGTGTGGTCATGCGGGCACCAGTTGATGATCCGGTTGGCGCGGTAGATAAGCCCCTTCTCGTGGAGTGACACGAAGGCCTCACGGACTGACTTGGATAATCCCTCGTCAAACGTGAAGCGCTCACGCGACCAATCACAGGATGCACCAAGCCTTCGGTGCTGGATGGTGATGAGGTTGCCGTACTTCTCTTTCCATTCCCATACACGCTCAAGGAACTTCTCGCGTCCGAGCTCATGCCGGTTCGTGCCTTCCTTGGCAAGCATGCGCTCGACCATGGCTTGGGTTGCTATGCCCGCATGGTCAGTACCAGGGACCCAGAGGCTGGGATCGCCCTTCATGCGATGGAACCGGATCATAATGTCTTCAAGTGTCGATGTTATGGCGTGGCCGAGGTGTAGCTCACCAGTAACATTCGGAGGAGGCATAGAAATGACGAAGGGCTTTGCCGCCTCACCCGCCGCTGCCTTTTCCGCCGTCCAGCCTTCGGGCTTTATGGGTTTGAAGTATCCATTCTTTTCCCAGAACTCATACCACTTCTCGGCAGCGCTCGGATCGTATCTACTTGCAAGTTCACTCATCAGTGCCTTGTATCTCTCTCTCGAATAATTGGCTTAGCAATCAAATGTATCGAAGTGTGTCGGGGGTAACAATAAAAAAGCGCCCCGGGCCTCTTCGGCCCGGGGCGCTAATATTCAGCTCAACTGATGCGTCAGGCGCTTTCTTCTTCCTCGATCTCATCCGTCTCGTCCATAGCTTTGCCGCTGGTGACGAGGGTCGGCTCCTGCTTGTTGTCCACCGTCTCGCGGGTGACAACACACTTGACCACGTCAGGCCGTGAAGGCAGATCGTACATTGTATTAAGAAGGGTGTCCTCGATGATCGCACGAAGCCCACGAGCACCACTGGACCTCGTTAGTGCAAGTTCAGCAGTCGCGGTAAGCGCGTCTGGAGTAAACACTAGTTCGGTACCGTCGAACTGGAAAAACTTCTTGTACTGTTTGACCAACGCGTTCTTCGGCTCGGTGAGGATCCTGACAAGGTCATCCTCTTTAAGGTGATTGACGGTGGTGATCACCGGGAGTCTTCCGATGAACTCAGGAATAAGACCGAAGCTGAGTAGGTCCTCTGGAAGCACCTGCGGAAGAAGAGCATCTTCCTTGGCGGCATCCTTGTCCTCGACCTCTGCGCCAAAGCCCAATCCCTTATTTCCTACGCGCTTCTGGATGACTTTCTCAAGACCTGCAAATGCGCCTCCCACGATGAACAGTACGTTCGTGGTATCGATCTGCAAAAACTCTTGATGAGGGTGCTTCCTACCGCCCTGCGGGGGAACGCTGGCTTCTGTACCCTCAAGAATCTTGAGCAGAGCCTGCTGGACGCCCTCGCCCGATACGTCTCTGGTGATAGAGGGGTTCTCGGATTTGCGAGCGATCTTATCGATCTCATCTATGTATATGATCCCCGTCTCGGCCCGCTTCACATCATAGTCAGCAGACTGAATCAGCTTCAGCAGGATGTTCTCGACATCCTCGCCGACATAGCCAGCCTCGGTGAGTGCAGTGGCATCCGCCATCGCAAACGGAACATTGAGGATCTTCGCTAGGGTCTGTGCCATCAGAGTCTTACCACAACCGGTCGGTCCGACCAGAAGTATGTTGCTCTTCGCAAGCTCGACACCGTCATCAGACGTAGTACCTAGCTGAATGCGCTTGTAGTGATTGTAGACTGCAACTGAGAGGATCTTCTTGGCTTGTTCCTGCCCTATAACGTACTCATTGAGAGTGTCGTAGATCTCTCGAGGCTTTGGCAGTTCTTCGAGCTTGAACTCGACCTCGTCGCTGAGCTCTTCCTCGATGATCTCGTTGCATAGATCAATACACTCATCACAAATGTAAACGCCAGGTCCGGCAATGAGCTTTTTGACCTGCCTTTGGCTCTTCCCGCAGAAAGAACATTTAAGGGACTCAGATTCGCCGAATTTCGCCATACTAGTCCTTTTTCGCTGTGGTTTCTCCTGCTGTTCCACGCTTGTCTATGACCTCGTCGATAAGGCCATAGGCCTGTGCTTGAGCAGCGGTCATGTAGTAGTCGCGATCAGTATCTTCTTTAACCTTATCAAATGGTTGCTTGCAATGCTCGGCGAGGATCTTGGTTAGTAGGGTGGTGACCTCTATTGCCTCACGTGCCTGAATGTCCAAATCGGGAATAGCTCCCTGGAAACCGGCACTACCCTGATGAATGAGGATTTTTGCGTTTGGAAGCGCAAATCTCTTACCCTCTGCACCACCAGCGAGCAGTATCGCACCCATTGAAGCGGCCATACCGACACAGGTGGTCACAACATCAGGCTTTATAAACTGCATAGTGTCGTACATCGCGAGTCCGGCGTACACGCTTCCGCCAGGACTGTTGATATAAAGATGGATATCCTTCTCAGCATCATCAGACTCTAAGTGGAGCATCTGAGCGATGATCACGTTAGCTACGTCAGAGTCGACTCCAGTGCCCAGAAAGATGATTCTCTCGGCAAGTAGTCGAGAGTAGATGTCGAAGGACCTCTCGCCTCTACTTGTCTGCTCGATCACCATCGGTATTAGTGCCTGTGAATGCAAATGAGTCCTCCTATTAAGTCCCTGTAAATATAATACTGCCCATTATTGTAACTGCAGAAAACGAACCTTGCTGTTAGTCCTCTTTATCTTCTGTGACTTTTTCGATAGTCGCAGCATCCCCAAGTAGTGGAGGTGTGAAACCACCCATGACGTCACCGCCACCAAGATTCCCAAAATCTGGCTTGGGGGCTGCAGCGGCACGCTTGACGTTGCGAGCCTCGGTTGCCTCTTTGACAATGCGCTCGTACTCAGTGACCTCAACAGCGTCAGGAACAGCGCTTTCCGCCATCAAGTCTATAGCCTTGTTACGCTTCACAAGACCCTCGACAACAGGGAGTCGATTGCTCTGGGCAAGCTCCATGTAGAGATCCTCGGGCTTCTTGCCCTGGGCGTCGGCACCCTTGGTGATCTCTTCTTTGAGCTCATCCGAAGAGACCTCTATCTCTTCCTTTTCGGCCACGGTGTCCAGGATCAATTCCTGCTCTAACCTGTTGACTGCAAGTGGTCTGAACTGAGCCTCAAGGTCTTCCTTGGGAATACCAAGAGTCTTAAAATACTCTTCAATGTCAGAGCCTTCTTCACGAAGAGGTGCACCGAACTGCCTGAGCACGACCTCGAGCTCGGACTCGATCATCTCTTCAGGAATTTCCATTTCAGCGTTGTCTATCGCAGCACGAACAGCCTGCTGACGGAGCTCCTCTTTTGCTTCAACAGTGCGCTGCTCGAATATCTTCTTCTTCATGTCTGCTTTGAACTCATCCAACGTGTCGAACTCGCTGACCTTTTTGGCGAACTCGTCGTCGACCTCAGGCAGCTTCTCTTCTTTGACCTCTTTTATGGCCAGATTGACAGCGCAGTCTTTTCCAGCGTATTTATCGTTCGGGTGGTCATGCGGAAGAGTGAGCTCGAACTCGACCTCTTCGCCGACCTTCTTACCCATAGCTGCTCCACTGAACTCGGCGGCAACATCGTCGCCACCGATCTTGATCAGATAGTCGCTTACTGCAAGCTCATCGATCTCTTCCCCGCCGATGGATACTTTATAGTCGGCCATGACGTAGTCGCCCTCTTCAGCGGTTCCGTCTTTAACCTCGATATCTGCGTAGCGACCCTGGATAACCCCGACGCGCTCCTCTAGATCCTCGTCGCTGACTTCGGCAGAGGGTACCGTCACATTGAGCCCCTTGTACTCTCCGAGCTTGGGCTCAGGACGAAGGGCAACTTTGGCCTTGAAGATCAGGTCTTTATTGGGACCACACTGATGCAGCTCTACCTCGGGCATCCCGATCGGCTCAAGATTCTCGTCAATCACAGCGTCTTTATATAGACGAGGGATGATCTCTTCGGCCATCTCGTTATAGATGTAGTCCTTGCCGACCCTTTGGTCGATGATCGTCGGAGGGATTCTACCCTTACGAAATCCAGGAATGGATAGCTGAGACGCTACTCGCTTGTAGGCCCTTTTTAGATCGTCCGATAGGTCTCTGTGGGCCACCTCGATGGTGAGCTCCATGCGACCGTCATCAAGTTTCTGCGTCTCTACTCTCAAGCTGTCTCTCCCAATAAAATCCTGGTCGAATCACTGTCTATGTGCGGGTGAGAGGACTTGAACCTCCACGAGCATTGCTCACTAGATCCTAAGTCTAGCGCGTCTACCAATTCCGCCACACCCGCAAACCGCCACCGCGGCGCGCCCGGCAGGATTCGAACCTGCGACCTGCGGATTAGAAGTCCGACGCTCTATCCAACTGAGCTACGGGCGCAAGTTCCAATGAGGCCTATCCGCCGGGGCAATGCCTCATTGGGGTGTCTGAGGGGTCTCGAACCCCCAACCTCCGGCGCCACAGGCCGGCGCTCTAACCAATTGAGCTACAGACACCATATCAACTGCGGAACCACGGCTTAACACCGGAATTCCTGCAATGGAGCGGAAGACCGGACTCGAACCGGCGACCAACAGCTTGGAAGGCTGTGACTCTACCAACTGAGTTACTTCCGCCAGTTGACCCAATAATGGGACTTCACTGCATTAGCCCAACGAATTCTAGCCTAGTACAGCGGGCACTTCAACAAGTATCAGGCCCCACCTAGGACACCTAAGGACTGTTGCCAGCAAGGTCGTTAATCATCTCGGCTGACAACCCGTCAAAGTACGCGGTAATCCAGCGGGTGACGTCGACCAGACGATTCCGGTCTATCTTGTCTATGGTGTCCCTCGGGGTATGTCCATCTGGACTCAGTCGGTACTGCAGCCATGCTACGGGGTACCCCTTCACCTCGTAGGGTTCATGATCGCTGAATCCAGGGCCTGATTTGTGGCTCGCCTTTAGACCGATGTCCTCTGCCACGGTAAGGAACTGATTGTAGAGTGTGGCCGGACCTCGTGACATGGACCGAGCATGCAGATCGGGGCCTACTCCTACATCATCGACGGACACCATTCCGATCAGATCTCGGCTGGCGGGTAACGCCGCGGCGTGGGCACGCGAACCATAGTGATGGTGGTCAGGGTCTGAATCAACGATCTCCTCAGCACCATAGAAGACCAACTGCAGATCGATGGGCGGGGGAACCGCTGCCCACATGCGAGCAAGTTCCAGTAGAACCCCCACCCCGCTAGCGTTGTCGTTGGCTCCGGGAGCAGGTGATTTGGAATCGATGTGTCCGCCGAGAATCATATAGCGCGTCGTCTCAGGGGCAGAGGCAATATCGACCACAACGTTCCGAGACGTTCTGCCGCCGTCAACCGGGAAGGTCTCGATGGCAGGTGCCAGACCCATCCCTTCAAGCTTCCCTCTTATATATTCGGCTGCCACGGTCTCTTCCGCGCTACCGGCTACCCGTACACCGATATCAACCGCCAAAGCCTCTATGTGATCCATTGCCGCCTCTACGTCAAAAGTGACTGCCACGGGAGCTACTGGCCCGGTTGTCTCTACATCCGAAGTTGCATTGAGAATCGAGTCCAATAACGCGTCCCCGGTGCCCTGCCCGCGGAACTCGGGTATGGCAGTTTCCTCTTGAGATACCACCGAATCGTCACTTCCGTTGCTGGTCGTTGTGGTACATCCCGCTCCCACTATAAGAAGGGGTACCAGGAATAGCAGTAGGTTCAGTGACCCTGAGTGAGAGGTTTCAGCCATTGAATAGCGGGTATGTGATGATATCATCACGTATATATGTTACTGGCATCACTTAGCCCCTGAGGTGGTAGAGCGTGAATAGTAAGAACGACGCAAAAGTAATCGAACCTCCCTACGAGCTGATCGAATCTTCAGCATGCTTCAACAATGAGCATGTCGCAAACGCTCGCGAAGGAATGGCCTCCCCCGCCGACATCGTCGCAATGTCCGAGGTGTTCAAAGCAGCCTCCGAACCATTGCGGGCTGCCATCTTAAGTTCCCTGATGGCAGCGGACGAGCTGTGCGTATGTGATATCGCAGCTAGCATTGATGCTAGTAGATCGGCCGTCTCAAGACAGCTTCGCTACTTGCGCGAACACGACATCGTCTCTCATCGTAAGGCCGCTCAACTTGTCTTCTACAGCCTTAAGGATCAGTGCATCAAAGACCTGCTCGACCGTTGCCTACAACATGTTCGCCACTCTTCTGAGGGGGCGATAGATAATGCACAAGCCACACTCTGATCATGACAA
>JAUVYG010000051.1 GCA_030603185.1 Actinomycetota bacterium | reverse complement strand
ACCTTATCGGTTGATACTTCGAAAAGAAGCTCTTCCTTCTCGATCGGATCACCCTCGGCCTTGAGCCATTTTAGAATCGTACCTTCAGCTACGGTCTCTCCTAGCTGGGGGAGAGTCACTGGTACTGGCATCCGGCCTCCTTATTCGCAGTCATTTCACATCTCATTAAAACGCCAAAGTCTTTTCTGCAGCTTCCACGATCCGCTCGACTGAGGGGATGAAAGCGTCCTCCAGGGGAGGGCTGAAAGGAACGGGTGAATCGGGTGCCGTCACACGGCCTACCGGAGCATCAAGGCTTTCGAACCCTTCGTCGGCAATGACCGCCCCAACCTCGGACATGATCCCAAGGGTACGTACATCCTCTTGGACCAAGAGTGCCCGACTGGTCTTCTCTACTGATTCCAATATCATCTCTGAGTCCCACGGATAGATCGTCCTAAGGTCGATAACCTCGACCGAGTGACCCCTCTCTGCCAGCTTATCGGCCGCGTCCAACGAGCGCCTGAGCATGGCGCCATAGGTGACGATCGAAAGATCGGTGCCCTGACGCTTGATTTCCGCTTTTCCCAGTGGAATCGTGTACTCGCCCTCGGGGAGCACTTCCTTCTCATGTCGATAGAGATACTTGTGCTCGAGGAAGACAACAGGATTGTCATCCCTGATAGCAGATTTCAGCAGGCCCTTGGCGTCGGTAGGCGTGCCCGGCACGACGACTTTAAGTCCGGGAACATGAGCGAACCAAGCCTCGGGGCTGGCGGAATGAAAGGGTCCGCCTCGAACTCCCGCCCCACTTGGTGCGCGGAATACGACCGGGACCGGGTGCCCCGAGCGGTAATGATATTTGGCCGCTTCATTGACGATGTAATCAAAACCACAGGCCAGGAAGTCAGCGTACTGGGCCTCGGCCACAGGCCTCATCCCCATAAGAGCAGCTCCGATTGCTGATCCAAAAATGGCTGCCTCTGCCAGAGGCATATCGATGACTCTCTCTGGCCCATAGTCATCCAATAAGCCCTTGGTGACCTTGAAGGCGCCTCCGTATCCGGCTACGTCTTCACCCAGGATGAATACGTCCTGATCCCGATCTAGCTCTTCTCTTAACGCCTGGTTGATAGCGTCAAGAAAAGTGACTTCCTCGTTAGTGGTAGACGCCATCCGACACCTCCGATCCATCGGGAAGCGGAGCCGCTTCGGCCATAGTGGCTGCCTCTTCGACCGCCGCCTTGTGCTCCTCGTCTATGGCCGCGATCTTGGCCTCGTCCAGCACAGACTCGTCCAGAAGCCTCTGCTTGTAGGCTTTGATCGGATCCTTCTCTTCCCATTCCTTGAGTAGCTCTTCGGGAACGTAATCTGCGGGATCGTGTCCGGCGTGTCCGAGCATTCGCATGGTCTTAGCTTCGATCAAGGTCGGACCGCCGCCACCTCGCGCTCGTTCTACGGCTTCAGTGGCAGCCTCATGGACCGCAATAACGTCGTTGCCGTCAACAGTCGCTGATTTCATCGCGTACCCCGGAGCCCGGGCCGTAACGCTTTCGATGACCATCTCTGTTTCGTTGGGTGAGGAGTAGGCGAATTTATTATTTATGACGATGAACACCACGGGCAACTGCTTTATCGAAGCGAAATTAAGAGCCTCGTGCCAGTCCCCACGACTTGTGGCGCCCTCTCCGCAATAGGCCATGGCCACCTGAGGCTGCTTGCGCAACTTGAATGAAAGGGCGATCCCGGTCGAGACCGGGTAACCATCGGGAAGCATGCTTATGTTGTAGAGGATACCTTTGCTCATGTCGCCGGCATGGGTGTTTCCGTCCCTACCTCTGGTCGGACCGTCGGCCCGGCCGAAGTGATTCATAAATATCCGATGAATATCAATTCCGTGCGCTATTTGAGCGATCAGATCACGGTGTGTTGGTGCGAGCGTATCGCCGTCTTTGAGCGCGGCTGCGGCTCCTATTTCGGTGGCCTCTTGTCCACGCCCAAGATAGATCGCCCCTAAAAGGCGTCCCTGCCTATATAGACTGAACAGTTTGTCCTCGACCGCTCTGCCCAGGGTCATCAGTCTATATAGTTCCAGTTTCGTCTTGTCATCTACCATGATCCGCCCATCAGCCCCTCTCTTTGTCCATCTGCATCATATGAAATGGTCGCCCGGCGGCGGAAAATGCTGCCTCTACGATACCCTCTGAGACTGTTGGATGGGGATGCAACAGTCCCTCTAGGTCTTCGACCGATGCTTCCCAGTTGGTCAGGAGCTGCGCTTCTCCGGCGAGCTCGGTCACGCGTGGCCCGATCGCATGCAGGCCAATGACCGTTCCGGCATCATCGATGATCACCTTGACCGCCCCGGAGGACTCTTGAAGCATAAGTGCGCGCCCGTTTCCTTGAAGCGGGTATCGGGCGCTCCGAACCTCGATCCCTTGCTCTCTCGCCTGCTCTTCGGTCAGACCAACTGCCAGAAGCTCTGCCTCGCCGTAGACCAGGCGCGGGATGTAGCGATCGTTGACAGGCCGAGGCTCTAACCCTGCGATCACCTCGGCCGCGATCATCCCCTGGGCAAATGCGGCGCTGGCAAGCATCGGCTCACCCGTGAGGTCCCCGACGGCAAATATCCCCGGTGAGCTCGTCATCATTGAATTATTCACCGCCACGAAACCTTCGTCATCCGTTTCAATTGCAGCCACAAGACTGTCAGTTCCCAGCGAATCAAGGGAGGCTTTTCTTCCTAGGGAAAAGATCACTTTCTCGACCTCGATCAACTCGGTTCCACCCTTACCATCGTCAATATTCAAAACTGCACCCGAGCCGGTACGGGAGATGTCTGCGGTCAAGTTGACCAGGTGCACACCGGTCTTTCCCAGTGAACGCTTGTACAGTGTCGCTATATCCGGCTCGACCCCCGGCAGAAAACCATCCGGATCTGAGGCGAGCCACACCTGAGCTCCGAAGGAGTTGTAGAGAGCTGCGAACTCACAAGCCCATGCATCCGAACCGATCACAGCAAGGCTTTTCGGTATTTCTGTGAGAGACAGCGCTTCAGACGTGGTCAGGCCGGTTCCTGGACCTAGATCGACTTCGCCAATGATGGGTGACGTCCCTATCGCCAAAATAATATTGGGAGCTGAAAGCTCTCTGTCGCCATCTGCAGCTGCCACTGATACGACTTTGTCGTCATTGATCCTGCCGATACCAGTGACCAATTCGATGTCACGAGACTTGATCAGACCCAAGAGACCCTTCTCAAGCTTAGAAACAAGAGATGACTTGTGATCCTGCACTGCAGACCAGTCCACAGTCGGCTCCTCCATTCGGATGCCGATCTTTGCGCCCTTTTTGGCGGCATCGGGAATCGACGCGGCTGCAAGTAAAGTCTTGCTGGGAATACAGGCATCATGCAGACAAAGCCCACCGACGGCGTCCTTTTCAACGAGGGCGACTTTTTGTTTCAGCTGCGCTGCGCGCAGCGCAGCTGAGTAGCCACCCGGTCCCCCTCCGATGATTATTGCATCGAACTGTTCCGCCATTTAGTCCTGCACCTCAAACAATAGTCGATAACGGTTTTTCGCGACCTGAATCAGACCGCCTGTTTATTCTTCCCAACATGCCTCATCCATACTCCTGAGCTTGGAAATAATGTGTGTTTGTCATCTATTGACTGGGGTAACAGCTACTCGAATGCAAGCTGCTATAGGTGCGGGGAGGTGATCGAGTGACCAGTCAGGTCAACAGTTGTCAGGCAGAGGGCTGCGCGTGGAACCAGGACGAGCAGTGCACAGCACAGGCCATAACCATGGAGTGGGTGAACAATCAACCGGATTGCGAGACCTTTCGTCCAATTTGATCCAGAAAGGAAGACTAGTAGTGAACTCAGAGGTTGCAACATGCCACGTAGCGCAGTGCCAGTTCAACGAGAACATGGACTGCCAGGCACCGAATGGCGTCGAAGTCGAAGTCCTGCAGGAACAAGCGGATTGTAATACGTTCGAGCCCACCCGCTGACGTATGAGCCTTTTTCGCCGGGGGATGTCTCGCTCGCGAGGCATCCCCCGGCTTTACTCAGTCTTTTTGAGCGCCACTAGAGTCTGACCACCATCTCTGACTCGAGAGCGCCACAGAGTGCGTATTACCATTCAAGATCGACCGGTTCTCTTTCAGCCATAGGGCCTCCCCACAGATAATAATTCTCGAATTAATGCACTGACACAATATTCCCCTTTTGCTCGACCAAACACATGCCGAAAAAGTATGTAATCAAACTCGTGTAGTTGGGGAATAATCATGTGTCATCACGCCGGTGTTCCTTTACGATTAGCCACGATGATCAAACGGAGAGAATCTTTATATGCTTGATGCTAGAACTGAAACCTTTGGGTTGCCCGCTCAGTTCGACCACACATTCAAAATAGTTGCCTTTGACTGGGACGGCGCTGCCGTACCAAGCCGAACATCCGACGCCTCAGACGTGACACAAGCGATCGAGAATCTTTTAGATCAAGGCGTGTTCGTGGCCATTGTGACCGGTACCCACATCGGAAACGTCTTTGAGCAATCTCTGAAGCACGTGACGACCCCCAACAAAGACAAGCTGTTCGCCTGCATGAACAGAGGATCTGAAGTCTTCACCTTTGAAGCCGGACGGACAGATCCGGTCACCGTCCACCAGAGAGTGGCAACAGAAATAGAGAACAAACAACTCGACCAGGCCTCAGAGACACTCAAGCAGCGCATTGAAGCGAGTAGCAATATGAAGATCGATATCGTCTACGATCGTGTGAATCGCCGCAAAGTGGACATCAACACCCTTCCCGAATGGGCCGACCCCCCGAAATCACGAATCGTCGAGCTGGAAGAGTCCACTCAGTCCAGGCTTAAAACAGCCGGATTCAGCCAGGGAATGGCGACCCTATTCGAGATGACCGATGATATCGTGGCCGAGATCGGTCTTGCAGGCGCATGCATGACTACGGACATGAAGTATCTCGAGGTTGGGCTGACCGACAAAGGTAGCTCCATCAAGTGGGTTGTCGAGAACATCGCTCGACCCAATGGGATCGATCCCAAAGATATTCTCATAGGTGGTGACGAGTTCGGGCCTCTCGGAGAGGTCACTGGTAGTGACTATCGGATGGTAGTCCCCGAGGCAGCAGGAGCCACCTATTTCTCGGTCGGCCGCGAACCAAATGGAGTCACTGAACCGGTGATATTCGTGGGCGGCGGCCCCGACCGGTTCCGAGATGTTTTACAGGCCCAGGCGGAGCGACACATTGGAAACTGAGATGACAAGCGGACTTAAAGAACTATTCTCGTCAGCACCTGAGACCACCTGGCGTATAGACCAGGAAGGATTCGACCCCTACCAAGAGCACGACATCGAGTCTCTGTTCACGATAGGAAACGGATATTTGGGGGTCCGGGGCAGCTCCGAGCCCCTGGGTAGATTCTCTCGACCGGCCATGTTCGTTGCCGGACTCTTCTCTCCGGAACCAAGACTGCAGATGCCACAATTGGTCGTCTGCCCCTTTCCGTTCTCGGTGAAGCTTTGTATCGACGGCCACTGCCTCGACCCCGAACCTCATGTCCCCGAGGAGCACAGAAGAATCCTGGATCTAAAGCGCGGGATGATGCTCAGAGAGTGGGTGCTTGATGACGGTGACGGAAAGCGAACCGCGCTACGAGCAGTCAGGGGAGCATCCCTTGAGAATCGCCACGTCCTGTTCCAGTATCTCGAGATCGAACCTCTGAACTACTCCGGTGACGTAGAGGTCCAGTTCATGATCCCCGGATCCGCAAGCAACATGGGCGGCATATCTCACCTCACCCTAGAAGAGGCCTCACCGCTCCCCGACATAGGGACTATCAGCAGATTTAAGACCAAGAATGATGAAGAGCTTGCTATCGCCTCCATCAGTCAGCCGTGGTTCAGCGATGAACTTGAGGTGAGTCACACCAGCGAAGGCGGCGATGAATCATCCGACGCGACCGAGAGCTGGAGGTGGCACTCCAAACAGGGTGAAACCTATGGATTCACTCGAATCGTCAGTGTTTCCACAGAGCGGATGAATGATAGCCCTCGCGACCAGGTGATACTGGACTCGCAGGAATGGCTCTCAAAACCAATGGCCGATGTAATAGGTGGTCAGATCGACTCGTGGGAACTGCTATGGCGAGACTCTGATGTGAAGATCAAGGGTGACGACTTCTACCAACAGGCGCTTCGATTCTACCTTTATCACATGCTTATCTCTGCCAACCCGGATGACCCTGAGGTGTCCATTGGCGCCCGAACCCTATCGGGCGAAGGATACAACGGGCATGTGTTCTGGGACACCGAGACGTTCATGTTCCCATTCTTCGTCGCTACCCAGCCTGAGATGGCGCGTGCACTGATCAAATATCGTCACCTGACACTCGATGGGGCAAGACGCAAAGCTAAAGATCTCGGGTTCGAAGGAGCTTACTATCCATGGGAATCAGCCTTAACCGGTGACGAAGTGACTCCCAAGGAGGTGTACGTAGAGGATGAGGACCGCGCCATCCCTATCCATACCGGATTCTTGCAGACGCACATCACCGCGGACGTCGCACTTGCAGTAAGGCGCTACTGGCACGCTACGGGCGATGACACATTCATGAGAGAAGGCGGCCTCGAGATCCTGCTTGAGACCGCGAGATTCTGGAAGAGCAGATCAGTGGAGGGGCCTGACGAGTGCTTCCACATCGAGGACTTACAGGGGCCCGATGAGTACCACATATATGTGAACGACAACGCCTACACGAATTACATGGCCAGCTGGAATGTGCTCAGGGCCCTAGAGACCCTTGAGTGGATGCGAGAGAACTACCCAACAGATGCCGAGACGATCCTAGCCGGCTGCGAAATGGACCAAAGCGAGATCGAGGGCCTCCAGGACTACGCGACCCGGATCTACTTCCCAGATGACCCCGATGCTCCCGCCATCGAGCAGTTCCGCGGCTTCTTTGAGCTCGACTCTCGGACAGTAGCGGAGCACGGACGCAAGGATGGCCCTCTTAGCCAGGCTATGGAGCCAGATCTTCTTCAGAAGACTCAAATACTCAAGCAACCCGACATTCTCCTGCTATTCCAGCTCTTTCCAGAGCTCGCATGCAAAAAGGGATTCCGCAAGAACTTCGAGTACTACGAACCAAGATGTGACCATGGAAGTTCCCTCAGCTATCCCACCCATGCTCTGTTAGCTGCACGGCTCGGCAAGTTCGACATGGCCCTGGACTACCTTGGCCTGACGGCAAGGTTAGACCTTGATGATGTAATGGGTAACGCCGCACTTGGTATCCATGCTGCTACAGCTGGAGGACTCTGGCAGGCCATAGTATTCGGCTTCGGTGGCCTTCGATACGACGAAGAGTCCGATTCGGTGCTGGTCGACCCTCGCCTACCGGATCACTGGGAGTCACTCGAGTTCTGTGCATTCGATCACGGCGAGATTTTTGAAATTACCATCACTAACAATCCGGTTTCTTGGGAAATAAGAACTAGGGTGAGTGAAAATGGTAAAACAAAACAGATTCGTTCTTCTTCCCCTTGATGGATCATCGACCAGCCTGACGGCATTAGAGCCGGCGAGAGTGCTAGCAGATGCCTGCGGGTCGTCGCTTCGCATCCTACACATATGCGATAGCGAACTTCCCCAGACAGATATTCGAGAGCACCTTGGTCTCAGTGAAGACGAAGTACCACAAGCCACGATCGAGATCGCTACAGGAAATCCTGCGGATGTGATTATCGAGTACACAAAGACCAGTCTGATGGATTCAGTCGTCATGGCTACCCACGGTGAGAGTGAGCAACCCCACGGGCTGACCGGTCCGGTCACCTCACGGGTTCTACTCGAAAGCCAAGCTGACGTCGTGGTGATCAGGCCACGCGCGCACATGGAAGGTATCGAAAGGATCCTGGTCCCCATGGACGGGACTCCGAGTGCTGCTGAGGCCATGCCAACAGCATTGAACCTCGCTAAAAGGACCGGAGCAAGCATCCATATGCTGCATGTTCCTCCGCTACGAGTGGACGCTACGCTGCTAGAGCCAGGTACTCTCCTGTTCGAAGGAGCCCTGGACGAAGCCGACGATCTCCAGAGACTTCGAGATGAGTTCATCGAGCGATTCGTATGCTGCCATCCGAGTTACTCAGAGGAGATACCGATCCACCTTGAGATAGGGGCCGGGGAACCGACTCAAGAGATTCTTCGGGCCATTAGAAGGGTAAAAGCAGACATGGTAGTTGCTAGCTGGCACGGAAGTCTGGGTTCTGGGCACGCTCAAACACTAAAAAGGCTAGTGTGTCAGTCAGATGCGCCGATACTAGTGGTAAAGGTGCAGGCGCACACTAGGACTTCCCATCTGATTCTGGCTGGATAGGGAAGACACAGAGTACTCAGGTACAATATATTTCTGTATATAATGCGGACTCCGCTGTGAGTACCGCTTTTTCATATCCACAGAGTTTACTGTGGACGTTATTGAAAGTAGGAACAGACAAAGAATGTGTGGCATCGTCGGATATGTTGGCTCTGAGCAGTCATCGAAGATCCTCTACGAAGGGCTTCGCAGGCTTGAGTATCGAGGATACGACTCAGCCGGAGTAGCTGTCATGAATGACGGCGGACTTAATATTGTTAGAGCGGTTGGCAACCTTGCCCACCTCGGCAAAGCACTTGAGACAGAGGATGTGTCAGGAAACATCGGGATCGGGCACACTCGCTGGGCGACACACGGAAAACCCAGTGAGGCGAACGCTCATCCTCACCAGGATTGCACAGGCAACCTTGCGATCGTTCACAACGGGATCATAGAGAACTTCGCAGAACTACGTGAGGAGCTCTCCGGTCGTGGCCATGATTTCCATTCCGAGACCGATACAGAGGTCATAGCTCACTTGATAGAGGAGCAAATGACAAACGGTTGTGACAGTTTGCCATCCGCAGTCCGCGAGGCATCAAAGTCCCTGGATGGCACTTACGCGATTGCAGCAGTCTGCACCGACGACCCTGACCATATTGTGGCAGCTAGAAGGGACAGCCCCCTTGTGATCGGGGTCGGTGAAACCGGCAACTTCCTCGCCTCGGGGATTCCAGCATTTCTGGCGCACACCCGAGAGGTCATCAACATCGAAAACGGTGACGTCGTTATCCTGTCGGCCGACTCCATCACTATCCTGGACGAGAACGACAACAGCATCACCCGGGAATCAGAAACGGTCGATTGGGATGTAGCCGCGGCTGAAAAAGGCGGTTACGACGATTTCATGCTCAAAGAGATCTTCGAACAGCCCGAGGCCTTCCGAAACACTATTCGAGGTCGCTTCAAGGATGATCACGTCACGCTCGACGAGCTAAAACTAACCGACCAACAGGTCGCTGATATTTCAAAGATCTACATCGTGGCCTGCGGAACCTCGTACCACGCCGGCATGGTGGGCAAATACGCCATAGAGAAATGGGCCCGAATCCCCGTTGAGCTTGATGTTGCTTCCGAATTCCGTTATCGCGATCCGGTCATTGACGAGAACACACTGGTCATCGCCATCAGCCAATCCGGCGAAACTGCCGACACCCTAGCCGGAGTGGTGCAAGCCCGCGAACAGGGCGCGAAGGTGCTCGCCGTGGTCAATGTGGTTGGCAGCCTGCTGACTCGCGAGGCTGACATCCTGATCCTGACTCATGCCGGGCCCGAGATCGGTGTCGCAGCCACCAAGACTTTTACCTGCCAACTGGCAGCGATGTACCTGGTCGGACTTTACCTAGCGACCGCTCGGGGGACCCTCAGTTCTGGCGAGCGCAGATCCATCATCTCTGAGCTTGAGAGAATGCCAGAGATGATCCAAGAGACCCTTGAAGACCACAGCATGATCACAGAGGCTACCGAGAAGTACTTCGAACTTCCGGACTTCCTCTACCTGGGACGCGGGGTCGGATTCCCGGTTGCCCTCGAAAGCGCTCTTAAAATGAAAGAAATATCGTACATCCACGCAGAGGGCTACGCCGCCGGCGAGATGAAGCACGGACCCATCGCGTTGATCGAGGATGGTACACCTGTCATCACAGTGGCGAACAACAGCCTCGTTCAAGACAAGGTTCTCAGCAATGTACAGGAATCAATCGCCCGCGGAGCCAGCATAGTCATAGTCGGCACCCGGGGAGACAAGACCACGATGGGTCAGGCCGACGATTTCTTTCCGGTTCCAGAGTGTGATGAAATACTCTCACCCGTCCTAACGACCATCCCACTTCAGCTCTTCTCATACCACGTCGCTAAGCGCCGCGGTTGCAACGTTGACCAGCCAAGGAACCTGGCCAAAAGCGTAACGGTAGAGTAGTCCCGTGCCTGGTGACAACCTGTCCCCGATGATAGCTGTCACAGCCGAAGAGATGCGCTCGCTAGAGGAAGCAACCGCCCGTCGTCAGAACGTGCCGTCCTTCACGCTCATGGACAGGGCAGGCGGAGGGGTCTCAAGAACCGCATTCAAACTACTTGCCGCTACCGCCGGTACGAGCGCAGTCATTATCGCGGGCAAAGGAAACAATGGTGGGGATGGTTTCATCGCGGGTGAACTGCTTGCGCAGTCCGGCGTGAAAGTGACAATATTCACAACCGTTCCACACTCAGAGATCACTGGGGACGCAGCAAAAGCACTTGCCCCTCTAATGGGCTCTAAGACCGAGCCCGTACCCCTTACGAGTGCAGACAACCTAGGGATGCTCAAGCACTCACTGGACCGCGCAGACCTTGTTATCGATGCGATTCTCGGTACCGGCGTGAAAGGTGCTCCCAGAGGACCCGCGAATGAAGCAATCATCTCCATCAACCAACACTCCAACTGTCCTGTGGTGTCCGTGGATGTGCCATCGGGCGTAGACTCAGACACCGGTCAGGTCGAGGGATCGGCAGTTTCCGCAGATATTACGGCGACCATCGGCCTACCCAAGATCGGATTGTACTTTCATCCAGCAGCGGAACTGGTAGGACAGATCGATGTCATCGATATCTCTATCCCCGATGACGCAGCGTCCGAGACTACAGCGACACGCATACCTGACCACGCATCGATACGTAAACTCCTCCCAGACCGCGCTCAGGACTCACACAAAAATCAAGTAGGAGTGGTATCGGTGATCGCGGGAAGTCGTGGGATGACAGGCGCAGCAGTGCTTTGCGCCAACTCGGTCCTCAGAAGTGGCGCTGGCCTCGTATACCTGTGGGCCGCTAGGTCACTTGTACCAGCTTTTGAGGCTCGACTGACGGAAGTCATTATCAGGTCGGCTGAAGAAGCCGGGGTGGGCGCAATATCGGATAGCAACGTTCAGACCCTGGTCGCTGAGACACGAGATCAGGACTGTGCTCTGGTGGGTCCAGGAATCGGCTCTGACGCACGCACGGTCAGCCTGGTCAGACGATTGATGATCGACGGTGAGATCGAAAGAATGGTAATCGATGCCGACGGACTCAATGCCCTTGTCGGCTCGACGGAACTGCTTACTCTGCGCCGGGGAAGTACCATACTGACCCCACATCCGGGTGAACTTGCCAGACTGATGGATTCAACGACTGATACTATTCAATCCGATAGACCGGGTTGGGCGAAAAAGGCTGCCAACGAACTAAACTGCACAGTCGTGCTGAAAGGGGCCCGGTCCATTGTAGCCAGTCCCGGTGGCCAGATGAGTATCTGTACTACTGGCAACCCGGGCTTAGCGACCGCCGGCTCCGGTGATGTCCTGGCGGGGATGATAACGGGCTTCTGGGCCCAGCAGATGACACCTCATAGCGCTGCGGTTCTAGGAACATATCTGCACGGTCTTGCCGGTGATATCGCTCAGCGAGAGCTAACGACTTACTCGATGACGGCCTC
>JAUVYG010000008.1 GCA_030603185.1 Actinomycetota bacterium | reverse complement strand
GTCATGGGCCTCTTCTTTTGAACGAGTCGGTGAGGTGCGCTGGCCAACGGCATCCCAATGACGAGTCTCTTGAGTGACCCGGCCACCCCCTGATAGAACCTTGTCCTGACGCTCAATCTCATACGTAAGAGCCCTCTGTATGCCCCTGAGGCTATTCATATTCTTTATCTCGGTCTTGGTCCCCAGTTCGGTCTGCCCTTTGGGTCGAAGCGAGATATTTGCATCGGCCCTCATCGACCCTTCTTCCATGTTGCAGTCCGAGACATCAAGGTAGAGAAGAAGGGACCTTATCTTTTGCACATAAGCCTTTGCCTGCTCTGGACTGGCAATATCGGGCTCAGAAACTATTTCGACCAGCGGGGTACCTGCACGATTGAAATCAACGAGGCTGTAATCTGCCCCATGGATCCTACCGGACTCACCCACGTGGACCATCTTCCCAGTATCTTCCTCGAGGTGGACTCGGGTCACACCGATGGTAGCGGCCTCGCCATCCACCTCGATGTCTACCTTTCCATCAACGCAGAAAGGTAGATCGAACTGGGATATCTGATAATCCTTTGGCATGTCGGGATAGAAATAGTTCTTTCTGTGGAACTGCGATCTTTCGGTTATCCCGCAACCAACCGCAAGTCCGATAAGGACCGTTCTCTCGACGGCAAGTCGATTGGGGACAGGCAATGAGCCAGGTAGTCCGAGACATACAGGGCAGACCCTCGTGTTGGGCGTGCCGCCAAAATCTACTTTGCACCCACAGAACATCTTGGATTCTGTGGATAACTCGACATGTATTTCGAGGCCGATGACAACCTCGTAATCCGTGGTAAGGGCGGTAGTTTCATTCATGATTTACAAAGGTTAAGTCCGACCTCGACTATGGTCAAGGTCAATCTACCAGAATGAACTTGTGACTTTGCCCGAAGGGTCCCCTTGAGTTGGTAGAGTCGATACCTCGTACATGCCAAAAATAGGTTCCTGCCGCAGGAATGTTCTTTGGAGTGAAAACTACACTCTCAATGTAGGACTGTCTGAATACGGCCTGGTCATAACCCTTTTCCGCGCCCCCTGAGCTTGTCTTGGATATCTCTACCTGATATGACGTGGCCCCAGCCAAGGCCTTCCAGGTCAAAGCAAACTCAGATCTCTTGATGGTCGGTGTCCCGGTAGGGCTCACCACGACCGGATCAGCGTTGACTTTCACAGATGCGGTCGACGAGAAACGAATCGCATACTTACCCTTCACACCAACGCCAATATGCCAATAATAGGTCCCGCTCTCTCGAATGGCAGGGGGCCTGATGGAAGTCGAACTAAGCAGGGGCATAGTCACTACCGGATCGGCGAAGTATCCATCTGCGTCAGTGGCAGTCGATCTGGACATTTCCAAGTGATAGGAGGTCACCCCGGGTTGCATCGACCATTTCAGCTCAGGCGCAAGCGCTCTTACTGTCGAACCACTACCAGGCGACACCAGACCAGGTCCATTGGGGCCTACCTCGGGGGCTACATCGCGAGTGGCATCCAGTGGAATATCAGGTTCGAATCCAACAGTGGTCTCAGTTTCTTTTTCGAGCCCACCCTGGGCATCCCCGGTCAGGATAGCAAGCTCAGGTTGCGTATCGTCGGTGAGAATGGCATCCCTATTGGCTATCCCTCCCTCATCGTCTGCAAGAATAGGTCCTTCATTGGATGGATTGTCGCCAGGGGTCAGGGCGTCGCGCATCAACCCAAAACCCAAATACACAACAAGAACGATGCCTGCGATGAGCAACGCTGCGATCTTGCGATCGTGGTCTGTATTCCTGTTCGGGTCGCGATCAATGAACTGTTTGAGGGCCAGCCATGCTGAGGAAATCTTTTCCTTCATCGTGATCTTGATTCTATTAGCTTGAGTGACAGGTCAAGCGCCGGAGCAGAGTGAGTGAGTGCCCCAATCGAGATCCTGTCCACACCTGTCCGAGCGTACGCTGCCACTGTGTCTAAGGTGATTCCCCCTGATGCCTCTAAAACAACTGAAGAGTTGACCGAGCGGGATGTCTGGACAAGAGAGGTAAGTTCATCGGGAGAGCGATTATCCAAAAGCAAAGAGTCGGCTCCAGCGTTGATTGCCTCCACCAATTGAGCTTCTGTCTCAACCTCCACCTGAACCGATAGGTCGGATCGGGCTTTGGCCCTGGCTACCGCATTCGTGACGCCACCAGCAGCAGAGATGTGATTGTCTTTAAGAAGTACGGCATCGAACAGCCCCATGCGATGATTGGCCCCACCCCCATCCAGCACTGCTGCCTTCTCGATCTTACGTAGACCTGGAATAGTCTTCCTGGTGTCTACAATCTTGGCTGTAGTGCCTTTAACTGCTGCAACGAAAGAGGCAGTAAGGGACGCAATCCCAGATAGATGCTGCATGAAGTTCAAGGCCGTCCTCTCGCCAATCAGGATCAATCGAGTGGATCCAGTTAGTCGCATGACGGTATCCCCAGACTTTACGGTATCCCCGTCACCCTTGAGCTGATCAATGCTGGTGAAATCACCGAGCTGATGGAATACCTCGTGTGCGACCTTAGAGCCTGAAAGCGTCCCCGCTTCTTTGGCCTTGATCTCGGCGGTTGATACAAGGTCCTCAGGAATACAAGCCGCAGACGAAACGTCGGCGGCCGCGTTCACACTGCCTCCGAGATCTTCCTGAAGTGCGTAGAGAACCAGTCTGGCAATATCAGGATCGCTGGTTCCAACTACCATTCGATGCCCACGGCGACTCTGTCTTCGAACGACACTTTGTCCTTTGTCATAAGAACATGGCGATGAGCCCATGACTCATCCGGCTCGGGAAAGTCTGACCTTAGGTGCGTCCCACGGCTTTCCGATCTATGGAGAGCAGCCTTGGCGATCAAGCTACCGATCTGGGCCATATTGAATAGCTCCCACTGATGCACACTGTCTTTTTGAGTAGGTTCAACATGGCTCTTCTCATCCATGACTCTGCATGCCACATCGATGAATTCGCCTAAACCATCCGGGGTCCGGAGTTGACCTATACCAAGCGTCGCGCTGGTCCGGAACCTGTCTGTGACCGCTCTGATCGTTTCGGACATACCCGAACCGTAATCGTCCGGCACGCCCTCAAGATCATGGGTGCCAGAGCTAGTCAAATCCTCATCAGTATCTGCAGATCCTTGTGACTCAAGGAATCCTTCTAGGTCGCGTACGGCCCTTCTGCTGAACACCAGCCCTTCGAGCAGAGAATTGCTGGCCAACCGATTGGCTCCGTGAATACCGGTGCAAGCTGTTTCGCCGCTTGCGTACAGACCCTTGATGCTCGTTCTTCCGAACTCATCGGTCGCAATGCCCCCCACCAGATAGTGAGCGGCAAAAGTCACCGGAACGAGGGTCACAGCGGGATCATAGCCTTCTGACCGGATGCGTCCCAGGATCGACGGGAATCCATCTTCAAGCTCCGCCTGATCCAGATGTCTGAGATCCAAGAATAGATTGGGGGCGCCAGCTTCTCTCATTTTCTCGGCCATCGCTCGGACTACTACGTCCCTTGGAGCGAGTTCCGCTAGCGGGTGAACCCCTTCCATGAACCTGTGTCCGTCCTTGTCAACGATATAGGCGCCCTCACCGCGCAATGCCTCGCTGAGTAGGAACATCGGATTCTCGTGCCCATATAGAGCGGTCGGGTGGAACTGAACGAATTCCATATCTGCCACGCGGGCCCCTGCCCGATAGGCCGCAGATATCCCATCACCGGTCGAGATCAGAGGATTCGTAGTGCCTGAGAATATTTGCCCGGCCCCACCGGTAGCAAGGAATACTGACCGAGCATTAAACCGCACCAGCTCGTTACCGGCCCAAACCGTAACACCGGTGCACGAACCATCAACATCAGTTAGAACATCAACCAGGAACCCATGCTCGTAGATATCGATGTTCTCGTTCTCTTTAAGCGAGGTCGAGAGAGCCCTTTCGATCTCACTCCCAGTGGTGTCCCCAGAATGAACGACCCTCGCTACACTGTGACCCCCTTCGCGCCTTAGGCTCACCTCTCCGCTGTTGGTATCGAATCGCGCCCCGATATCAATCAGTTCATCAAACGCCTTTGGTCCTTCGGTAACCAACACCCGGACCGGCCCTTCGTCGCATAATCCGGCACCGGCGCGCATGGTGTCTTCCATGTGGAGTTTTGGGGAGTCGCCCTTTCCGACCGCGATGGCAACACCACCTTGGGCGTACCTAGTCGCCCCTTCACTGAGTTCGGATTTTGTGACCAGGGATACCCGGCAGAACCGGCTGGCTTTGAGTGCTGCGATCATCCCTGCTATTCCGCTGCCTACAATTACCAGATCCGTCTGCACGACGGTCTTTGAGGAGCTAGGATCTACGAGATGTCTCGGGTGGTCTATCCGTTACCTGCCTTCACAGTGTGAGCAGAAACATCTAGCATCCTCTGGATCGCTAGTCTCGAGCGGCCCGCAATTTCTGGGTCGACGGTGATATGGGTGCTCATGTCCTCAAGCGACCATAGCACCTTCTCAAGCGTAGTCCGCTTCATGTTGGGACAAACCAGCCTGCGGCTGGCAATGAAAAAGCTCTTTTGGGGATTCTTGGTCTCGAGCTGATGGATGATCCCAATTTCAGTGCCGATAATGAACTCTGATGTGGAGCTTTTGGTTGCGTAGTCGATCATCTGTCCAGTACTCAGGGCGTGATCAGAAACCGCGACAACCTCGGGTCGGCACTCGGGATGAACCAAGACTTCAGCATTGGGATGCTCTGACCTGGCCAGCTCGATATCCTCTGGTGATAGCCATGAGTGGGTCGGGCAGTAACCATTCCAGGTGGTGACTTTTTTCTCAGTTTTGGTGGACACGTAGTGACCGAGGTACTTGTCGGGTACGAACAGTACCTCATCGGACGGTACGGCCTCGACCACGTTGACCGCGTTCGAGGAGGTACAGCACCAGTCAGATTCAGCCTTAACGTCGGCGGAGGAGTTCACGTAGGTGACGACTGGGACTCCTGGGTGCTCGGACTTGAACTGCCTTAGTTGATCGCCTGTGATCATGTCCGCCATCGGGCATCCGGCATCTACATCTGTAAGCAAAACCGTCTTGTCCGGACTCAGAATAGCGGCTGTCTCTGCCATGAAATGGACGCCTGCAAACACGATCACGTCCGCATCAGTCTGTGCAGCCTGTTGGGCCAGTCCCAGAGAATCTCCGACATAGTCGGCGACATCCTGCACTTCGGCGATCTGGTAGTTATGAGCGAGGATCACGGCGTTCTTCTCTCGCTGTAAAGTCCTAATCCGCTCAGTGATCTCTGCTGTCATCAGACCCCTTCTGCGACGGTTGGAACACCTATACCCTCGAAGCGGCGCTCGAATGCATCGGCAATTTTGAGCATCCTGGACTCTTCGAGAGCAGGCGCAATGACCTGAAGACCAACCGGCATGCCCTCTGAAAGTCCACAGGGAAGGGATACGGCTGGAAGTCCAGCGAGATTGGCTGGAACTGTACAGACATCACTCAAGTACATCTGCAATGGATCCTCGGTCTTCTCCCCCATCTTGAACGCGACACAAGGCGAGGTCGGAGAGATCAGCGCATCGTACTTTGTGAACGCCGCGTCGAAATCTCGTCGAATGAGAGTCCGAACCTTAAGCGCCTTACCGTAGTAGGCATCGTAGTAACCTGCTGAAAGTGCGTAAGTACCAAGCATTACCCGGCGCTTGGTCTCAGCTCCAAAACCCTCGCCTCTACTGTTGGTGTACATCTCTAGGATGTTTTCATACTTTTCGGCTCTGACTCCGTATCGCACCGCATCGAAGCGAGATAGATTCGAGCTGGCTTCAGAGGAAGCGATAAGGTAATAGACCGGAAGCGAATATTTAACGCTTGGAAGAGAGACCACTTCACAGACTGCCCCAGCATCCTCAAACACTTTCACAGCATTGTTAAATGACTCTTCTACGCCGGCCTCAAGACCTTCTGACGTAAGTTCCTTGACTATGCCTATCTTCATACCGGAAATGTCCCCGGTCAGATCAGCAGCCATGTCCGGTACTGAGTTCGGAAGACATGTATTGTCCATCTCGTCCGGACCGCAAATAGCATTCATCATTATCGCAGCGTCTTTGACGTCACGAGCGAGGGGGCCGATCTGGTCAAGCGAAGAGGCAAAGGCCACCAGTCCATATCGGGAAACTCTTCCGTAGGTGGGTTTGACCCCGACGACACCACACAGCGACGCCGGCTGACGAATCGAGCCGCCAGTATCAGATCCAACCGCAATTACAGCCTCACCAGCAGCAACACACGCTGCTGATCCGCCGGATGAGCCACCAGGTACTCGTTCGGTATCCCAAGGATTCTTTGATGCGCCAAAGGCCGAGTTCTCGGTAGACGAGCCAAAAGCAAACTCATCGAGGTTAGTCTTGCCGATGAAAACCCCGCCTGCGTCTCTCAGCCTAGAAACAACGGTCGCATCATAGACCGGCTTATAGCCCTTGAGGATCGAGGAAGCACAAGTCGTCTGAGTGCCGGTGGTGGACATGTTGTCCTTGATCCCCATCGGGATGCCCGCCAGTGGTCCTAGCTCTTTTCCGTCCGCTCTGGCTTGGTCAACCGCTCGGGCTTGCTCCATGGCAAGCTCGGGGGTAAGGGTGATATACGAGGAGACCTGCTCTTCAACCTCAGCCACTCTCGCAAGCACTGATGCGGTCAGCTCTGCGGAGGATAGTTCTTTATTTGCGAGTAGATCGCCCAACTCGTGGGCGGTACGCTGGTGTAGCTCCATACTCGACTACACTATCTTCGGAACCACGAAGGCCCCGTCTTCTTGTTCGGGAGCATTAGCGAGGACTTCTGCCTGTGATAGTGAAGGCTTGACGATATCCTCTCGGAAGACGTTGGTAAGCTCGACAGGGTGGGCTGTGGGAGGCACATCATTTAGATCAAGCTTAGCTATCTGGTCGACGTAACCGACCACTGCGCTTAGTTGCTCAGCAAACGTTACTATCTCATCCTCTGAAAGTCCGAGTCGGGCGAGCTTGGCGACGTGGACGACGTCATCTCTGCTAATACTCAAAAATCATCCTTAAGGTGGCTAACCGATTACACGGGATTATCCCGAAGAATGGCTGTCATGGCAACGTGAGTTTTAGCCCTTTTCCAGGAGTGACAACAGCTCAGATACATCAATTGTGGCGATTCCTAACTTCAGCGCCTTGTCTCTCTTGCTTCCCGCGTCCTCGCCGACCACCACAAGGTCTGTCTTGGAACTCACACTCGAGGTGACCTTGCCACCGCCACCCTTTATCAGAGCCTTGACGTCATCTCGCGACATTCCGTCGATCTTTCCAGTGATGACCACGGTCTTCCCTGTTACGGCGGTAACAGACGACTCAGAGTCCAGGGTTGATGGACCGATCTCCACGCAAACACCTGCTGTCTGAAGCCTAGCCACTAAGGCGCGAGCATCCTCATCCTTGAAATACTCGAATACGCTCTCTGCGATCCTGGGTCCAATACCCTCAATCCCAGCTAGGGTCTCAGTCTCAGCATCCATCAACGAATCGCTGCTCTTCATCTCTGTCGCTAGCAGCTCGGCGACGTGAGATCCAACATGTCTGATCCCAAGAGCAAAAAGTACCCGATCAAAAGATCTGTTCTTTGAAGCCTCAATCGCCCGCAGGAGGTTGCTGGTGGACTTCTCCTGAAAGCGCTCGATGGACATCAGGTCTTTCTCGGACAACCTGAAGATGTCGGACGCATCCGATATCAGGCCCGCTTCAAGAAGCTCCTCAATGACCACAGGGCCCATTCCATCAATATCCATAGCATTTCGGCTGGCAAAGTGGAGGATCCCCTCGAACCGTTGACCCGGACATTTCGAGGAGTTAGGGCAGCGAGCCACGACCTCCCCTTCTGTCCTGACGATCGCCGTCCCACACGAGGGGCAGACCACGGGCATCTCAAACGCCTTCTCGCTTCCGTCCCTTCGCGAGATGACCGGCTCGATCACTTCCGGAATAATGTCGCCGGCCTTTTGAATGACCACATAGTCACCGATCATGACATTTTTTGTGCGAATGAAGTCCTCGTTGTGCAGAGTGGCGGCAGCGACCGTACTTCCGGCCACTGAAACCGGCTCCATTATCGCCTGGGGGGTAATCGCGCCCGTTCTTCCAACGTGAACATCGATCCCGATCAACCTCGTTACCACCCGTTCGGCTGGAAACTTGAAAGCTATTGCCCATCTGGGTGCCCTGGTTGTGTGACCCAACATGCGCTGTTGCCTATATGCGTTCACTTTGACGACTACCCCGTCTATCTCGTATTCGAGACTGTCACGTGCGTCTGTCCATTTACTGCAGTAGGCGATTACTTCTTCGGCTGTGCCCACTCTCTGTCTTTGGGGACTCACCTTAAAACCCATTCCCTCAAGTCGGGTCAGAGTCTGATCATGAGTCAGGGTTCCGAGTGGCGCGGGGTCGGCTAATCCGTGCACCCAGATGTCTAAATAGCGCTCTGAGGCCATCTTGGGGTCCATCTGCCGAAGAGACCCGGCTGCTGCGTTCCGCGGATTTGCAAAAATCGCGGTGTCCTTGGATTCGCGCTCAGCGTTCACCCTGGCGAACACGTCCTTCGGAAGCACGACTTCGGCCCTCAGATCCAATGACTGTCCATCAACACCCTGAACACTCAGAGGCAAGGATCTAACCGTACGAATGTTTGTGGTGACGTCTTCGCCGACTGAACCATCACCGCGGGTAGCACCTTGAACGAGAACACCGTCGAGATATTTGACAGCGACCGCGACTCCATCGAGTTTGAGCTCGCACACATACTCAACATCTTCCCCATCCAATCCCTTGCTAGCCCGGTCCAGAAACGCCCGGAGCTCATCGGAATCAAAGGCATTGTCCAGAGACATCATTCTTTGCTCATGTTCGACCTGGGGAAATCCCTCAGCTGGAGGGGCCCCGACGCGCTGCGTCGGGGAATCCGGGGATACAAGGCCCGGATGCGTTGCCTCAAGGTCTATTAACTCCCTATACAGGCGGTCGTACTCGGCGTCTGAGAGCGTGGGAGCGTCAAGTACATAGTATTTGTGACTGTGCTCTATCAGGTCTGCTCTTAGATGCGCAGCCCTTTGGGAGGGTGTTTCAGAGTGCTGCACGTAGCGCTCCAGGAGTAACCTGCCGCGAGCCTCGTCCGACCTGCTCGGCTCCGGCGATAGCTTTGGCCACCATAGCTTTGCAATTGCCAAATGCCAGCTCTATCTCGTCGCCAAGCGCCAGGCGACCGGCGATACATGAACTAAAGAGACATCCGGTCCCTCGAATCGCGAAGTCTAGCATCGGCGAAGATAACTCAAAATCTTGATCCTTGGTGACCAAGGTATCGGTTGCGCTGGTCAAGGCTTGGTGGCCCCCGGTGACGATCATCCAGTCTGTGGTTTCACCTGTGGCCCCTAGAAGTCTCTGCCCAGCCTCAATGGCGGTCAGGCCAGCTCCGGGCTCCACTCCGAGCAAAGTAAGCGCCTCATCAATATTTGGAGTCGCGCCCTCAGCAACTGATATTAGACCCATCAAGGACTGAGCTAGCTCCGATCTTCCGATGCTCGCGAGTGGAGCTCCGTTTGTAGGGCCCAGAATAGGATCGACTATGGCTCTAAGACCCTCCTCCTGGATAATGCGCTTGACCACATCGATCTGCTCCCTGTCGCATAGCGCGCCGACCTTTATGGCATCCGGTCGTGCATCGTTGATCACAGCTCGCAGCTGGCCATTCAGTACTTCAGAGTCCACAGGTTCCGATGATATGAGGTTGGTGGAGTCTTGAATCGTGACGGTCGTTACGGCAGAAGACACGGATATCCCCATGGCATGAAGAACCATGCAATCAAGAGTGATCCCGGCCCCACCGCTGGGATCATGACCCGCGACAACAAGCACAGAAGGATGCTCTCTATGACTCATTCGCCAGATCCCGAGGTAAAGGAGTCCCACCCAAGGGGGCCGTCGACCGTGGGGCCACGAAGTTCGACGCTTCCCCCGGTAAGTCGAGGCACGCCGGGGGCCGGAGATGCCACACTGTCAAACATTCTGCCGATCACAGAAATCGTAGTTCCGGTAAGTTCCGTGAACTCGACCAACCGGTCACGTGGAAATCCCTTGGGTACGGTAAATGCGAGCTCATAATCCTCGCCGCCTGATACGGCAAGAGTGGAATAGGTCTCGGGAAATTCAGAGCGTAGTTCATCGGACACCGGAACGGACATCTCGTTGATGAATGCCTTAGTCCCACTTGCCTCGCATAGGTGACCCACGTCCTGTAATAGACCGTCGCTGATATCTATCATGGAAGTGGCTCCCATTGCGGCAAGAGCCCGCCCTTCGGTTATACGCGGGATGGGGTTCCGGTGGACGCTCTGAAGATGGCCATCCATGTGCCCCTGAGCTATTAGGTCAAGGCCACCCTTGGAGTCACCCATCGTACCGGTCACCATTATCATGTCGGTATCGGCAGCCCCACCTCGTGAGAGTACAGAGCCCTCTGAGCATGATCCTACGATGGATACGGAAAGGGATATCTTGTCGCTCCTGGTCAAGTCCCCCCCTACGAGTTTCACGCTATACTCGCTGGCGCAACTGTCTACAGCCGACATCATCGTGGATAGATCAGACTGATCCATATCCGCAGGTACAGCAGCTGAGATCGTGGCGAAAAGTGGGGTCCCACCCATAGCGGCGATATCACTTAGATTGACGATCAAAGCCTTACGGCCGATTTCTGAGTAGGAGTAGGCGGAGCGTGTGAAGTGAACATCCTCGATGATGGCATCTGTTGCCATGAGCATTTTGAGGGAGCTATCAGCACCAAAGTCTAGGACTGCACAGTCGTCGCCGGGACCGATGAGTACGTCATTCCCGACCGCGCTCCCCTGTTCGGCCAACAAGGACTCAAGGAAGGCGAACTCCCCTGTTCCCTTGATTCGCTCTAGCAACTGACTGGATTCTCAATCCCCAGGGCCTCGGAGGCCACCTTCATGGCGCATAAGTCGCCGCACATCGAGCAGGCATCCACACGATCGCCGCTTCTCTCAGCATGCATCCTTTTTGCGGTGGTTGGATCCAAGGCCAGGCTGATCTGCTTGGACCAGTCCAGAGATTTTCTGGCTTTAGACATCTCGAGATCGCGATCGGCTGCCCCAGGAAGCCCTTTGCCGATATCCCCGGCATGAGCCGCTATCTTTAGGGTCTCAACACCCTCGCGCACGTCTTCGACGGTCGGAAGACCCAGGTGCTCTCTTGGGGTCACATAACAGAGGAAGTCAGCTCCGGCCATGGAAGCCACTGCGCCGCCAATGGCTGCGACTATGTGGTCTCTACCTGCGCCAATATCAGTCACTAATGGCCCCAGGACATAGAAGGGTGCTCCATTGCAGAGCTCTTTTTCCATCCTGATCTGGTCTTCGATCTCGTTCAACGGTACATGTCCGGGACCTTCGATCATCACTTGAACGCCAGCAGATAATGCTCGCTCTCGTAGTTCGCCCAAAATCTTGAGCTCCTCGATCTGAGCTGCATCACCGGCGTCATTCAGGCAACCAGGCCTCATTCCGTCTCCGAGAGAGAGCGTGACTTCGTACTCTCTGCATATTTCGATAAGTTCATCGTAGCGCTCGAAGAGTGGATTCTCTTGCTGGTTTGCGATAATCCATCCGACCAGCAAAGCACCACCTCGACTAACAACATCCATCACCCTCGGCTGGCGCTTCAAGGCGTCAATGGACCGTCGTGTGATACCAGTGTGCACTGTCACGAAGTCCACGCCATCTTTGGCGTGGGCCTCAACGGCTCCTATGATCTCGTCTGGCGTAAGCTCTGTGATGGCGGCTCCGCGTTTATGCGCCTCGGCGGCAGCCTGGTATATCGGAACGGTACCGAAGGGAACTGGGCACTCGGCAATCAAGCGCTTTCTGATCGCAGGAATGTCGCCTCCTGTGCTCAGGTCCATAATCGCATCCGCCCCAGACGCGCAGGCCACTCTGAGCTTCTCGATCTCTTCCTCCACAAGGGAGATATCCTCTGAGGTTCCAATATTGGCGTTGACCTTGGTTCTAAGACCACGTCCAACTGCTCGGGGGGAAGACATCTGGCGCAGGATGTTCCTGGGCGCAACGATGTTTCCAGATACTATTCCATCGATGAGTTCGCGATTTGTAATGGGTTCATCACGCACTATCGACTCGATCCAATCCGGGACAATACCGGACTTTAGATCATCTATGAGACTCAATTACTCAACCCAATCTGCACAAGTGACAACCGCAACTCTTTCGCCAGAGTGGCAGTGGCCGTCTCTGGGTCATTGGCTGAGGCGATCTCGGACACGACCGCAATGCTAGTTATGCCCGCCTGAACGAGCGAACGTACATGTTTATTCTTTATACCCCCAATACCGACGACGGGCACGCTCACAGACTCGCAAATAGCGCGCGTGCCGTCGAGCCCAAGCGCAGGACCGGTATCGCTCTTTGTGGGGGTATCGAAAACTGGGCTAACAGCTACATAGTCTGACCCGAGTCGTACAGCCTCGGATGCTTGCGCTGGTGAAGAGACCGACGCGCCGATGATGATGTCTTCCCCTGCGAGCCTACGGGCCATGTCGACGGGCAAATCGTCCTGGCCGAGATGTACACCGTCTGCTCCACTCGCAAGAGCAATGTCCAAGCGATCGTTGATGATCAGTACTGCTTCGTGCTGGGCGCAAAGGGTCTTCAGGCGCGTGGCGGTCTCTACTGTAGTTCTGGTGGAAGCGCCCTTCGTCCTAAGCTGAATCGTACGAGCGCCTCCTTTAAGGGCGCTCAGTGCAAGCGCGATCTGCTCAGAGACCTCGATGTCAGGAAGAACGAAATATACGCCTAGTCGATCAGGTTCCAATAAAAGTGGCCTTACCAAGGGAGGTGATCGCGTCAGCGTTCAATTCAGCGACTTCGTCATATAGCGCCACGTGAAATGTTCCGGGACGATTCCCCGATATAGCGGCGGCTTTCTGCCCCGCAATACCGAATGCGGTCAATCCCCCTGCTGCCGCAAGGACAGGGTCGCTGTTCACAGCCAGGAAGCAACCGACAAGGGCACTGGACATACAACCTGTACCGGTGATCTTGGCCATCATCGGATCTCCGTTGGAGACTACTATCGTGCGTTCAGTGTCGGATATCACATCATTCGCACCGGTGATCGCGACAACACATCCCAGGGATCGGGACATATTCTTGGCGTCCTTCTCTAGAGCTGCAAATTCACCCACGGCGTCAACACCCTTAATTTCAGCTTCGGCACCCGCTAGCACCGACACCTCGGCTGCGTTCCCTCGGAGCACTGTCACGTCGACCTCATCGAGGATTCTTCCGGCGGCCTCTGTCCTAAGCCGTGTCGCGCCGACACCCACTGGATCAAGTACCACGGGAATACCCTTTGCATTAGCTGCCTTGCCGGCGATAACCATGCTATCTATCCAGGCGCTTTCGAGAGTACCGATGTTGAGCACCAAAGCTCCGGCAAACCCGACCATCTCTTCGACCTCCTCGGGGGCGTGCGCCATGACCGGAGATCCTCCCATGGCAAGAGTGATATTGGCCGTTTCGTTCATGACCACGTAATTGGTGATCTGGTGGATCAGTGGGCCCTTTTCTCGCAGTGTCTCAAGATTCGAGGCAACTTCTGAAAGAAAACTTTCCTGGCTCATTCAATCCTCCTGCCCGAGGGCACTATCGTCGTTCTTTGAAGAACATTGTCATTAATTGCTTGCACTCCGCCTCAAGAACCCCGCCCACCGTTTCTACCTGGTGATTCAGTCTACTATCAGCAGTGATATTCATCAGAGTACCGCATGCTCCAGCTTTTGGGTCATCGCATCCATACACAACCTTCTTAATGCGGGATTGAACGATGGCTCCGGCACACATCGGACAGGGCTCGAGGGTAACAAATAGAGTTAGTCCCTCCATTCGCCATTTTCCTCTGGCCTTCCCCGCTGTTCGAAGTGCCTGTATCTCGGCGTGGGCGGTAGGATCGGACTGCGACTCTCGCTGATTGTGCGCTCTCGAGATGATGTTGCCTTCACCATCAACGACAACTGCCCCAATCGGTACCTCACCTGAGTCCCAAGCTATATTTGCCTCTGTGAGTGCTTCTTTCATGAATGTTTCGTATGGCATTAGCTGAACCTATCACAATAAATTAAACAGACCCCCCGGGAGCCTCAGCTCCCGGGGGGTCTGCATCTTTGATTTTCATTTCATTCGAACGCTCTAACGGCGCCCTTATGTGTCTGGTGGACTCACTTTCCACCTCTCTCCAGATTACGGTCTACATTCTTACTTACCGACCGTCTTAGACCCAATCTGAGGGTTTCGCACTTAACTCAGATTCGGCCTGTCTGCTCAGGCGGACTATCCATAGAGGCCTCCTGTCTGGACATTTGACCGAGAATCATCTCGGTCTTACAACAAACTGTACGTACCCGCGCTACTCCATCGGTAAACCAAAAATAAGGATTCTACTCTGTAGCCCTTGAGTCTCTTAGGTGGTGTAGCCAAAGCGGAATAGACAGGACCAAGAGAACAGTGTCCCTGACCAGGACTACAGGCGGAGTCTCCTGAATCCCTATCGAACCAAAACAGCCACAGTCGTCCAGCGGGATCCCTCTGATGATCACGGATGCAACAACTGGGATGAAGAATAGAAGCTGGCCTGTTGCCACAGCCAAAGAGATGCGAGGAAGAAAACCGACCAATAGAAAAAGGCCGAAGATCAGCTGAAACCAAGGAAGTACCTGCGCGATGAGATCAGCGTAGACACCGCCTACGATCTCGTAACCTCTGACCTGAGCGGCAAACTCCTGCCAAGGCCTGATCACCTTCATGAATCCGGCAAAAGCGAAAAACCCGCCGATGACTATTCTCAACGCAAGCAGAAGATACCGATTATCCAACCTACTCATCGATCGCATCCCTGACCATGCTGCTGAGCTCAGGGTAACTGCCTCCCACGAAACGCTTCCCATTCACGAAGAAGGTCGGGGTGGAACTGATCGCGAGCGCAGAAGCTTCGTCCACATCGGCCTGAACTTTACTTAGAGCTTCTTCTGAGACCATGCACTTACGGAAGGCCCCCATCTCTACCCCAGTCTCCTCAGCGGCATCAAACAGAAATGCATCCGAGGTAGCTGAGGACCACTCTTCTTGGTCGTCGAAAAAGGAGTCCCCCAACGACCAAAACAGGTCCGAAGATTGTTCGAATGCGCACTCTCCCGCCAGAGCAGTAGGAATCGCCATATGATGATCGGGCAGCGGCAGATTCTCGTACTCGACCTTGATCTCATCCCCAAACTCCATAAATAGTTGAGCTACCGAGATCTGTGACGCCTTGCATGCCGGGCACTGGAAGTCAGCGAATTCTTGAATCACTACTGATGCGTCAGCAGGACCTTTGATCGGATCAAGATCGTCACTGAAAGTGGATGCGACCTCTTCCTCACCAGTCTGAACACTGGTGGCCAGCAGTACGGCAACCGCTATCACCGCGACTACACCAACGATCCCGCCTACGACTCGAATCAACTTAGCCTTGTCACTGAATATACTCTGACCCACAGCACCCTCCGATCGCACATTATTTAGCCAGTAGGAATGTATCAGATATTTGCACACAGTTCCCTGTGTAAAGTGCCCTATTCAGGCATTCAGATAAGCTGCAAAAACTAAGCATGCTTGAAGCTGAAGGCAAGTAGCGCCACATCATCGGTGAAATGGCCACCAGTATGCCGCTTTATGCCACGTAGCACATTCTCTACCTGCTCTTCGACATTCAATCCGACCTCAGCCGAGATGAGCTCTTTTAGCCTATCGATACCGAACATACCCTGCGCCATCTCTGCGCTCGGGTCTCGGGCCTCAAGAACTCCGTCTGTGAATAGCCAGAGGGTGTCTCCACTGCTGAACTCTACTAGACCGTCCGCGTAGGTCACATCCCTGAACATCCCGATCGCAGGCCCTCGAGTAGTTCCTACTTCACTGACGTCCCCTTCCTCTGTGAGGATCAACTGGTTTGGGTGACCAGCGCTAGCAAATGCGAGGGTGCCTTCGGACTTACTGATTGTCCCGACAAAAAGGGTAGAGAACCGACCGTTCTTGAACCTGGGCCCGACTGTTTCGTTGAGAAGCGTCAAGGCCTGCCCTGGACTGTCTGCTAGCCCAAGCAAGGCGCGGAGGGCATATTGTAAACTTGCCGTATCAAGGGAGGCTTCAAGCCCCTTCCCTGAAACATCACCCACAAAGATCCCAACGTCTCCATTGGCCAGGGTCGTAAGGTCCATGAAGTCGCCGCCGACCAGTGCTCCCTTTGTGGCTGACTCATAGGCGCTTGCCGCGTGGAATCGCTCTTCGTCTACTAGCTCTGGTCGCAAAGACTCTTGTAGGGTCGTCGATATCCTCAGCTGATGTTCGTACGCCAAAGCATTCTGTAGAGCTACTGCCGCCTGAGTGCAGAACAACTTCACGATTCGCTGAGATGATTCATCAAATTCTTGACCGTCCACAATCGGAGAGACAATAAGAACAGCGACAAGATCTTCTCCCGACATCAACGGAAACACCTTGGCGGTGCGGTCGCGCTCGGAAAGGATTCGGACCACTTCTTGTGAGTCCGTACATTCCTCGAGCAGCTTTCCAAGGTCGGCATCCGATTGAGCTCCGTGAATATATGGCTTGGATCGATACTGCTCACAGCAAATGACGCTGAGGTCCACGGGGTCGAGGCGAGTCACATTTTCTAAAAGCGCGTTGATCACTTCATCGCACCTTAACCCTCTCGACAAACTCTCAAGAGACCGCGCAAGCAGATCTCTCTCTCCCAGGAGTCTTTTGAGCTCATTCTCAAACCTGACTCTCTCTGTGATATCCCTGCTTATTCCTCGCCAGCCAACGATGTCGTCACGTTCCACGATGGGATTGGCGTTCGTCTCTACAGCATTTTCGCCCTCGGACGTGTCGATCCAAGAGACCAAAGCATCCAGTCTGCCTTCAGGCCCTAGCTGGTCGAGCAGCACCTCGAATTCCGCGCCGCTAGTATCACGCAGCAGGCTGGAAAGCCGCCTTCCGAGAATTCCTGAGGGCTCCAGGCCAGTAATAACGACAGACTGTGGACTGGAGTAAATGATCTTATGGTCATGATCTATCTCCCACACCCAGTCGTCGGTCGATTCGACCAGATCCAAGAAACGCTGACGAGAATTCATTAGGCTTTGTTCTAGCCGATGCCTATAGGTAGCGATCTCAAGGGCTGTGTCCATCTCTTGATCGTTGATTGGTTTGACCAAGTAGCCGTATGGGGCTGCCTCCCGAGCCCGCTCCATGGTCTTCTCGTCCGAGAATGCGGTCAAGTAGACCACCGGGATATTGAATAGCCGGGTGATGTCCGTTGCCACATCCACGCCGTCCCTATCACCCTCGATCTTGATGTCCATCATCACGACGTCAGGCGATTGATCCCGTGCGCAATCAATCGCGGTTGCCCCATCCGCGGCGACCCCCGCGACGGTATAGCCGAGCTTCTTTAGTCGCCGACTCACATCGAGAGCTACTAGCCCTTCATCCTCGACGATCAAAACTGATCCCTTTGCCACTAGAACCTCACCTTAGCGCTGGTCCCAGCCTCAGAAGTGTCCATTACGAATTCACCCTTCAACTGCCGCACGAGTGTTTCTACTATCTCGAGTCCGACACCGGAATGTTCTATATTGTTCCTAGAGTCACTGATTCCGACTCCATCATCAGCCACTTCTAGAACATATCCGTTGGAGTCTTGGTCGGGGAAGAATCTAATGGTGATCTTCCCGTTCGATCGTTCAGGAAAAGCGTGTGTGAACGAGTTGGTGACGAGTTCGTTCATGATAAGGCCCGCAAGCATCGCACGGTCTATGTCTAGAGTAGCTTCTGTGAACTCCAAGATTATTGTTCGCTGGCCCCCCAACGACCCCCTGAAAGACCTCTTCAGGTGCTCGGATAGATCACTAGCGTACTTCACGAAATCGACCTGACCGCCACTCACTTGAGATGAGTACAACTTGTCATGTAGCAGCGCCATAGATTTGACACGGTTCTGACTGTTCTTCAGGACCGCCTCTGTTTCCGCTGTCATATTGGAGTCACTCGAGAGGCTGAGCATGCTGTACACAAGTTGAAGATTGTTCTTAACACGGTGATTGACCTCACGAAGTAGAACGTCTTTTTGCTCGACTAGCCCCTTGAGGTCAGACGTCGCCTCGTCAACCCTCTTACGCAAGACTTCCTGCTGAGATCCGTACATGAACACCAGAATAAATGAGAGGCCACCTGCAAGCGCGGTTCCGACCCATTCGTACAAGAGAGAGAACTCATCCCACCCTTCGGTCGGGGCCACCGAAAGCTGCCATTCCCCGTTAGGTATGAGGACTGTGGAGGTAACTGGGTCAACTAGCTCGTCCTCAGTCATACCGAGAAACACATGTTTCTCTCCGGAGTCGGGATGTATCCTCCATAGCTGGTAGTCATAGCCGTCGCTTTCAAGCGAGGAAAGACTGACTGACTCCTGAAACGTGTCCATTCGAATCAACGCAATGGCGAGCCCCCAAAAACCATCTGGTCGGGGAGCGTCATCGGTAAAGACTGGCAATCTTCCGATTACAGCTACGCCCCCCTGAATCAGTTCGAACGGCCCCGCTAGAGTCAGCTCTTTACTCTCGATGGTCTTGAGCGTTTCGGTCCGCCGATCAGGATCATTAAGTAGGTCATGTCCGATGGCTTCTTCATTCCCGGCAAGGGGGTATACGTTTGTCATTACCGCTCCAGGAGCCAGCTGCAGGCTGCTGATCCCACCATAAGTGTCGATCATGTCGGCAGCGATCTCATCGAAGCTGTCGACAGTCCCGCCGTGTAGTCTGATCAGACTGGCCAAGGCATAAGTGGCAGAGAGTGAAGTGTCCAGCTGGCTTTGCACCACAAAAGCTTGGGAGTCCGCCAGGCTTTGGACGCTCCCTCGTTCGCTGTCAGAGCGTTGTTGGCTATCGTTTTGAATAAACGCCCCACCGAGAATCACCACTGCGATTGCTACAGCGAAAGCGGCTATAAAAACCCGTATTTGATGCAAACTTCACCCCCCGACCCGCACGACTATAGAGGAGATATTATGCGCCCACAAACTGCTTCTATCAATGTTTGCTGACGGGCATTCTCGCAAGAGTCTTGAGTCGTTCTGGGGCGGTCCTACCGGGATCTGATATATAAATCTCATGAGCGGGCCCACTGGCCATCAATTCGTTGTCGGCCATGTATCCGTCAAGCTCCCCATAGGAACCTCCGATAGTGTCATACGGACCCAGGTGTATTTTTTGAATGCAGGTTCCTTCGCTCACCTCGGCAAGAGAGACATTGTGGGCTGATTTTCCCCGGGCCTCGGCAGCTTTGATTGCCTGAGCTAGGCGCTCTTCATCTACCCGGTCTGGGATTCTGATCAGCAGGTCCCAAGTCCATTCCTCCATCTTTAGGGTGGTCGGATCGGCTATCTCGTATACGCATTCTAGTTTCGACACCTTGTAATCGATTCCCTCTTCTTTGAGCATGAACTTGAGTGTGTATGCTGCGGTATACAGCTGACCAATACCCTCTGTGAACTCTGGCCCACCCGGTGATCCTGTCGCCCGATACTTAAGAAACTGTCCGCCCTGTACCACTACTTGACGTATACCCTTGAAATTCGCGGAGTATAATTCTTTGAGGTCCTTTTGAAAGTCGATGCGACGCATCTCACTGATCTGCTGAACCATTTCAACACCTCCCTGATCGCTTACTATTTGTCCGGATTCTTCCCCATGAAGGTTGGGTCCAACCGACAGTCGCGAGGATTCTTGTCTATGCGTACAGTCTTATAAGAAGGGTGTCGCAACCTGGCACCTCGAGTGAATTGCGAGAACGCAACGGTTACGACGATTTTCGGTTCGACCCAATGAGATACCGGGTCGGGGTCGTATTCCGCAATAGACTCGCAAATGATCGCCTGGTCAGGCTCTTCTACCGCGATGTCGCTCAGAGTGGACAGCAGCGACCTCATCTTCACTTGATCAAATCCGGTGCCGACTGATCCGACGCAACGTATGTCGTTGTCATCCCAGCTACCGAGGATCAGCGCGCCTAGCCCGCCTGAGCGCGCTCCCTTCCCTTCTGTCCACCCGATCACAATAAAGTCGTCCTCACGGACCACCTTGATCTTTACCCAGTCCTGACTTCGTACCCCAGGCTGATATCTGCTGGCGGTACGCTTGGCTACTACCCCCTCCATCCCCAACTGGCTTACCGCGGCGAACAGGGCCCTGCCCGTACCTCTGGTGATCTCGGAAAGCACTACTCGGGGATCGTCGCGGAAGTGAGTGCGATGAATATTCTCAAGAGTGACCCTTCTGTCGGTCAGAGGTCGGGTCGTGATGTCCGCACCACCCGAAACGAGACAGTCGAACAGAACCAGGTTGCAAGGTGAGTCAGCGGCAAGTCGTAGGGCGACGGAGCCGGATGAAACTCCGAATCGGTTAGAAAGAAGCTCGAAGTCTGGAAGCCCGTCGGGGCCCATCAGAATAATCTCGCCATCTAAAATGGTCACACCCTGAAAATCGGTCCCATGGGACTCGACCGAGGTTTTGAACTCGGGAAAACCGATCGTGACGTCATTGCCGTTGCGCGAGTAAAGTCTGACTTCGCCTTCTGCGAGCACCAGGAGCACTCGCATTCCATCCCATTTTGGTTCGAACCAAAACTCTTCTGAGTCGAATGCTTCGGCCCCCAGCGTGGCAAGCATGGGAGGTAAGAACTCATGGGTTCCCATCGATAACCTCCAAAACCTGTGCCAGACTCTGCCCACCCAAAAGAAGCGGAGCGAATAGATCCCCGACTTCTCTGAGTCTCTGGGGCACATTCTTGATATCAAAATCGTGGTTGGTGACTCCAGCCGCAAGCTCATCCCAGGTGACAGGTGTGGACACTTTTGCGCCCGGTACCGGGCGTGCGCTGTACGGGGCCACCATGGTCTTACCGAACACGTTCTGGGTGTAGTCGATCCGCACCTTCCCTGACCTCGCGGCTACCGCCCATTCCCAAGTCACCAGATCCGGCATCGCTTTCCCGACCGCTCTCCCGATGAATTCCACAAAGTCACGAATCTGCTTGTAGCTGTAACCCTCCCCCACCGGCACGAACAGCTGTAGCCCTTTGCTTCCACTGGTCTTAGGTAATGCTGTCAGGTCGAATTCCGCGATAGCGGCCCTAATGACCTGAGCGACTTCGAAAGCTTCTTTGAATCCGGCAGGCTGCGCCGGATCCAAGTCGAACACTGCATAATCAGGAGATTTAATGGCAGTGGCTCTCGACAGCCAGGTGTGGATCTCAATACTAGCTAGACTCACTACCCACACTAGAGATGCTAGATCATTGACCAAGATCAGATCCGCATCGCGGTCGACATCCTTGAAGTGATGTCGCCATGTATCCACCCAATCAGGTTTCCCCGGGGGAGCGTCCTTCTGATAGAACTCCTCACCATGAATACCATGAGGGTGCCGATGAAGAGTGACCGGCCGATCTTTGAGGTGTGGCAGCATGTACGGCCCGACAAGCGTGTAGTACTCGTATAGATCGGCCTTGGTATACCCCTCGTCTGGCCACAGGATCTTGTCCAACTTCTTCAGGCGTAATCGTCTGCCTTCAACATCTACGATTACGCCCTCTTCAGCCATGGTGCGCCTTTTCTCCTGCTATCCGGTCTTCTCGTCGGCCCGGATACGGGCAACACTCTCTTTGAGTGCCGCCATAAGGTCGACTACTTTGCCTTCCTCTTTTATCTGGGGCGCGACTATCTCTTCGCCGGCGATCTTCTTATCAATTACTCCTAGAAGTGCCTCGCGGTATCTGTCGTGGTGCTCCCCGGGCGAGAAGTCTCCGGCAAGACCTTCAATGAGCTGAACGGCCATGTCGACCTCGGCTTGCACAGCGTCGCTTCCGGCAGTGTCATCAAGCTCAGGGAACGCAGGCTCCCTTACCTCATCTGGATAATGCATGGTCTCCATCATGAACGCATCCATGTATGGCCTGACGACCGCCATTCTCTCTTTCTGGCGAAGCGAGACTTTAGCCAGTGCCACCTTCCCTGTTGCCTCCATCGCCTGTCCTAAAAGAGCGTACGGTTTGACGGCATTCTTTTCGGGGGCCAGAAAGTAGCTCTTGTCGTAATAGATCGGGTCCACTTGTCCGACTGGGATGAAGGAGACGATCTCGATAACCTTAGTCGTGCTGAGAGGGACTGCAGAGAGGTCTTCCTCACCGATCACCACATAACTTCCCTTTTCGTACTCGTAGCCCTTAACCAGATCAGAGTAGGGAACCTCTTCGCCACAGATGGTACATCGCCGAAGCTGTTTGATCGGGCCACTGTCTTCACCGTGAAGAAAATGAAAATGAACATCCTCTGAGTGAGTTGCGGCTACCACCCTGACTGGAATATTCACCAGTCCGAACCCTAGGGCGCCCTTCCAGATCGTCTGTGGCATTACTCGCACTCCTTCTGTCCCGCTATTTAACAGGCAAAATATAGATACCCGACAATACGCTGTAATATGGCTTCCAGAATGGTTTAGATAGGAGCCGATTTGTCTCAGCTAACTCCAGCATTGTTCGTGGGCCATGGCTCGCCCATGAATGCTTTGCAGGATAATCCCGCAACTCGGGCTATGCATGAGGTCGGCGCTGACCTTGAGCCCCCCAAGGCAATTGTGGTCTTCAGCGCCCACTGGCAGGCCCCTGAGACCCTCGTGCTGTGTAATGAGCGCCCTAGAACCCTCTATGATTTCTACGGATTCCCGCCTGAGTTGTATAACCTGAAGTATCCGGCGGATGGCGCGACTGAGGTAGCAGGGACGATCAGCAAACTCCTAAGCGGAAATACTGCTGATGCATGTGGTTCATGGGGGTTCGACCACGGAAGCTGGGTGGTTCTCACTCATCTATTTCCCGACTCTGACATACCTGTCACACAGGTCTCGCTCGACTTCACAAAACACCCGAAACAGCATTATGAGATCGGTCGATATCTAGCACCTCTGCGCTCTGAGGGAGTCCTCTTCGTCGGCAGCGGCAACATCGTGCACAACCTTGGTCGCGTAAACCCTGATCAAGAGGCCGAACCTGTTGAATGGGCTGTTGAATTCGACTCAAAGGTGAAGTCATTGATCGACCACAAGGATCACAAGGCCCTGATCGATTATCAGGAGATCACCAAACAAGCAGATCTTTGCGTGCCGACGAATGAACATTACCTTCCTCTGCTTTGCATACTAGGAATGCAGCAAGAGAACGAGCGAGTGCGATACCCACACGAGGGCTTTCAGCACGGTTCGGTTTCTATGCGCTCATTGGTGGTCGAAGCAGCGAACTAGTACGAGACCCCGACCCTTTTCATGCTGTGAGCCGTGCTATCGAGACTGGCCAACATGAGATCTGCTACATCCTCCACAGATATCTGAGTCGTATTGTCGGGTCGAGATTCGTCGGCTACGCGATATTCCCCCGTCCTCTCGCCATGCGGCATATGAGGAGGACAGATCACGGTGTAATCAAGCCCACTGTCTCGAATGGCCTCATACGCCTCTAAGTGCTGGCGTGAAGACTCCAGGAAGACCTCGGGGTAACCCTCTTGATCCATCCTCAGGCCATTGCCGCCTGCGTTGGGATCGCCCGCCGGCAGGATACCGGACAGAGCGACTGTCACTAAGCGGCTTACGCCTGCCTCAACGGATTTCTCTACGATCGATTTGATCGCATCCACGAAAGTGCCAGAAGAGTCAGCAAAACCACGCACGCCCAGAGCCACACAGACAGCATCAGCCCCTGAAACAGCTGCAGCGACGTCCCCCTCGCTCAGAACATCAGACTCGGGCCTTTTGATAGGAACCACTTCATACCAACGAGCTGCGTATTCACAAAACGCACTACCGACCCTACCGCTGGCACCGAACACAACAACTCTCAACCGTGACTCCTCAGTGTTAAAATCCTTGGCATTACTCTATTCGACAACTAGCAAGGAGTCACCGACCAATGAGTGGTGGAGGTTCATCCGGTGTCGACCCAGGCGCCATAATACTTAGCATAATAACCGTCATCGTGATATTGGTTCTGGCTTGGGTCGTCAACAGCGGATTGGAACACGATTCGGCCCCTGATCACTCCCCCGCCACCGAGCATTCCGCCGTGCTCCGCTCAGACCACTAGGCCTGCTGCCTAGAGCAGGTTAGACCCTTCGCGCAATTGGGGATGGTAACAGTGCGAAGGGGGCCATTCAGTTGATAGTGAGAATGTGCAAGGTTTCCATAATCGGACCGAAGCAGCATGTGCACGCAACCATCAGTGCTGTCCACGACCTCGGAGCTGTCCACCTTGAAGATGCGTATAACGAGGCTGTGAAGGCGCGCCCCGACGGGGCGCCCCCGCTCTACTCCCGAATGACCCTGGACAGAAAGTCCGATATCCTACGCAGAAATCTGGAAGCCACCGTTACGCGTCTTAACCAAGCGATTTCCTCACTCGAGCACTATGAGCCTGAGCGTCTGAATGACCTGCCTGACCCTGGCCTAGTAAACCAAACGATCTCGAACGATCGACTATTGATCACGTCCAATGAAACACTTGATGATCTAAGCCCCAGAATCGACGGGCTTGAAGTCGCGCTCAGGGGTTTACATAGACAGTTATCACAGGCTCAAAAGTACTCTTCCGTACTGACTACATTCTCGCCCCTGCTGAGACGATACAGCCCTGTCACGGGTTACGAGACCATAGCCCTTCTGATCAATCGCAGATACTCGGACCTGCTGGACGATATCGAGGCAGAGTTAGGCTCTGTGACCCAGGGAAATGTAATCTTGACCACCGCCCCTGTCGGCTCCACCACCATTGCTGCCGTCATTATATTCAAACGCATCTACTCGCCAGAGATCCATAAGCTCATCTGGACTGATGAGATCGAAGAGATCCGCCTACCGAAGACAACAGCCCACAGCTCATACGATGATATGTCCACCGAGATCCAGGCCCTTATCTTGACACTCCCCGACGCCATCGACGCTAAAGAGGCGGAGCTGAAACAAATCGGCGAAGCTCACGGACCCGCGCTGAGGCGGCTCAGAGATACTGTTCAGGATCGCCTAGAAGAACTGCATGGAATATCGACCCTAGGGCAGACTGACTTGACGTTTGTGATCAAAGGTTGGATGCCCAGACATGAAATTAGCTCGGCTCGGCAAACGCTAGATGCTCAGCTAGGTGGTCAGTTGATCCTCGAGGAGCACCCAATAGAATCATGGGAGCTATCCTCTGTTCCGGTATCCTTGCACAATTCATGGCTATTCAAGCCGTTCGAGGCCCTTCTACCACTCTTTGAGATGCCCAGATACGGAGGGATCGACCCTACCCCATTCCTCTCACTGTTCTTCCTGTTCTTCTTTGGATTCATTGTCGGCGATGCTGGCTATGGGTTGCTTATTGCCCTGATATCCAGCGCCATCTGGTACCGCTATCGAGGTAGGCCCGGTATCAGGGCAGGGGCTCAAATATTAATCATGGCTGGCCTGACTGCTGTCATTTTTGGGCTACTCTACGGTGAGTTCTTCGGGCCCAATCGTCTGGTGGCTGAAGTTTTACCCGTCACCATCCATCGCACAAGCGCGAATATGGTGATCCCGCTCTTGGTCATCAGCCTTTCCATCGGCGTGATGCATCTCATTCTGGGTTTGATCATGGGGATCATTAATTCGTACAGATTCGGGGACAAAGGCAGACGCTTAGCAAACGCTGGGGATCTTCTTGTGATCACGGGCCTAGCTGTTCTTGGAGGTTGGGTACTGAGCGGAGGCTCCGCACCGTTCGTGTCAGAATCCGGTTGGGGGATACTTGCTGTGGGTGTTCTTGTTGTCGCGGTCAGCAGTGGTCCGACCATGTTCCTAATGAAGCTTGTAGACACGATTCGAAACATCGCAAGCTACACCAGGCTGATGGCTCTTGGGCTTGCCAGCGCCTTCCTCGCCTTGGTTGCCAATGAGATGGCCGGAATGACAGACAACGTCCTCTACGCCGCACTGATCGCCATCACGATCCATTCCTTAAACCTTGTGATGTCAGCATTCAGTCCAACCCTTCACTCGCTTCGACTGAACATGCTTGAGTTCTTCAGCACCTTCTATGAGGGAGGTGGAAGGACATTCGCGCCTTTCCACCGCCTTGGGGATCCCTCGTCCTGACCGTCTGCATCCAAATAGTGCTATGGATTCGCGGCTAACTACAAGGTGGAGATGCATTCATCGCGACGTCCAAAGGTGAAGAGCTAACATTCCAGACTCATGACAGGTTCGTCATGAAAGATGTCGAAACAGGTTCCACCTGGTCCACGATTACCGGAGCGGCCACATGGGTCACTTTCAGGTTCTGTTCTGATCGAGTTGACCGCCACTCAAGCATTCTGGTTCGCACGGAGCGACTTCCATCCGGATAGCGTATTGCTCGACTGACCATCTTTAGCTGCTAATATCGAACAAATGTTAAAGCTTAACTCGCATAAAAGGCTAGTGATCGCGGTGACGATCATCAGCCTGATCGCCCTGGTGGATCTGGTCGTATTCGACCGGATCTTCTCCCAGAAGGGGCACCCCGAGCTCACCCTCGTCTTCAACCTTAGGTCCCTAGCTATACTAGTCGCCTCGGCGCTCATCGTCTCGTACATCCTTCGGACTAACCCACGAGGGCATGGTTGGCCACCAGAAGGGTCATCACCCTCTTGGTCGTACGCTCTAGTTCCCCTGGTGGTCGGTATAGCCGTCTACTTTATCGGCCTCTTTCATTACAGCCCGATACTGTTCGGATGGTTTGCTCGCGAGGACTCGTTCATTGAGGCTTCTGAGTTTTGGATGCTCGCAGCTGGCGCAGCAGCGATGGCGATCGCGCTGATTCGAAGTAGGTTGAGGCGAAAGTCGCTCGCCACCCTTGCCGTCATCGCCCTTCCCGCGATCGGATTTCTAATAGTCGCGTTAGAGGAGATATCCTGGGGTCAACGCTTGTTCGGTTTTGAGACAACGGGTCACTTCGGGCAGAACTTGCAGGGAGAAACCAACCTTCACAACTTTGTGACCAATCAGTCTGAGATCCTCTTCTACTTCGGGAGTTTTATCTGGTTCGTCCTTCTGGCTTTCATTGCCGACAGAACGAACTGGTTGAGGTCACTTCCCTGGCTGAAGGCGGTCATTCCAAGCAGAGCCTTCATATTCCTGATGGCTCCGGCAGTGGCATTCAACTACGGAGAATGGGACCAGATACCCACTCAGATTGCCATCTTCGTGACCGTACTGATCCTCGGTTTCTACACCCTGGAAGCGATTCGCTCGAAGGCCCTGACGTTCGAGCTAGCCATGATGGCCGTGGCATTCGTGGGTGTGATTGCGATCCAGGCGATCCTGCTCCATCAGGGCCATATCATGCTAAGACTCTGGCAGAACACTGAGTACAAAGAGCTGCTACTCATTCTTCCCGCCATGATCTGGGCCTTCGAAGTACTGCTACGCGCTAAGCTCCCTGACCAAACGTAGCCCAGTGTGGTTACTCTGCCCTGAGCGTCAGCCACTTCGTCGAGACGGTGATAAAATCCACGTCTTGGACGAGCTGACGCCGGTTGTTCTCTTCTTCAGTTTCGGTCAAGTACTCCTCAATACCCACGAGCACCTCGATCATGGCGAGATCTGTAGGAAGCTTTCTGGCGTTGATGTGAGTAAAAACAAGCGCATCGAATATCTCGTCCTCTGAGCTAGAGGTCCTCTCGAGAAAGGAATCAATGTAGACCTGATAGTCCTGTATTTCGCTCTTGGATGGATCGGCAATGTCGAATTGCGCGAGCTCTCGCGCATGATCTCGCTCTGCGGGAGCAGAGCACCCGGCGGCAACAACTAGCCACACAGCTGACATCAAGCCCATCAGTAAGATATTCTGAATTCTCCGGCTATGAGGGTTGTTCGTCATTTGCGCACCTTATCACCAAGGGGGAAAGCATGACACTGCGAGTCACCCTCCTCCCGTAGCCCATACCATGTGACGCTCCTCACGACGTCTAGAATTTGCAGCAATACCTCCCCAGCATCGGGTAAAGTTAGGGGTTGAGGTGGTAATTCAATTGGTTCGCTCTACAGCATTTGGACTTCTATTTATATTCGTTCTCATAACTACCGGCTGCCCAACGGTGCCCCCAGAGATTACTTCTCTCGAGGTATGCGAGGAGGCCACTGACTTATCCTGTCTTGAAGATCAGGATGTGCTGGACTCTGCCGCTTCCTCCATTTTCGTTGCAATCGACCACACCGGCTTTGAGCCTACAACGGGTCTACGCCTCACTCTTCGCCACCTCGAGGGCGATAGAGTCATCGTGTACCGCAATTTTGTCGAGGTATCCAATAAGGCGCAGCGGGTGATCGTAGAGCTGCCCAAACCTGCACCGCCAATCGGCGAATGGCCTGTGGGCGAGTATGAGATAAGTGCTGAGCTGGACGCTCCCGATTCGGAATCAGTGGGTCGCACATTCAGTATGCGGTCTAAGCGACCACCTGCAGTAGCTCAACTAACCATCTGCGAAGAATTAATCGACTCTAAATGCGGAGTCCCAGCCGATGTATACGGGATAGATGAGCCAGAGATCTATATCATTGCTGACCTGGTCAACTCCACCCCAGGCGACAAAGTTGAAATGCACGTTGAGCTTGTTGACGACGACCAAAGAAGAACCGTGAGAGAATCATCCCTTGCAGTCAAGTCAGGGAAGGCTGGCGTAATCCTTCTACTGACTCCCCCTGGTGGGTTATGGGCTGAAGGTTCGTACGAGGTGAGTGCGTCTTTGGAGCCGGACCAAGTAAGGCCGACGGAAGCGGAGTTCACCATTGAAGAGGGGGCTTCTGTAGCGCGTTAGGCCTCCCACGTAGTATCCTGCTCTCTATCTACTTCTGACTGAGCCATGAAAGGTTTTTTGAATGCAGCTGAGAATATTACTCGTCCTGATCGCGATCCTAGCCCTAGCCACTACGGCTATCGGTTGTCCTGCCAGCGATACCACTGAGGGCACAGGCACCGAGGCCCCAGAGGACGCTGACGAGACAGAGATCGATGAGCCGTCTGATGACGAGGACCCAGCCTCGCTCAGCAATCCAGTCGTCGCAGATATCGAATCCATAGCCCGCGGTGAAGAGGTATACCTGAAAACCTGTGTTACCTGCCATGGAGAGTCTGGCCTCGGGGACGGCTCTGCAAGCACCGAACTAGTGGTCAATCCGGCCAATCTTACTTCAGAGCTCACGCAAGAAAAGGCCGATGGGGAGATCTTCGACACCATTACCAATGGCCGACAGGGCACTCCGATGCCTGCATGGAAGGGTGGCATCTCTCCTGAAGATCGCTGGAATCTCGTGAACTACATTAGGACTCTGACCGGCAAAGACGAGCCGGAAGCATCCGAGTAGGCTTTTAGGGCGGAATAACGCCGACTGGCAACGGTCTATGGCCTAGTTCTTTACGTAATCGGCACTTCGACTGTGCATGGAATCAGTATTTGGAAATCTATTCCTTCGGTTATCGTCATGCCGATCATTCTGGGCATTAAATGGTACCTGGCCGATGCGCCTATAATCCAAGCAAACCAAGGCTACCCCGCGCTTCAAGGCAATCCCGGACAATAACCGCGCCCTGCTAGGACTAGGGTGCCGTTGCGCCCCCAATAACGCCAGTAGCTAGCAGTACAAGTAGCCCGACGATCACAACCACTAGGGATCCTGCGATGAATCCCAGTAGCCCTCCGACAAAGAAGCCCGGCCTATCGACTACCTCGTGGTCGTTCTCTTCATTTGGGTGATGATGAGCCTCGTGTGGATGATCGTAATCCTGCTGTTCTTCTGGCATGACATAACCTCATTCAGCAAGTGTACCTTCTGAGTTAAAAGTACCCGTATGCAGGTTGAGGTAAACGGCAGAGAGCCCCTGAGCCAGTGACTCTAGAGACCGATACCCTTGATCTTTGTGTTGATGGAACCGTCTGTCCATTCGCCTAGAACAACGGTCATCACTTCGTCCCCTTCGAGCGAAATGGTGACAACATCCGGCTGTGTCGACGGCCCTGACTGGTAGATAAGATTGACGATCTTGCCAAGCGACTCAGTCTCGAGCTCGTTCGTCATAGTAGGCGACCTGCCCGCAAGTTCCTCCACTTGCTCTCTGGTCATCCCTACCTCGATGGAATCGTATAGCTGACCTGCAGTGCTTTCGCTCGAATCGGAGTCATCCTCTTCATCGCTGGCTTCTTCGTCGCTGGTGTCCTCGGCAGCTTCATCGGTCTCTTCGTCCACATCCTCATCAGAGTCGTCGGACCTGCTATCCTCTGACTGCTCTGATTCACTACTCTCGGATGAGTCTTCGCTTGCAGTCTGGTCCTCTGGGCAACCAGCAGCGACCATCATAATTGCTAATAGGGCGATCACCATAGCGATAAGTCGCCAATTTCCCATGAACTTACTGACTCTCGTCAAACTGCCACCCCTTATATCGAATTCTCTATTCAACAGTTGTAATCGATTCGACACGGTATGGAAACCGTATGTCCGAAAAACAAAGAACCCCGGCGGAATATCCGCCGGGGTTCCTAATAACTACTATCCTAAGAAAATGTTCTCCGGATTAGTCGAGGAAAGGATTGTCCTCTTCCTCGGCAAGGATCTCATCGTAATTCTCGTCCTGGACCTCTCCGTCGGACTCCCAGAAAGCAACCATCGGATGGTCTAGATCGTCCTCGGTGAAGTCAGCATTAAGATCTTCAGCAGGCAGTTCTTCATAGCCAAGGAACTGAACCTTTCCGAACTCTCCGCCCATTTCAACTTCAGCTACTACAGCGCCCTCTCCGAAAGCCTCAATTAGAGCGTCAGTCTCCTCTGAGTCCTCTGAAGGTAGGGTCATCAACTGCTTGGCGGGCATTGAATCGTTCCACTCGACTAGCTTGGCGCTGTCCGCACCCTTGATGCCGTCTTCGATCAACTGGTCGATCATGGCGTGAGCGTCTGCGTCTGCATCACTTGTTCCAGCAGCTGGGCAACCAGCGGATATTGTGACCGCAGCCAGTATGAATGCAGCCAATAAAACGAACCGAACTTTCATTGTCACCTCGCGAGTTAATGTACATTTCATGAACACTATGCGAAGAATGCCACAGATAGGCTCGAAGTCCAAAGAGATTGTCGGAATCCGGGACATTCTGGAGCAATGCGAGATATTGCCCAGATGTGGACAGATTCGAGGATGAGCGGGATTAGGACCTACTCTATATTGGTGTGACAAGGGCTCATAATCGACTGGTGATCCTGGCCAACGAAGGGATCAGAGGTAGGCTGGAGAGCTCCCTGTCTGATCGAGCCGGCTCATGAAATCACGAACGATCGGATCCACAATCACGTCCCTCTGGGTGAGTGGTCTTCGAAGATGTAGACCTTTTCGATCCTTGCACCTGCTTAGGGCAACATAAAGCTGACCGCTGGCGAAGGCGCCACCTTCGGTGTCGACCACCACAGAGTCAAACGTCTGACCTTGGGACTTGTGAATGGTAACCGCCCAGGCAAGACGCAAGGGGAACTGCTCAAAAGAACCAGCGACCTCTTCACGTACAGTCTTCGTCTTCTTTTCGTAACTGTACTTAATGCTTTGCCAGCTCTCTTTTTCAACAGCGTGAACTGAGCCATCAATATCCACGTTGATGCGATCGTATCCAAGCGAATGAATGAGCCCCATAGTTCCATTGACCCACCGACGCTCAGGGTCATTGCGCACCAGCATGATCTGAGCGCCCTTCTTGAGCTTAAGCAGATGGTCAGTCGGAAAGGCCTTGTCGTTGACCTTTCCCTCGACGATAGCCTTGAACTCTCCAGCGCTCCCCTTAAGTCCGCCCAGACGAAGGTGATTGATCTTGTTGACCATGCGGTTGGTAGTAGCCAGGGTCAGGGTGACCCCGGATGGCATCTTATCGGTGACAAGCTCGTTGAGTTCACTGATCTCGTGCGAATCAATCTCTCCGACTCTTACTCGATCGAGCAGATGAATGAACGCATCGTCCTTTTGTCTGAACACCTCGCGCAACTCATAAACGGTTAGATCAGACTCGGTCCAAACATTGGCATTAAAGAAGTAAGGTCCACCATGATTTTCCGCAAAGTAGCTCTCTAGCTGAGGCCCTTCAACGACCGGCGGCAATTGATACGGATCCCCGAACATTACGACTTGAACGCCACCAAATGGGGTATCTTTCGCGCCGCGCGCGATCCGGAGGGACCTGTCGATAAAGTCCAACAAGTCGGCTCTAACCATTGATACCTCATCGATAACCAGCACCTCGATGGCTGAGAGCAAGGTCTTGAGTTTCTCATTGATGTCAGGAGACCTGTCACCGTGGAATCCAGGCGGGACCCTGAACAGCGAGTGAATGGTCTGACCCCGAACATTGATCGCTGCGACCCCCGTCGGCGCCACGACAACTAGCTTCTTGGTGGATGCATCTCTGAATGCTTCGAGTAGGACCGTTTTACCGGTGCCGGCGCGACCAGTGATAAAACAGTGTTCGTCCGAGTGGATGATGGCGTCCATCACCGCTGATTGGTCTTTTCCGAGCTTGATCTGCGACACCGACACACCTCTGTGAATTCGAACTCGTGTTCGCCGGACTAACTACAACCATAGTCCAATCAAGGGCATTGAGTAACCGCTATTTGCGCTCGAAGAACTCTTTGGTTCCACCGGCCTCGATGGAGGCCGCTAACCGCCGGGTGGACCGAATGTAGGCTGCGGCTCGCAGGTCGACATCATGACGTTTTTGGACTCCCTTTAGGTCATGATAGGCGACCAACATACGCTCTCTTAGCTCCTCGTGAACCCGTTCGATGGACCAGTAGTAGGATGACCTGTTCTGTAGCCACTCGAAGTAGCTGACGACCACGCCACCTGCGTTTGCGAGAATATCCGGCACTACTGTCACTCCGCGGTCAGACAGTGCTATGTGGGCCTCAGCGCTGATGGGGCCATTGGCAAGCTCAACGATCATGCGCGCCTTGATCCTGTCCACGTTATCCATGTTGATCTGATTCTCGATAGCAGCGGGAATCAGGATGTCCACGTCCATCTCTAGAAGCTCCTCATTAGAGATGATGTTCTCTTCAACCGCATCGCAGATACTCTGCTCGCAGTACATCTCGGCCACGATGCCAAGCTGCTGCTTGGCATCCATGATCGCGTCTGGAATCAGAGAGTCTGACGATGTGAAGGTCCCTCCCTTGGAGTCACTAAGGGCGACAATCTTGAATCCGTCCATGAACAGTAGCTTCGCGATGTTGTACCCGGCGTTACCGAATCCCTGAACAGCAATAGTCACTTCCGGTGGCTTCTTCCCCATTTCTTTGACCATCTCGCAGATGATGTAATAGGCGCCCCTGGCAGTAGCGTCGTCACGACCAAGGCTACCTCCACGAGATAGCGGCTTGCCCGTTAGGGCCCCTGGAGCTTTGCTGCGGGCGATCTTCTCGTACTGATCAACCATCCAGCCCATCACCATCTCGTTGGTGTAAACATCGGGGGCTGGAATATCGATGTCCGGCCCGATGAAGTTGTAAAAGGCGCTGATGTAGCCGCGGCTCAAGCTGTGTAGCTCGTGCTTGTCGAGCTCCTTCGGATCCACCTGGACCCCACCCTTTGCACCGCCGTATGGAAGGCCCAGAAGAGAGCATTTGAAGGTCATGAGGAACGCCAACGCTTGAGCTTCGACTATGGTGACGCTTGGATGGAACCTGATTCCCCCTTTTGCCGGTCCGAGGCTGTCGTTGTGGTGAACACGATAGCCCTTATACAGATCCAAGCTGCCGTTAGTTCGGCGAACGGGAATGCTGACCTCAAGGGACGCCTTGGGGGTATCCAGTATCTTCCAGGTCTCGTCGCTAATGTCTATACGGTCTCTGATCGAATCTAACTGAGCTCTTGCACTCTCAAGCATGGACATAGAGTTGCTCCTCCTTCATGGGAGTAAGTAATTTGCGGACTATAGACCACATATCGGCATTCACTCATCCGTAACTGATGTAAAAGCGCCCTTCTTTTTCTTGCCCCACTCTTCACTGGTATTCGAGACCGGGAAGGGTTCATCGGGGATGGGGAGGTCGAGGGCATGGCAGAGCGGCTCCCAGCCCTGGTCTACAGAGTATTCAAGAAGCCGCGACTCCGGGATGGAATCCCGCACACTCTGGTTGTGCGCATTGAATGCGGCTATCGAGGCATCCTTGTCCAGATAGTCGGGGGTGAAGCGGTTATCCGTAATGGCAGAGACCATTTCCTGGAAGGCAGGGCTTTCGGTCTGTTTATCGGAATTGAATATGGTGTTAGATGCACTGGTCCACCATTCTTCGGCGTCACGCACTGAAAGCAGAACCAGCGCGTCGGGAAATGCCGCTGCGATCTCTTCCCAGAACAGGGCCACAGGCCAGTCGACCGCGGCCGCATAGCCATCGAAGAACTGATTCCAGTCGGGCATCACACCATCAGCCGCCTGGCGCCACATTTCAACGTCCGACTTACGCCCAAAGACCTCACGCATGTGATAACAGGGAGCCACCAGAAGCTTTTCAAGAGCCAGCTTCTGGGAGTATGTGCCTGTCCGGCCATGTCCTGCTCCGACAACCTGTAACCCCATGAACGGAATCTACCACAACGAATAATATGTCTCAGCTCACCCTTCTGGTGTGACCTAGCTCACGTAGGCTACTGCCCCTACGCTTCCGAGGCCTACCTGCCGATATAATATGTAAGAGGCAGCTTCAAGGATGAAGATACATGCACCTTCTTTACATCGATGACGATACTCAGGCCGCACGCCATCTGGTGGATCAACTCTCGGAGTTGACGCCAGCCTGGACAACTACGTGCTGCAAAACTCTCTTAGATGCTGAGCGTGCCATCACGTCTACCCGTATCGATGTCATGATCGGCAAGCCAAAGATCCAAGGTGACCCCACCGAGAAACTGTTCAAGCTAATGGCGGATACAAATCCGGGGGCCATCAGAATCATGGCCGAGAATCTCTTTAAGAGCCGTGACATATTCATGCCGACAATCCTCGTCCACCAATACCTTCTTGCGCCAGTAGATGTCCGGAAGCTTCTGGAGATCGTCAATCGACTGAGAAAACTGATGACCGAGATCTACTCAGAACCCTTGCAGGAGATCGTGGGCAGAATTGACAGCATCCCGAGCCTCCCGGCCCTATATTCTGAGATCGTCACTGAGATAAACAAGCCCTCGGGCTCTCTTGAGCGTGTGGGAGTCATTATTTCCAGAGACCTCCAGATGTCCTCGAAGATTCTCCAGCTGGCCAACTCCCCCTTCTTCGCCTTCAACTCAAAAGTGATGGACGTAGGTCACGCAGTCTTTGTTCTTGGCCTGAACACAATCACCGGTATGGTCCTTGCAAGTGGGATTTTTTCTAAGACCAGCTTGTTCTCGGTTTCTGGCTTGGATGCGGATGCTCTGATGGATCACAGCGTTAACGTTGGACTGCTTGCGCGCAGCATAGCCCTGAAAGAGGGTCTGATGAGGGATATGGTCGACGTATCCTATGTGGCCGGATTCCTTCATGACATTGGACGACTTGTCCTAGCGGATAAATTCCCTGATGAGTACGGCGACGCTCGAAGCTATGCCTGGGAGTATCGCGCGCCGATCCTCGACGCCGAGAAGGCTATCTTCGGCGTCGATCACGCTCAAGTCGGAGGCTGCCTTCTCGGGTTATGGGGTTTCCCGGATGAAATGATCGAGGCCGTCTATCGCCACCACGATCCCGCAACCTCGAACGACCGGATGGCCACTCCCCTAACAGCGGTCCATGCGGCGAACGCTATTGAAAAGTTCGAGAGCGCAAGCTCGGTATTCAGCAATATGAACCAGGAGGAAAAGGGTGGGACTCCAGCCATCCACTGCGAGTACCTAGAGCAGATCAGTCTCGACCATCGCCCAGACACATGGCGCACCCTTTACCAGGACTCACAGGTGAGTCTGCGGGATGCCTATTTCCGCGGCTCAGAGCGCAACTTCTAACCACTAGCCCATCTACCTCTATTGACATTCAGGTCAAATGGACGTTAGTATCGTTTAGTATCTATTAAACGTTCCTAAAGGTTGGTTGCATGGATCACTCCATTGAGCAGGCCTCGGATAGTTTCTCCGAGGGAATCGGGCAGCTCTTTCAGTCATGGGGCCTACAAAAAAGTATGGGCTCGGTATTCGCATTGCTCTATCTGAAAGAGGGGCCGACTTCACTCGAGGACATCGCGGCCGGCCTTTCAATGAGCAAGGGAAATGTCAGTCTCAACATCCGTGAGGCTGAGAGACTCGGACTCGTGAGCAAGATATGGCTTAAGGGTGACCGTCGCGACTACTACGAGGCAGAGGACAACCTCTGGAAGATAGTTCGAAGAGTCTCCCGCGAGCGTCAGAAACGCGAGTTCGACTTCGCCGTCGAAACCGTCAAAGAGAGCCTCGAATCTCTCCCCCCAAAGAACAAGGACAACGAAGTCGTGTTCGCCAGAAAACGATTGAAGAATTTGGACTCATTCCTTAAGTCAGTGAACCGAATGGTCAATAGCGTCCTATCTCTGGAGACGCTTAGAGGCGCGACCGTGAACTGCCCGGTTTTGAAGCACATTCCTAGGAAGAAGAGAGCCGTTACCGAGTAAGGATGTCAGGATGAGAATACTGATCACCGGAGCGACCGGATTCATTGGAGGCAACTTAACCTCTGCATTGCTAGCAGCCGGTCATCAAGTCAGATGTGCGGTGCGCAGTCCGGAGGCGGTCAAAGATACTCACCCTGAAGCTGAGGCAGTTCATGTGGACTTCATGTCGGACCACTCGGCCGTCGACTGGCTCCCCCACCTTCAGGGAGTAGATGCCGTCATCAATGCTGTGGGGATAATCGCCGAGTCAAAGCGGTCAACCTTTGAGGCTCTTCACACGAAAGCTCCTAGTGCCCTTTTCGATGCCTGTAAAAATGCAGGGGTTCGCCGAGTGGTTCAAATATCTGCTCTGGGCGCTGACGAGCAGGCAACGGCTGCCTACCACCTCAGCAAGAAGGCAGCCGACGACCACCTTCGAAGCCTCGACCTAGATTGGGTGATCGTCCAGCCGTCGGTGGTGTTCGGCACCGGCGGAGCCAGTACGGCCATGTTCCGCTTGATGGCGACCCTCCCATTAGTACCCCTGATCGGAAAAGGCCAGCAGCAACTACAACCGATTCACATCTCGGACCTAGTAAAAGGCGTGACTGCTCTTGCGGCTGGGAACGACACGGACGCAAACATTAGGAATCACGAGACCATCAGGGCTGTAGGTTCTGGTCAAATCAGCTTCAAAGAGATGCTTCTTACCCTTAGGGGTTGGCTTGGCATCAAGAATAGACTTGCCCTACCCATCCCGATGTTTGTGATGAATCTAACGGCAAAGGTGATGGATAGAGTCGGTTCTAGCCCGATGAACTCTGAAGCAATGGAGATGCTTGAGAGAGGCAACACCGGTGATTCGAAGGAGTGGCAATCGGTCATCGGTCACACACCAAAATCCTTTGCAACAGAACATCCGGCATCGGGGGCCAGTCGCAATGACAAGAACGCTACTTTCCTATCAGTACTTGGTCCTCTTCTAAGGATAAGCATCGCATTCATATGGATCATCACAGGAATCGTCAGTGCATTCATCTTTCCAGCCGCGGATAGCTTCGCTTTATTGGCGGACGCTGGTATTAGTGGTGATCTTGCATCTTTGTCCCTATACGGTACATCAGGGCTGGAGATTCTTCTGGGCATATCTTTGCTGGCAGGCTACAAGGTTCGCCTTGTCGGGCTGATCCAATTGGCGCTCATTCTCGGGTTCACGACCATCATCACCATCAACCTCCCGCACTTGTGGGCTGAACCGTTCGGACCGATCACCAAGAACATTCCGATCATCGCAGCAACTCTAGTGATGATGAGCCTCGCCAACGACTAGGAAAGGAAGCTCGCACGATGGAATACCTGATAGCGAAGTACATCCACATAGTCAGCTCGACTCTGCTGTTTGGCACAGGGCTCGGGTCCGCATTCTACAAGTGGCGAGCAGACAAATCCGGTGACATCCCGTCCATCGCATTCACCAACAGGAACGTTGTGGTGGCTGACTGGTGGTTCACGACCCCATCGATCATCGTTCAACCCCTATCTGGGATCGCCATGATTCTGCTGGCGGGATTCGCTTGGACCAGCCCATGGCTCCTTGCTTCGGTCGGCCTCTATCTGGTCGCCGGCGCTTGTTGGATTCCGGTGGTCAAGCTACAGATGCAGATGAGGGATATTTCGGACCGGGCTCTTACTGACGGCACTGAGCTAAGCAGTGAGTACGCGGTTAAGGTCCGCCAATGGTTCTGGCTCGGGGTACCAGCGTTCACAGCGATCATGGTCGTTTTCTACATGATGGTGGCCAGGCCAACTCTTGCCCTCCCCTTCTGATCGCCAAGAGGGTAGCTGGTGGTGGGATGACTCACCAGGTCAGACCAAGACATCTTCCAAGCACTTATCTGGGCCCCGTCCTGGCTCTCATAGTACCTATTCTGCTGTACACCCTTATCGTTACACCGTTAATACTTGTCTACGATCTGAATCCTGCGTTGTTGATCTCAATCCTTCCCGGTATCGCTATGGCCGCACTGGGATCAGCGATGGCCTCCATACCGATCTGGTGGCTCTTAATTTCCAGGCCCAGACGGAACGGTGCGCTCAGAGGGATTTCCGTAGGACTAGCCGTGGCTTTGGTTGGACATTTCAGCTTCGGAATCATCCCAACTCTTCTGGGAGTGTTCTCTTCAGACTCGGCTACTCCTGTCATTGCAGAAATAGCTACCGGGCTTCAATTCGCATTGATCAGCCTACTTTTCATTGGTCCGATAACCCTTCCTGTGGCTGGGTTCCTTGCCTGGACAATGGTGAGGCTTGATAGACGAGTGATCTATCCACAGCAGGCAGACAGAGAGAATCTGCGACCAGGATCCATTGCACTCACAAGTCTCGGCCAGAAGGCCCCGAGCAGAACTATTGCCCCCATACTCGCGGCCATCATCACCATTCTGGCTCCGATCATGATCGTCTCGGTATTCAGAGGATCCCTATTGACTGAGGTAGAGTTCTTGCTCGTCCTTATTCCGATGGCGGCCACCACAGCCGTCATCACGCACCTGATGTGGTCCCGAATGAAGATGCGGCCCACAGGCCTAAGACCTTACGTCGCATCCGGTATCAATATCGCCCTTGTCTCATATGTTATCCTGCCATTTTTATTGGTGCTCACAGGGGGAGTAATGAAGTTTGCTGGAGGGGGCACGCTTTCATCCAGAGTCGCGGCATCAAGCCTCGAACAATACCTTCTGCTGCCCCCTGCCATTTCAGTCGCGACTATATTCATGACCGGATGGATTTTTCTTCCGCTGTCAGGCATAGCCGGTTACATACTAGGAAAGGTGGATCAACGATGAATTCCAACAAACCCAAGGTAATGGTTCTTGGGGCGACAGGTGAACTTGGCGGTCGAATCGTTTCGCTCACAGAGAAGTATCTTCCGAATGCAGAGATCTTTACTGGGTCGCGACACCCAGCCGAGGGGAAGCACACGATTGTTGATATATTCAACGCCAAACAAACCGCCGAAGCGCTGAGGGGAATCGACTTGGTGATCAACGCAGTTGGTCCATTCGACTATGATCCGCGTCCTCTGTTGGAGGGTTGCTCGGCCAACGACGCGCACTACATCGATATAGCTGAGAGTCCCTCATTCGTGGAATCGGTGCAGAAGTTCGTTGCTGACCTGAGTGCCACCGAGGCCTCTCCCCGCTTCATAACCGGTGCCTCGACGATTCCGGGAATCGTGGAGATGATTATCCAAGATACTCAGTCGAGCGACGAGATATCCCAGGTAGAGGTGTTTCTGGCTATGGGTTCAGCAAACCCCATATCTCTGAGTTTTGTTAATGCAATCTTGGGGCCTCTGGGCAGAGATGACGGTTTTGGCGAACCGTCATTTTCGCGGCTCCAGGCACACACCTACCCTGACGGTGACACGAGGCTCCACGGGAACTTTCCCTCCTCGTTTCCTGATGGAACACTGATGATCGGATCAAAGGGTGTTCCGACCCATATGTGGGTGGGCTTCGACAGAAAGATCTGGTCACGGGCTCTGGGCTTGGGACATAGGTTCATCGGAAGACTTTCCCCAGAAACCGTTGCCAACTTAGCCAAATGGGCTCGGCCCTTGTTCGCGAGCGCGAGATTATTCGGCACCATGAAAGGCAAGTTCAGTGTGGAGCTAGTTGATAAATCCGAAGGAGTGATTCGCGCGGACTACATCTCGTCCGATAAGGACGGTCTGAACATCCCCGCGCTTCCATCCGTGCTGGTCGCACGAACACTTTTGGGCAGCCCAACGAAAACTAGTAGCCCCGATACCAGTCTGGCTTCGGTTCTTTCAATGCAAGATCTTACTGAATCTCTGGTCGCAGAAGGATTCGGCTACTCGAGAGCGGGCTAAACAACCCTGGA
>JAUVYG010000053.1 GCA_030603185.1 Actinomycetota bacterium | reverse complement strand
AACGAGACGATTGCCGTGGTCGGGTTGGGCTACGTTGGCATGCCTTTGGCCGAGAAGGTGGCAAAAAGTGGCTACCCGCTTATAGGCATAGATATCGATGAGGGTAAAGTTCAGGAGCTGAGAAGCAACGCACCCCATTTGAACAGAGAGCCCTCCGACAATAATTGGGCTAAGACACCGGTAACAGCTTCATCCGATTTTGATCTGATCACAGAGGTGTCGACAGTAATAATCTGCGTGCCGACTCCGGTGGACGAAAACAAATGGCCTGATCTCTCAATAGTTGAGGCGGCCTGTACCAGTGTGGCATCGAGGTTGCAGAGGGGGCAGTTGGTCATCCTTGAATCCACAGTGAATCCAGGCGTGACTGAATCAGTGGTCATACCTGCCTTAGAAAACGGTTCTGGTCTGATCGCCGGGCAGGATTTCCAAGTCGCGCATTGCCCAGAGCGAATCAATCCAGGGGACACCAAATGGGACGTATCGAACATCCCTAGAGTGGTAGGAAGTCTGAGCGAATCCGGTCTTCGTCGGGCAGTTGATTTCTATGAATCAGTGATCGAGGCAGAGATTCGGCCAATGGGTACCCTGAAAGAGGCTGAGGCGGTGAAGATCGTGGAGAATGCCTTCCGAGACATTAACATTGCGTTCGTTAACGAGCTCGCCCTGTCCTTCTCAAGACTGGGAATCGACGTGGTGAAGGTCATTGAAGGCGCGTCCACTAAGCCGTTTGCTTTCATGCCACACATGCCGGGGTGCGGGGTTGGCGGGCATTGCATCCCAGTCGATCCTTACTACTTGATCCACTACGCGAAAGCCAATGGTTTTGATCACGATTTTCTAAGTCTGGCTCGTAGGATCAACGAGAGAATGCCGGAGTTCACAGCCAACTTGGTGAGTGAGGGGCTGAACGAGATAGGAAAGGCAGCCAGCCAGGGTACGGTCGCCCTCCTGGGGATGACTTACAAGCCTGACGTGGCAGATGACCGAGAGAGTCCATCTCATATTATTCAAGATTGTCTGATGCAGATGGGGATGAGAGTGATTACATTTGACCCTCACTCCCCCGAGCACTCCTCAGCAGCCAGCGTGGAAGAAGCTTTGGATCATGCGGACGTAGCCTTGATCGCAACAGCCCACGCGTCCTTTGCCGGTCTCCGGTCCGCAGATTTTGTGAATAAGGGTGTCCGCGTCGTGGTAGACGGTAGGAACTGTTTACCAAAGGATGAGCTTCTAGAGGCCGGCCTGATCTACAAAGGTATAGGTCGCTAGTTGAGGGGGGACTCTAAATGTGTGGAATAGTCGGATACACAGGGGAACGCCAGTGTACTCCAGTATTGCTCGAGGGCCTTCGCAGTCTTGAATATCGGGGTTACGACTCATCAGGGTTAGCGGTCCTGGATACCATGGGAATTCGGACCGTAAGAGCAACAGGTAATCTTGACGCTCTCGAAGCGGAACTGAATAAGATGGAGTTTAGTGGCACTGCGGGAATAGGACATACCAGGTGGGCAACCCATGGCAAACCGTGTGAACTGAATGCCCACCCTCATAGTGACTGCAGCGGAGATATATGGGTGGTCCACAATGGAATAATCGAGAATTTCATCGAGCTTCGCACCGTGCTGAGGGCCGCTGGCCACCTGTTCACTTCCGAGACAGATTCTGAGGTGATCGCGCATCTGATCGAGGATGAGCTTCGGGCAGGAGCGGATGGACTGGTCTCCGCCGTTCGGGCCGCGCTGGCCAGGGTGACAGGTAGCTATGCAATAGCAGCTGTTCGAAGCAGCGATCCGGATCAGATAGTTGCAGCCCGCAAGAACAGCCCACTGGTGCTGGGGGTAGGAGTCGACGAGAATTTTCTAGCATCCAGTACGCTCGCGATGATCGAGCAGACTCGAAGGATCCTTACCCTAGAGGACAATGAGATCGCTAAACTGACCCCAGACGCCGTGACCATTTTTGATGCTACAGGTCAGATCGTAAATCGTTCACCTGAAGAGGTTGCATGGAGCGGTAGTGTCGCCGAAAGAGGTGACTTCGATGATTTCATGCTTAAAGAGATTCACGAACAGCCCGATGCATTCAGGAACACCCTACGTGGTCGCCTCCGAGGTGAGGAGGTATTTTTGGATGAGCTGAAAATGTCACCCTCAGAGCTGGAAGGCATCACCAAGATCGTGATCATCGCCTGTGGGACCTCCTACCATGCGGGCATGGTTGGAAAATATGCCATAGAAAAGTGGGCCCGTATCCCGGTCGAGATCGATGTTGCGTCTGAGTTTCGGTATAGGAATCCATTGATCGACGAGACCGCTTTGGTCATCGCGATCAGTCAATCAGGGGAAACAGCGGATACGCTCGCCGGAGTGGTGCAGGCAAAACAGCTGGGGGCAAGAGTGCTGTCGGTGGTGAATGTGGTAGGCAGCCAGCTAGCCAAAGAGGCGGATGCGCTGATCCTGACCCAGGCTGGACCTGAGATCGGTGTTGCCGCCACCAAGACATTCACATCGCAACTGGCCGCGATGTACCTGGTGGGGCTGTTCTTTGCCAGAGCCCGTGGAACCCTTGGTTCTAGCGAGTACAAACGAATCGCAGGAGAGCTGATGGGATTGCCCGAGAAAATGGAAAGGACTCTAGGGTCAGGTTCTGGAGTCAGTGAAGCCACGGAACTGTTCTTTGATCTCGACGACTTCTTGTACTTGGGTCGAGGCATGGGGTATCCAGTGGCCCTCGAAGGGGCCCTAAAGATGAAAGAGATCTCGTATATCCATGCAGAGGGATACGCCGCCGGAGAGATGAAACATGGTCCGATCGCCCTAATAGAAGAGGGTACACCGGTGATCGCTATGGCAACCGGCAGCAGTGTTCAGGACAAGGTCCTAAGCAATGTTCAAGAATCAATGGCTCGAGGGGCCAAGATCATCCTTGTCGCCAACGAAGGCGACTCGGGAATCTCGGAATACGCAGATGTTGTGTTTCAGGTTCCAGAATGTGACGAGACGTTATCTCCGGTTCTCGAGACCATTCCACTTCAGCTGTTCTCGTATCAGGTGGCCAAACGTCGGGGCTGCAACGTGGATCAGCCGCGCAATCTAGCTAAGAGCGTGACGGTTGAGTAAGTTGTAGCCCCCTACAGGTATGCTTTCATTGGATCCCAGTAGGAATCGATCCAGCCCTGGGTGATGTCCTCGACTGACTCCGGTGGGACACCCTTTTGCTTGAAGGTGAGGTCAGTGCCGTCACCCGCCGCTACTAGCTCGAAGGTCGCTGTCGAATAATGATCGTACGGCCAGTCGGCGGCCCGCCATCTCTGGACGATTTTTGTGTCGGGGACCAGTTCAATGTTCTCACCGATAATGTAGTCACCCCATGCCTTAATGGGGCCACCGACATCGCGGCTGATATCGGCGGCAGCTCCGGTCATCACGGCGTGCTTGCCCGAGTCCATCAGGGTTTCGTATACGTCGTGGGGGGTCGCGTCAAAATGTATTGTCTGTTCAATCTGGTTTGCCATGTTAATACCTCCACTTAAAGCGTATACCCCAAAAATGGAGACGAGGCCAGGCGCATCGCGCTTGGCCTCGCTACCGAACCGGCCACTTATCGCCATGACCGGGGATTTGCTCTAACTGTTTATCGGCTGCCTCGAGCAGCCTCCATAACAGAGAATACCGCTCCCTCAGGATCAGACAGGACGGCGAATCTACCTACACCTTCCACGTCCATTGCCTCAAGCTCCAACTTGCCGCCCAGTTCTTGGACCTTATCGACCGCAGCATCGCAGTTTGCGACGTTGAAATAGACAGACCAGTAGTCAGGCATCCCAGCGATGTTCTCGGGCTTGCCCATCATCCCGGCTACCTGCTCGTCGCCGTCCATGAATACAGTGTAGGAACCCTGGGGCATTTCGGAAACATCAGCCGTCCAGCCGAAAAGCTGTGTGTAGAACTCGGTCGAGGCGGCCAAATCGCTGGAGTACAGTTCATTCCAGTCCACTGCGCCCGGCTCTTGCTTGATGGTGGCACCCATGAACGCCTTGGCCTCCCAGATCTCGAACTGTGCGCCGGTCGGATCCTGTATGATCGACATTCGGCCGCTATCCTGAACGTCTATCGGACCGACTACGATTAAAGCACCCAACTCTTGGGCCTTAGTAGTAGTGTCATCCGCATTGGCCACCGAGATATGCAGGCGCCATGTGGGAGGGATTCCCATGGACTTTTCAGTTTCCCCCTGAGGGTACGCTGCGGAAAGGCTTTCTCCGTGCAGAGCGAACATTGAGTAGGTCATGCTTTTGCCCATCCGCAGGTCACTTGCTGCCCACCCGAACAGCCCGCCATAGAAACGCTTAGCGTCCTCGGTGTCGGTGGTGGCCAGCTCGGCCCAGCAAAAACGTCCCGGCTCGTACTTCTCGACCTTCATCTTCGTTGCCTCCAACTATCGCTCGTTTACACCCCTGTACCTCGAATCTTCCCAGGGGTTTTCGATGGCAAACAACGCTTAGCCGTTATATGTCAGGGGCCGGAAAGGCCGAGCGGCTTCAGGTTGTATAACCGTTCTTGAAACGAACCCGGGGAGGCGTTGGTATTCATTGGTACGAACGGTTCGATGCTGACAGCAAACATATGTGAAGAACTGTAAAATCGAAAGACTTGGAAAAAGGGAAAGGACTTGAAATGACGATCAGTAGATTGCGAACCCCGCTATTACTAGTTGTAGGCTTTGCACTAGCGTTCGGGGCAGCACTCTGGGCACTAGCGGCAAATGGAGGGACTGATCCCGCAATTGGAGCTACCGGGGACGCTGAGGTTAGCGAAGAGAGTTGCGCTGAACGCAAAGAGCAGATGCTCGACAAGATGGTCGAGGCTGGCAAGCTCACTGAAGAGCAGAAGGCTACCGTTCTGGGCCTAATGGAGCAGGTCAAAGACGGTGACATCACTCACGAAGAGTTCAAAGCCTCTCTTGAAGATGAGGACATCGAGCTGCCGCACCCAAAGTTCCGTGGACATAAGGGTGGCCCCGGCCACATGGACAAAGCTGAGATGCTTGATTCGTTGGTAGAGAAAGAGATTATCACCGAAGAGCAGAAGGGTACCATCGAGGACCTTACCGAACAGCTGATGAATGGCGATCTTACCAAGGAAGAGTTCATGGCAGCACTCGAGGATGCTGAAATCGAGCTTCCTAAGTTCGATAAGCGTGGATTCGGTGGGCACCGAGGCGGACATGGTGGAGCTGACAAGGGTGTTACGACCGCTCTCTAGCGTTTGAGGTTCGCACAATAGAATAGAATCGGTATAAAGGCCGGGAGTGCAGTGCACTCCCGGCCTTTTCTTTGTTCGTAGTCTCGCCGAAGAGTTCCAGGCTATGTATACTGTGGAGGTTACCGACCGACTGGTCGGTCGGTAACTCTAAGAGTGAGTAGTATGAAAGGTAAGTGCAGGACAAGTGGCCAGACCGATCACGTTCAAGACTATGCCCGGTGGGCCAATGGGAACCCGTAGCCGGATTCTTGCAGTGGCGCTCGAGATGTTCATCTCGCGCCCGTATCACAAGGTATCGATGGACGAGATCGCCTCCCAGGCCCAGGTATCGAAGGGCGGACTATTTCATCACTTCCCGAACAAATACAAGCTTGGAAAAGCCGCTGCCTTGTTAGTCGTCGAAGAGCAGTGGGTGGCTCCGATGACAGGACTCTTCCCTATTGAGGATCCCTTTGAGCGATTGCGGGTCTTTATTGATAGGTCCATCGACTCGATAATCGAGATGCCGAATGTTAACCGTCTGATAATGGCCCTAATAGAAGAGGGTGTTGAGCTCGATGATGGTCAAGAGGACTGGCTCGAGGCGCTTTCCCGGCTTAAAGCATTCCTTACCTCGACATTTGAAATGTGTGGTATCCCTACACCTGATATGAAAGCTGAAGTTCTTCTAGCTGCACTTGACTCCGTTGGCATGCAAGACTTTGATCCGAACGCGTTCAAGGCTGAACTGATCGAATTGTTTGTGAACAACTACAAGGACAGAGATATGAGGGCAGAAGGTTGAAGATTCTTGGGAGCCTAGGGGAATTAGTCTCGAAGAGGCCGTTGGCTGTAGTCATCGGCTCCATCGTGTTCACTGTTCTATTGATGGCTGGCGCGGGGATCGCCTTCGTTACCGGTCACACTGAGCTACGTACCAACATCAACGATCTGTTTCCCGAGTATGACGAGGTACTGATCCTCAATGCCATCGTCGAAGACTTCGGTGACAGTGATCCCCTGCTAGTGGTCGTGAGTGCGGACGATGTTCTTACGCCGGAAGTATTCGAGCGCATCCTCGAGCTCGACCAGGATCTCAAATCTGATGAACAGGTTCTTGATGGGTTGGTCGGGGGATCCGACGAGGATAAGCGGGACTCTGTTGTTTCCCTGCCGGCGATTCTTGGTGCCTACGCCGTTTTCAAGTCCACAGGGGAGTTCAATCCGACTGCGGGGCAGATCGCAGAAGAGATAGCGGGGCTTGAAACTGATCAAGATGTTAGGCAGCTGCTCACATTTTTCTTGAACGATTCGGTTGTTCCGGATATTCAGAAGACCTTCGTAAGGTCCCTGCTGCCAAAAGCCTACACGCCGGGGGATGAAGAGCCCTCGGCCTTTATGCAGGTTCCCCCTGCAATGGCCGGTAAATTATTTGGGGCAAGCGCCGAGTCGATGTTGATGTTCATGTCGATGAAGGCCTCGGTTTCAGATGAAGAGCTAGAGAAGGTCGAGCTCTACCTGAGAGACGAGGTGATCGAGCCCTACCGGGGTGACGGGGTAGAATTCGCTACCTTCGCCTTTGGGATTCTGTCGGCATCATATGCTGAGGCCGAGACAGCCATAGAGCCACTTTTTGAGCTGGCCTTGATCTTTATGTTCGCGATTTCGTTCCTCAACTACCGAAGAATTTCAGACACCTTGCTAGCTAGCGCTGCCCTATTCATGGTCTTGATCTGGTCCGCCTCGGGCATCGGAATCATGGGATTCAACTACAGCTTGATGAACATCATGGTCCCCTTGATGATCATGGGTCTGGCGATCGACTTCAGCTTCCATGCACTTATCGGGTATCGAGAACGGTTGGCCGGTGAGGATGACCCTCCTGCAAGAGTCCGGTCAGCTGCGACCGTCATGATCAAGTTTGTTGGAATCGCGTTTGTGCTTGCGACCGTCACTACTGGATTCGGATTCCTGGCCAATGTCAGCTCGGACCTTCCGGCGATCAACGAGTTCGGGATCGTGGCCGCTGTGTCAGTGCTGTTCATCCTCATCATCAATGTGACCTTCCTGCCTGCGGCAAGAGTTCTTCTTGATCTGCGACGGCATCGCAAGGGCAAACCTGTTACAGGTGTTATCCCTCCAGAGAGGATCAGCGCGGCCCCGGGTAAATTGCTTGGTCCTCTTTCTTGGACGGTAAGACATCCGTGGGTGCTCATCGTCCCGTTGCTCGCTCTGGCGGTTCCCGGATACATGGCGGTTGGAGGCATGAAGGCCTCGTATGATCCTACCGGTGAGCTAATCGAGTCTCAGGAATTCACTCAGGCGTTCCGGACGCTGAACGACGATTACTCCTTTGGAACCGAGAGTATCGTCATCAGAGTGGATGGGGATTTTGAGGATCCAAACAGCTGGGCCTCAATTCAAGAATCTATCGACAATGCGGTGGGCGATGAGTTCGTTGTAAGCGTTGATGATGTTCCGACCATCGAGTGGATCGGAGCGATAATGCCGTCTATCGCAGCAGGGGACCCTGGGTATTTGGCGATCGACCGAGACTTGGACGGCATCCCCGACCAGGGCGTTGACTCGGCGCAGATGCGGGAAGCGCTGGATCGATTGGCGGACAACTCAGCCAGCGTGGGGCAGCTATTGCACAAGGGCCCTGACGGCTATGACGGCATCCTCGTCAGGGTGGCCACCCAGACCAACATCGGTGAGCACGGTCTTGAAGCACGAGATGAGCTTGAGGTAGACTTCCAGCCCGCCACTGCGCAAGGGATGGACGTGGCATTCACCGGGACCCCGATCATCTGGAACAAAGGGCTTAACGAATTCTCGAACTCACTGTTGAACTCGACCTTCCTTGTGATGATGTTCGCTCTGATCCTGCTTGGGCTGGTATTCGGGATCATTCACCGTTCGGTGTTGCTCGGTGTACTAACGGCCATCCCCGCTTTTGTGGCTGTTGGGTGGACTCTTGGATTCATGAATCTAGCGGACATTCCCCTGAATATGATGACTGCGCTGGTCGGATCGCTCGCTATCGGGCTGGGGATCGATTACCCGATTCATTTGGCCAATAGGTGGGTGGCGGAGCGCAAGGATGGAAATGGTGTCATAAAGAGCTATACAGTCGCTATGCGCTCGACCGGCCGAGAACTGCTGTTCTCGGCGGCCACCACGATGGCTGTTTTCATCTCGCTCTCACTCATGCCGATGCCGGTCATGCAGATGTTCGGAGTGGTGATGTCTGCGGCAATTGTGTTCGCATTCCTCGGGGCGGTCCTGCTGCTACCGATGCTCCTCGGTATATGGCATAGGGACAAAAACGAGGCGGCCGAACAGTAAACTGTCCGCCCGCCTCGCATGAACCATGTCCGAATGCTCGCTAAGGGGCAATGCTCTTTGCGGGCTCCAAAATCGAGAAGACGGCTCCTTCGGGATCTTGGATGACGGCGAACTGTCCGACGCCAGGGATATCGGTGGGCTCCACAGCAACATGGGCTCCCAGGGATAGGCTTCGATTGGCAGAGTCTGCGCAATCACTAACCGCGAAATACACCATCCAACTGGATGGGGCGTCAGCCATGTTCTCGGGCTTGGCCATCATTCCGGCTATCTGCTCATCGCCATCCATGAAGGTGATGTACTCGCCGGTGGGCGTGTCCTGCCTCGATGCCGTCCACCCGAAAAGTGCGCAGTAGAATTCCTGAGCGGTCCGGGTATCATCGGTCATCAGCTCATTCCAGGTGATCGAGCCCGGCTCGGACTGCCTCTCGGCCCCCTGGCGGGTTCCTGCCTCCCATAGCTCGATGAATGCACCGGTAGGGTCCTGGATAACGGCCATTCGACCGTTGTCGAAGATGTCGGTGGGCTCGGTGATTACCCTTCCCCCAAGCTGTGCCGCTTTCTGTGTTGTCTCGAAGGCGTCATTCACCGATACGTAAGTGCGCCACATCGGCTGGTGGCCGCGTGCCATCTGCTCACGGTTGAAGGGGAACGCGGCGGCTGAGTTATCTCCGTTCAGCTTGAAAGTGGAGTAGGTTCTCTCCTGATCGATCGCCCGCTCTTCTGCGTCCCAGCCAAACAATCCCCCGTAGAATCTTACGGCGTCCTCTTGGTTCGTGGTCTCCAGTTCAGCCCAGCAAAATCGACCTGGCTCGTACCTGTCTACCTTCATTCGTGTGTCCTTCCCCGCAGTTGCATAACAATCGTAAGAGCACTTCTACCCAAGCCACCAGGTTGTAACCAAAACAATTCCCCGGGGCGATTGAACCGTTGATTACCTGGGAAAATACTGAGTGAAAGAGTTTTGACAGCACATTTCGAATGTGTGCTGAAAGGAGTTAGTCATGTTGGGCTATAGGCATCTTTTGACCCCCAACTGGGTCGGAGTTTTTGCGGGCCTTTACCTGGCAACACTCCCGGTACTTTTCGCATTTCCCACCACTGGACTCATCATTGGATTCCACATCGGTGTGGCAGTGTTGATCGCCGGGATCGCAGCAGCCTCGGTAGTTTCGAGGAATCCTGACATAGGCATGATAAATGTTCCACTTGGCCTATTTATGCTCGGGCTCCCTCTGCTACTAGGTTATGCAGCATTTACGCCAGTACTGGTCCAGAGCATTGCTATCGGAGCTCTTGTAGTTGTGATGGCAGTGGTCGCAGAGTTCACCAAGGCATGGACGCTCGGTGAAATGACAGCCGAAACCCGTGACATAGTTCGTGATGACATTAGGCATGTAAGGCCTGTACATAAGGCCGCCTAGGAAAGGCCACTTAGGAAGTGGTGATGAACCGGAGGATTTAGTCGCCTCCAATCGCCCTCCAAAGCTTTTGTAGGCTTATTAGAAGAAGTACAGCGCCCGTCGTCCATGACGGGCGCTGCCGCGTATAGACCTCCCCGACCCTTCCGGTAACCAGCGTGAAAAAAACTACTAGTATTAAGTTACGACTAGTGTAGAGTGGGTACTATCCCGTAGTGACAGGCCTCCTCCCGATGGATTGGATTGAAATGGCTGAGATACAAGAACACCCGGCGGTGAAGAAGTTCGCCCGAGAGTTGAATGCAGGGGTTGTCTCCCTCGTTCTTCTGGCGATACTCGATAGCTCGTCCGAGGCTCTATATGGCTATGAAATAGCCAAGAGACTCGAGGTAAGTGCTGGCGGAGAGCTCCCGATGAAGAGAGGAACTCTTTATCCCGTACTTCGATCGATGGAAGAGAAGGGGCTACTTACTAGTAAGGTCGAACCTTCGGTTTCTGGGCCTCCCCGCAAGTACTATTCCATCACCGATGTGGGGCGAGACGTATTCGTGAATTGGAAGCAGATGTGGGAAAAGACCCTCGATTTCGTAGGGACCGCGCTTGATGGAGAGGCAGGTAGTGATGATTGATAAGTATCTTGAGACCCTTCAAGCGGAGCTCGCAAAGCGAGGAGCGGATCCGGCGTTGATCCAAGACGCTTTGTTCGACGCTCAGGAGTATCTGAAAGATGAGGTCGTACCGAACGATGGTGAGGTGGACGAGGACGGATTCGCCCGAGCGGTAGCAGAGTACGGTTCTCCGCAAGAGATCGCAGACTCCTATGTTGGGGCGGAACTCACAGTCAAAAAGGCGATGGCGGTTCCGAAACCCCCAAAGGGAAGGTCCTGGCTTCAGCGATTCTTCGGGGTCGCCGCCGACCCGCGGACCTATGCCTCAATGGCTTACATGCTGATCGCCTTCGGCACTGGTATCGTTTATTTCACTCTTGCTGTAACGGGGGTATCCCTCTCGTTCGGCTTAGCGATCCTGATCATCGGGATCCCATTCATGCTTCTCTTTCTCAGTCTGGTTCGAGGGATATCGTTTGTTGAGGGCCGGCTGGTTGAGGCTCTGTTGGGAGAGCGCATGCCACGTAGGCCCCGCATTGTCGCCCCTGAAGGCAACTTGTGGGAGCGGATAAAATGGTGGCTCTCGGACAGGCGTACATGGACTACTTTGGCCTATATGATCGTACAGCTCCCGCTCGGGACTTTGTACTTCGTTGTTCTGGTATTGGCCTTGTCGCTTTCGACCTCGATGATGGTCACCCCGTTCGTTCAGGTGGTTTGGGACGTACCGTTGTTATACGTCGGAGCAGACGCGTACATGCTGACTCCTTGGGCCATTCCGGTCTTCTTCGCCCTCGGACTTCTACTGCTATTCGGATTCATGCACGCGATCAGAGGTATTGGAAAGGCTCACGGAGTGTATGCAAAGAAC
>JAUVYG010000123.1 GCA_030603185.1 Actinomycetota bacterium | reverse complement strand
GAAGAACAGCGTGGTCAGCGTCGATAGCATCCTTAAGGGCACCCTTGACTTTCTTGGGGTCCGTAACGCGAACGCCCTTGATGCCGTAGGCCTCAGCCAGTTTGACGAAGTCCGGTTGGCTACACTCGACCCGCTTGGTCGTCCAGTGCGGACAGTTAGGGGACTCACCCGGACGGTCGGTTCGGCCAAGGCAGCTGGATGAGTAGCGACGCTCATAGAAGAGACCCTGCCACTGCCTGACCATGCCAAGAAAGCCATTGTTTATGATGACCATCGTTATCGGTATCTGAAGCTGAGAGACAGTGGCTAACTCTTGAGAAACCATCTGGAAACTACCGTCACCATCGATCAGGACGACTTTGCTATCAGGACGACCAACGGCCGCACCTATTGCTGCCGGCAGCCCAAAACCCATCGTGCCGAGTCCGCCAGATGTGACATAGGACCGAGGGTTGCGAGCCTTGTACCACTGAGCAGCCCACATCTGATGCTGGCCAACGCCTGTTGTAATGATTCCGTCTTCTTTGGCCAGAAGATCCGAAATGCTACTGACGACGGCCTCGGTTCTAATGAGCTCGCCCTGCTTGTAGTGCAAAGGGTACTTCTGTTTCCACGCCGCAATCTGATCTAGCCACGGTTTACGCTTGCCGGTATCTCTGTCCTTTTTCTTCCACTCGCTGACCATCGCGCGAATTATCTGCTTGGAGTTACCAACGATGGGAACGTCAACCGTGACATTCTTTCCGATCTCGGCCGGGTCGACATCGACATGAATGATCTTGGCCTTCGGCGCGAAGCTCGCCAGCTTTCCAGTGACCCTGTCATCGAACCTAACACCCAGGGCGATAATGAGATCACAGTCCTGCAAAGAGTAGTTCGCATACCTCGCACCATGCATACCCGGCATCCCAAGAGACAATTCGTGGTCCTCGGGAAATCCACCTTTGCCCATCAATGACATGGTGACCGGTGTCTGCGCGGCTATAGCAAGCTCGGTCATGTCAGCAGAAGCGTCGGCGCCGACTACTCCGCCACCTCCGAAAAGAACGGGCCGTTCGGACTGATCGATCAACTTGACGGCCTCGCGTATCTGCTTGGCATTACCTTGCCGTGTCGGCCTGTAACCGGGGAGTTCGACCTTCTCAGGCTTCTTATACTCGAACTCAGCCGCAGACATATCTGCAGGCATGTCTATGACGACAGGTCCGGGCCTGCCTGATCTCGCAATATGAAAAGCTTCCTTCATGATCTGCGGAAGCTCGGTGATGTCCGTGACTAAGTAGCTGTGTTTAACGATGGGCATCGTGATGAGAATCGTGTTTGCTTCCTGAAAAGCATCGGTTCCCATTACAGCGGTACCAACCTGGCCGGTAATAGCAACCATCGGTATCGAGTCCATATATGCGTTGGCGATTCCGGTGACCAAGTTTGTAGCACCCGGACCTGAAGTAGCCAGGCAAACCCCGACTTTTCCGGTGACTCGGGCATATGCATCGGCAGCATGGGCAGCTGCCTGCTCATGCCTAACAAGTATATGTTCGACACTCTTGGCATCGTATAGGGCATCGTAGATCGGAAGGACTACACCACCAGGATATCCAAAGATAACGTCGACATCTTCATCCTCGAGGCCTTTGACCAGCGCCTCGGCTCCAGTCATTTTCAACTTAATTCACTCCTAATAGTTATTTAAAGGGGAAAATCCCCAAAAACCTGATTCTACCAATTCAAGCGGAAATTCAAAGGGACTTAGCAATGCTAGTCCGTGAATACAGCGCCCTTATCTGCCGAACTCACCAGCTTGGCGTACCTAGTCAGGTAACCTCTGGGCACATCAGGCGTTGGAGCCGACCACTCTTTCAAGCGGGATTCGAGCTCTTCAGCCTCAACCCTCAGCTCGAGGGTCCTAGCGGGAATATCAACCGCTACGATGTCCCCATCGCGTACCAGCGCGATGGGGCCACCTTCCTGCGCTTCCGGCGACACGTGACCGATTGAGGCCCCACGTGTCGCTCCCGAAAAGCGACCGTCAGTGATAAGTGCGACTGAATTACCAAGTCCCATCCCAGATAAAGCGCTGGTGGGAGCTAACATCTCTCTCATGCCCGGACCGCCTTTGGGCCCTTCGTACCTAATTATCACAACATCGCCCGCATAGATCTTGCCACCGAATATGGCTTCGACCGCCTCTTCCTCGCTCTGGTAGATCTTGCATGGTCCCACGTGAGTCAGCATCTCTGGATCAACGGCCGATTCTTTGACAACTGCTCCATTTGGAGCGAGAGATCCATAGAGTACTGCTAGCCCGCCGGTTGGTGAGTATGGCTCGTCGGAATGAATAATGTTCTGATCGGTGACTTCAGCTCCGCTGACATTCTCTGCAATGGTTCCGCCGGTGACACTCTTCTGATCGCCATCCAAAAGACCTAGAGACAGAAGGTGATTCATGACGGCAGGGACACCGCCCGCCAGGTGCAGCTCTTCCATATCGTGAGAGCCAGCCGGGCTGATCTTGCAGAGGTTTGGAACTTTTGCTCCGATCTCATTGACTAGACCAAGGTCCCAGTCGATGCCTGCCTCGTGGGCGATAGCAGCAATGTGCAAAACAGTATTGGTTGAACAGCCCAGAGCATTGTCGACCGCAAGGCCGTTGGCAATAGCTTCTGGCGTTAGAATCTGTCTGAAGTTGATGTCGTCTGCGACCAGTCGAACGACTCGCTCACCGGCCTGCATGGCCAGATGCTGCCGTTCGGCATAGACAGCTGGGGTCGCTCCGTTTCCAGGAAGTGCCAGCCCCATTGACTCGGCCAGACAGTTCATGGAGTTCGCAGTGAACATGCCGGCGCAGGAGCCAGCACCAGGACAAGCTACACACTCAAGGTCATACAGCTCTTCCTCGCTCATTTTCCCAGCCTCTACCTTACCGACTGCCTCGAAGACACTTTTCAGATCGACCTTCTCTCCCTTGTAGTGCCCCGACAACATCGGGCCTCCACCTAGGAATATGGCGGGCAGGTCAAGTCTTGCCGCGCCCATGAGCATCCCGGGAATAATCTTGTCGCAGCTTGCGATCAGTAGCAGACCATCAAAGCCATGGGCTCTCGACACTAGTTCGACAGAATCAGCGATGACCTCACGGCTAGGCAGAGATGCCCTCATGCCCTCATGGTTCATTGCGATGCCATCACAAATACCTATGGTGTCAGTCTCGAATGGAACTCCGCCGGCTTCCTTGACCGCGCCCTTAGCGGTCTCCGCTAGCGCCCTCAGATGAATATGGCCAGGAATGATCTCGCTATACGAGTTGATCACCCCGATGAAGGGCTTTTCCATGTGCTCATCGTCAAGTCCGAGTGCTCGCAACAGGGAGCGATGAGGGGCCCTGCCCAGACCTCGCTTCACCTTATCGCTGGGAAGTGATTTCTTTGGATTATGGAAGTGTGCCATTTGTTCTGCTCTCTTCTATATTACGAATCTTGAATATTACCATCTATCTAGCTCGTCACACATAAGGGGTATAACCTGAACAGCAATATTTTGAGTTAAGAGATCGGTGAGTCCGTGGAAATACCACTTTTAGCTGACTTCATAATCATATTAGTCGTTTCGATAGTGGTTCTTTACCTGTTCCATCTCGCCAAGCTACCTGCAATTGTCGGCTTCCTTTTGACCGGTGTGCTCGCAGGTCCGCACGGCTTCGGATTAATTTCCGGAGCCGAAGAGGTAGAGGTTCTGGCTGAGATCGGGATAGTGCTCTTGCTTTTCACGATCGGCCTCGAGCTTTCCTTCCAAAGTCTTATCCAGATCAAGCGATCGGTCCTTATCGGCGGCACACTGCAGGTGGTTCTGACTACTGCTGCATCCGCCGGAATAATGATGGCCATCGGACGTCCGCTCGAACAGGCCATCTTTATCGGATTCCTTGTCGCCCTTAGCAGTACAGCCATCGTGATGAAGTCCATCCAAGAGCGAGCCGAGATTGACAGCCCCCAAGGCAAGAACACCCTCGGCATCCTTATATTCCAGGACCTAGCCATCGTTCCCATGCTGCTGTTGGTCCCGGTTCTTGCCGGGGCCGGCGGCTCTGGAGATAGTGGCTCGCTGTGGCTACTGTTGGGCAAGGGAGTACTGATCATCATCTTGGTCCTAGTAGCGGCCCGCTGGCTAGTTCCTGCCCTCATGCTCCAGATCACCAAGACTCGCAGTCGTGAATTGTTCCTATTCAGCGTAGTGGGACTGGGGCTCGCGATTGCCTGGCTGACCTCGAGCATCGGACTATCCCTGGCCCTAGGAGCCTTCCTCGCCGGACTAGTAATCTCTGAGTCAGGCTATAGCCATCAGGCACTCGGAAACGTTCTACCACTTCGTGATCTATTCACAAGCTTGTTCTTCGTATCCGTCGGTATGCTGCTAGACGTTGGCACGATTATTGATCAGCCTGTTCTCGTCATCGGCCTGGTCCTTGGCGTCCTACTCCTCAAATCCACGATCGCCTTCGCGGTGACCTTGATTCTTCGTTACCCCCTCCGCACTTCTGTTCTGGTTGGGCTAGGTATCAGCCAGGTAGGAGAATTCTCGTTCATCCTCTCGGG
>JAUVYG010000138.1 GCA_030603185.1 Actinomycetota bacterium | reverse complement strand
CCGGCCTTATTCCGTACGCTCTTGAGTAGTTTTCGGGCACCTGCGCCGGACCCAACCGTGTCAATCAGGCGGGATGTTCCGCTCAGACTATGAAATAGAGCGCGGCGCACTAATGGCGCGTTCTTGACACCTCGGTGAATCCCCTTGAGGACCTTCTCGAGCAGAAGTGGTACAGCAACTAGCAGAGTAGCTTGGCTGGCCTCGAGATCCTCTCGGATCTCGTTGGGTTTTAGTGACCGCGAATAAGTGATGGTCGCGCCCACGGTCAGCGGAAGAAGCATTCCTGCGGTTGCTTCGAATACGTGATGCAGGGGGAGTACTGAAAAGAAGTTATCCTGTGGTTCGATATCGATGACCTGAAGGGCCGCGGCGATGTTGGACGAGATATTCTTGTGGGATAGCATGACTCCCTTGGGCGAACCTGTGGTGCCTGATGTGTAGATGATCACTGCAAGATCCTCAAGATCTGTATCTGTATGGGTCATCGGCTCCGACTCGGTACTCATTTGACCCAACCGATTCATGGGAACGCCTACCAGCCCTTTGACGTGCTCCTGGGCGGACTCTATCTCGTCTTCAAAGGAGCTGGAAGCGATCATCAGCTTTGGTTCAGCGTGCCGAATGATATTGGATCGCTCGTCTGGTGTGAGTTTTGCATCGAGTGGAAGTACCGTGCCGCCCGCCCACTGCACGGCCAAGTAGGACATCGGCCACTCCGGACTGTTCTCGCCGACCAACACGACGCGGTCCCCATTTTGAAGACCAAGTCCCTTGAAGGCTGTGGCTATGCGAGTGACTGCATCCAGAAGCTCCCCATAACTGATCTCTGAGAATTCAGCGCCCGCGATTCTGCGCATTCGCAGCGCGACATTTTCAGGGTGAGTGGATGCAGCACGCGCGAAAGCCGCCGGAATCGAGAGTATTTCGCGCTGTGGTAATACGGTCTGTGTTTTCACTTCTCGACCGTAACACCCTTCCAGAAAGCTACATAGCCTTTGATCTCAGAGGCTGCCGCGCTGGGTTCCGGGTAATACCATGCAGCACTGTCGTTGTCCTGCCCGTCGACCTCGACAGAGTAGTAATGTGCCAGACCTTTCCAGGGGCATACGCTTGTCTTATCGCTGTCCTTGAAGTATTCCCGGTTGACTGAATCGGGCGGGAAGTAGAGATTGCCCTCCACTACCTTGAAGTCGTCGCTCTCAGCAATAACGGTGTTGTTCCAAATTGCCTTTGCCATCGAGATCTCCTCCTGCTTATCACCCAAATGCGTACAGGTATTCTTATCCAATCAGTTTGATGATTAACGATTAAGAAAGGGTTCGCCAGGTCAGATCAGCCACGGCGTCACTGTCGGTCAGTTCGATGGCAACTGCCCCGGCAAAACCTTCGGGCACCTTCAGGTCCGTCACCCCAAAGGTGCGAGTCGAGTCCTCGCCGACCTTGGAAAGTTTGGCCATGATCCATCCAGCTCCAAGTACGTCCAAGCCTGTAAGGCTGGATCCAAGACTGGACCCGACTGCCTTGACCAGCGCTTCCTTGCGAGACCAGAACGAGTAGAAAGCGGAAACTGAATCATCGGACGATCGAGAGCGAAGATGTTCGTATTCTCGAGGGGTGAAGAACCTCTTAGCGATATCCATGATGGGCCGGTCAGGGTCATGAGGCTGTACGTCGACTCCGATCTCGGCATCCAGGGAGACAGCGATCAAGCCGAGTTCCTCAGAGTGACTGACGTTGAATCTTACATTAGACTCGCTCCCCACCTCGGGCTTGCCCGATGGGGTGGTCGAGATTGGAATGGTAGACGGAGTCATGTCCAAGTAGATCGATAGGACTCGTCGTAGCTCTCCTCGACAGGCGGTGAAAATCTTCTGTGCCGCGGGGTCAGTGATAGCGGTCGCCCGAGAGCGCTCAGTCTCGGATAACGTCGCTTCTGCTCGTTCTAGGTCGACAGAGTCGATGTCGATGGGCCATAAGTCGATGTTGGTCTGCATTTTGGAATCATACCGCGAGACCTAGAGACAGTGTGAGAGTGGCCAGTGATGAACTGATGAGAGAGAAGAATCCGGTAGCCATTGCTGCCCCGATGATGAAGATGATGGTTGCAGCTGACACTCGTACCAACATCCCGGCCCGGTCAGCCGCATGTGTTGCCTTTTTCGAGCTAGCTACGGCGGCGGCGATAATGAGAAGAGGGATTCCGATGCCGACGCCGTAGAACACCAGCGCGATCGCTCCGGCATCGGCTGTGGCTGGTGTCGCCGCAGCGGTGAGTGCTGCACCGAGGCCCGGTCCAACACATGGGATCCAAAGGAGGCCGGTAGCGATTCCAAGGACACCACCGGTGGTGAAAATGCCTGTGCGGCCGGCCATCCGATCTGCGGGGCCTTTGCCAAGACTACCAAGCAAGGCAGACGCTAGGACGATGAGGATGACCCCAAGGATCACGGATAAGACGCCTGACTGCTCAAGAGCGATCTCAGATATGGTGCCTAAACGGGCTGAGGCCACAGCGAATGCAAGCGCGTAGGTGAGTACGAAGATGACCGCCGCCAACAGAATGGTGTTTCGCCTGTCACTGGCTTCACCGGGCGCTCCCGCCCCGTGCAGGATGGCTGCGATCGCGCCGGGGATCAGCGGTACCGAGCAAGGTGCAAAGAATGAAGCTGCCCCGACGATGAACAGAGTCAGCATTTCGATAATGGTCACGCTCGGGGCTCCTCTCTAACTTCCAAAGGTAAAGGCGAAAACAGAGAACTCATCTGATCCGCTTGTGAGGGACAGTCGATGACTCTCGATCCCGTCAGTCGAGATGATGTTGTATAGAGTTCCAAGGTCCACATCGATGTAACTGTTCCCATCATCGTCGTACTCGATGGCGTCACCGGCATCGGCCTCGTCCAGGGGTTGGCCGTCAAGTGTGACTAGAACACGGTACGTCTCGTCTGAGGCTCCCCCCGTGACCACAAAGACATCCCTCGCGGTATATCTGACGTCCAGGCGAGCATCCCCCCGTGCTGATGTGACAGCACGCGAGCTCTCGGAATCAACTGACCAGGTCCCATCAAGATAGATCTGATCCTCATCCAATGTTTCGGGGAACTCATAGGTTCCAAACGAGCCGATGCGCTTCTGCTCGATGGGTTCGTTTTCGGGGCCTCCTCTTAGAGTGCCGCCGTATAGCTCAGGAGTCTGGGCCGCAGTGATCGGAACGTCCGCTTCGGCCGTTAGTTCCTCATCGATCTCGTCACC
>JAUVYG010000048.1 GCA_030603185.1 Actinomycetota bacterium | reverse complement strand
TCGGCTCCGTACTTCACCGAGTATGTAAAACAGCAGCTCATTGATGAGTTCGGTGTCGAGGCGGTCTTCGAGGGAGGCCTTAGAGTCTTCACCACCATCGATCTGGATATGCAAGCTGGTGCGCACCGATCTATTGCCGAGTACCTGAACCGATCTGGCGACCCTAGCTCCTCGATAGTCGCGGTCGATCCGGGCACAGGCGCCATCAAAGCCATGGTCGGGGGCGATGACTTCCAGGACTCCAAGTTCAATCTAGCGGTACAGGGGAAAAGGCAGCCAGGATCGTCATTCAAGCCCTTCGTTCTAGCTACCGCCCTCAAACAGGGAATACCTTTGAGTGAACAGATCGAACCCGGAGCCATAACCATTCCTCTTCCCGGGGATGACTGGAAGGTCACCAACTCGACCAGAGGGATCGGTTCGGATCCGATCTCTCTGTGGCAGGGAACCATCATGTCGGTCAACGGTGTGTACGCCCGACTGGTCATGAGAGTGTCTGCAGCTGCTACCGCTGCTACCGCCCGCGCTCTTGGGGTCGCAAGTTCACTTCCCGAGTACCCCTCGATCGCCCTCGGAGCGGTCGAGGTGAGTCCATTGGATATGGCGACAGCATACGGCGCCCTAGCGAATAGCGGTGTATCGTGCGCCCCGTATGCAATCACCCGGGTCACTAATGCCAGCGGCAAGTTGCTGATGAAGAACGACCCAGACTGCGAAAGCGCCGTAAGTCCTGAGGTGGCGTACATGACAACGCGGGCCCTTCAAGGAGTCATCACCGGAGGAACGGGCCGGAGGGCAGCTATCGGAAGACCTGCGGCCGGGAAAACGGGAACCACTCAAGAATATCGAGACGCCTGGTTCGTGGGGTACACGCCCCAGCTAGCCACTAGTGTATGGGTGGGATACCCCGATGAACAAAAAGAGATGAAAAGCGTGCATGGCATGCGAGTGTCTGGAGGCACCTTCCCTGCTCAGATCTGGTCCTCGTTCATGAAAAAGGCCCACTCGAAGGTAGCTGTGACCGATTTCAAAAGACCCAAGGACATAGTCGACGTGAAGCTGTGTACGATAAGCCATCAGCCCGCGACCAAGAACTGCCCGGGTGTTTACAGCAGCCTGTTCGCCCTGTCAGTGGTACCCGAAGACAGCTGCCCTCTCCACCCAGATCTGGCACTCAGCCCCAAGAAGGGGAAGAACCAGAGCTCGGTGAGCCAGACGGTGTTTCCCGAGCAAGCAGCCGTCCCTTTAGTGTTTGGAATGCAGGTCAGCGATGCCACCGATCTCTTGGAAAACGCAGGGCTGGCGCCACGATTCACCTTTGAGTACGTCACCGACATCGCCCAGGTGGCCAGGGTTATCGCACAGGATCCGACCGGCGGCGAGATCGTTGCCGGCGGTTCTACAGTTCTGGTAACGGTCGGGAAACGCTAGGCCCGACTGTGACGAAACAGGCCGGAAACCGGAGTGATTGCTAGTCCTTTTGCTTCCAGCTTGTCCAGGAATAGATTGACTCCCAGGCTATCGCTTGAGATGTGACCCGCGATAACCACATTGATCTTGGCTTCCTCGGCTGTCTTTCGAAGCTTCTCGTCCATGTGCATTCCGATAATAGTACCGACCCCAGCCTCAGCCAGCTTGGTCACGGCTTCGACCGGTCCTTCGGTGCCTCCGGTCATGTCCACGTGAATACGGCCAACACGATTGTTCTCATCCCCTACCATCTGGAACGGCCCTGAGGCTTCTTTGGCAGCCATCTGGTACTCAGGTAGTTCCAGAAGTTTCTTGATGATCTCGGCCGGGGTCTCTACATCGGCCCCCTCGAAGTACTTGGTCAGGAAGGTATTGACCAGGTTGTCGGTGGGCGTGTGTACAGACATCAGGGCGATCTCCAACTCACGAGCGGCTGAAACTGCACGCCAATGATTGACCGGAGACAAGCGCCTGTTGACCTCGCGCATACGGCCACTGATCAGCGAATCTCCAACATTAATGGGGACCCCCCTGCTGGCCCAGATGTCAGCCTGCATCTTCATCACGTCCCCGAGAGAGGCAAGGGCCTTGCCTTCGGGGTGATGAGAAAGAACAAGATCGATGGGTCGACCCTTGTCGCGCAAACGATCCGCGAGCATCACCTCGCCGACCTCCATGTCGATGCCGGCTATGATCCCACGTATCTCTTGCTCTGGCTCTCCGACAAGCATGCGGGTATCAGAGTATGGATTGCTCAGTCGCTCCTCGTCGAACAGACTCTTCTTGTCGTCATCAAGGCGATCATAGGCCTTCTTCGTGCGATCCAGGTCCTTCTCGACACCCTCTCTGCCTCGAGGATCCGCGTCTATTCCCGACGCTACGGCGAGATCGTAAATCTCACGAAGTTGCATACACACCCCTACTTAACAGTATTAATTGCTTGAAAAAAGATAGTAGACCGAGACTGGGCACAGCTCAAGCGTTTCCATGGTCCTGTATGTGTGGCCTTGAGACATGCCGACTGTCTGCGCTCGCGAATCTCCAGCAAAGATCCTGCCCCTCCTGGATTCCCACCCTTGGCCCGCATACGATCCTTGATGGGCGCCATCCATCGTCGACAATGGTCATGCGCCCTCCACCAATCAGGTCAGACATGTTGTCATTCATCTCGATTCCCATAGCTTGGGTCAACTTACCGGGACCACTGCAAAGCTCCGTAGGCTTGTCAGTGCCGCGAGCAGCAGCCATAAGGTTAATACCGGTGAGCGGTTCCGCACCCCTGATCAGGACCGCCCCAGCCGTCCCCTCATCATCAGCCACGATATTGAACATATTGTGAACTCCGTAATTGAAGTAGACGTAGGCGATTCCGGCGGGGCCGAACATGACAGCATTGCGGGGAGTCTTTTTGCGTGCAGCGTGGCTAGCAGGATCATCTGTTCCTCGGTAAGCTTCGCACTCTACGATCCTGGCGGATTTGAGTAGCAATGATTCGGGGTCTCGAACTGAGACGATGAGGCCTATGAGCTTGGGAGCGAGGTCCACTGGGTCTATCGAGAAGAATGAGCGGGGAAGTTCCCGCGGCTCAGTCGCCATAGCCTTTGATCTGACGCTGCTGCTCTTCGTGCCGCTCTGCTGCTCTTTTCAGCTTGTCGCTGCTCTCGCCAAGGCTAGAGGAACGAGCTCTTAGGCCGTAGTAGACAGCGCCACCGACTATGGCGACAAAAATGATCCAGATTAGAATATCAAACATCGCAAATCACCCGGTACTTTCTTGGACAGGCTCTGGGAGCTTCTTCGAGGGTCTGCCAGCTAAAAGGAAGCCGACGAACATGATGGTTATGCCGGGGGCCTGGGCTATTGTGTGAATCTCTTGGCCGAAACCGAAGAGTGCACCCAAAGTACCTGCTGAGGCGATCACTAGTGCGCCCAGGGCAATAACAGAGTTTGCGATCAGTCGGTCTTTGTCCTGCCGCTTCTTCCACACCATGATGCCGGAGTACAATGCGCCACCAATCAATATGGAGGATCCCACTATGTTCAGAACGACAGTAACGATCCTCGAGAAGGTTGGTATTCCAACTTCTCCCCACTCACCAGTCTCTATCGCGTTCTCAAATGCGGCGAGGTCAATGTCGCTGAAAAGAACCAATCCAACCGCTACTACAGCCAATGCGACCACTATAGTGGCGGTCACTCGGCCCGCCTTTTCTCCGAAAGTGATGTATGTGGAGCCAAGCCCCAAGAAGCCCACGAGCAACATACCACCGAACACATAGAAGGCCTTGGCGCTAGCGATAGACCATTCGCCTGCGAAAGCTACTACTTCCGACCCTGCGGCAATGGCAAAGAAGAGAAGGCCCAGTCCCCAGAAAAGCTGAAAGGGTTTCCTGCGCAGTGCGTATTGCTTCAGCACCATTCCGGCGAATGCCGCGCTAATCAGTGTTGAGAGTACGGCTAGAACTAGTATCAAGAATTTTTTCCTTTCAAAACTTACGTCTTAAGGATAGGTCAAACCTCGTCCAGGTCCAACTCGATGTCCTCAATCTCTGAAGGCGGAGCTATAAAGGGCTGGGAGGCGATCGGCTCGTCGTCAACGACCAGTTCGAAGCTGTACTCACCCTCGCCGGGAACCTCGAGGGGGCTGAAGTGGAAGATCAGATTGCTGACCATGGTGTCTTCCTCTACATCAAAGTCGCCATCGAGCTTAGGCAGGATATCCTGGCCATCCTCGTCGATGAGTCGGAAGCTGATGGTGTGCTCACCAATCTCGGTGGGGTCCGCCGCTAGCCGGCAGAAGACGACCATCTCAAGGTCTACCGGGTACAGGGCTGGCGGTGACATACCATTGATGCCCGCGCCCAGTATATTGACCCTACCATCGGGCATCTCGTTTATCGCTTCGCACAAAAAAAACGCTATAAGCTGCATTATCGCTCCTTTGACATGATGGTCTTATCTGCCAGCCATGCCATGAGATCACTTGTGTCCATACAGTTAACCACCGATCCGGGGGTAAGCCACCCGCGAGCAGCTGTGCCTACACCGTACCCCATCAACCGCAGATGGCCCAAGCGATGGGAATCGGTGTTAATCGCGAACACACAGCCCTTCTCGGACGCGGCTCGGACATGATCATCTCTGAGGTCCAATCGATCAGGAAATGAGTTCACTTCGAGAGCAGTCCCGTTCGCAGCCGCCGCACTGAATACTTCGGGCAGGTCTATCTCGTACGGAGCCCGTCTTCCGAGCAATCTACCGGTGGGATGCCCCACGATGTGCACGTGTGGGTTCTCAATCGCCGAGATGACACGTTCCGTCAGCTTCCCTTTGGGCTGACCGAAGCCACCATGGATCGAGGCGATCACAAGGTCAAAGGCGGAAAGAAATTCGTCATCCCAATCAACGCTTCCCTCGCTGTCGATATTGAGCTCGGTCCCATGCAGGATCTTGAGTCGGTCACCGAACTCAGCCCGAACCTCTTCAAGCTCTTCTCTTTGGGCTAGGACTCTTTTCCTCTTGAGGCCGTGAGCTACATGAAGTTTCTCTGCGTGATCCGTAATAGCGATGTAGTCATAGCCCATGTCTGCGGCCCTCGAAGCGACTTCGCGCACCTCACGTGTACCATCGCTGTGCCGCGTGTGTAGATGAAGATCTCCACGCATATCCGGGAGAGAAACAGTGTTGGGTAATCGACCGCTTCCGGCTGCCTCGATCTCGCCCTTGTCCTCTCGAAGGTGTGGAGGGATGCAGTCCATGTCCAGCGCCCGGTATACATCCTCCTCGGTCTCACTGGCAATGGGCGTCTCTTCTTCTGTGCGGAAAACCCCGTACTCGCTCACTTTCATCGACCGCGCCTTAGCAAGCTCTCGCAACCTGACGTTGTGCTCTATTGACCCGGTGAAATACACGAGCGCGCTTCCCCACTGACCGGGAGCGACGACCCGGAGATCAACCTGTATCCCGATGTTGGTCATTACCGATGAGCGTGTCTCGCCTTGGTTGGTGACATATGCCACCTGGGGGAGCGAACAGAACGCCTCTGTGACAACGGCTGGTTCATCCGACGCGACTAGAATGTCGATGTCCCGTATCTGCTCTTTCATGCGGCGAAGAGACCCGGCGGCCATCACCTGCTGTGCCGCCGGGACCTCCCTCAGCTGATCAATAAAGGTCTCCGCGATCTCTGTAGCCTCGTTTAGGAGCAACCGTCGGTCAGATGCCGCCTCTAGGGACGCAAGGTTACGCAGAATGTTCTTGGCAGTCTTCTCCCCAAGCCCCGGCAGTTCCGCCAGACGACCGTCTTCAGCGGCATCGGCCAATTCTTCAGGGGATTCCACGCCGAGCTCGATGTAGACCTGCCTTGCCTTCTTCGGACCCACACCAGGGATGGCTAGCATCTGCCGGACACCGTCTGGGAATTTCTCGCGCATCTCTTCAAGGAATCGGCAGGTGCCGGATAGCAGTATCTCTGTGATCTTGTCAGAGAGTCCTTTTCCTATGCCCGGGATGTCCTGTAGGCCATCGTTCTGGTACACATCCCAGATGTCCACCTCTAGGTCGCCGATGGTCTTTACCGCTTTTTGGTACGCGAGCAATCGAAAGTGCGTCTCGCCGTCTAGCTCGAGCAACTCGGCGATCTCAGTTAGGCGGGAAGCTACCTCGATATTGTTCAGACCAAGTCACCCCTTGGGAGCCTGACTGTGAAGGTCGTCCCCAACCCAACAGTGCTCGTGACCGAGACACTCCCGTTGTGCTGCTCGACGATATGGCGGGCGATAGAAAGACCAAGCCCGGTTCCGCCCGTCTCTTTCGAGCGGGCCTTATCAACACGATAAAACCGTTCGAATATCCTACCTATCTCATCATCAGGAATTCCTAAGCCAGTGTCTGAGACACCTATGGACACCTGCGCATCTTGAGTAGACCTGTCAATGGTCACTTGCCCGCCCCTCTTGTTGTATTTGATAGCGTTCTCGACCAGGTTGAAAATCGCGATCTCTAGCCCCACCTTGTCACCGGAGACATTCAGGACCTCGCCTTCGTTGCTGCCATTGACCTTGATGGCTACACCGAGCTCATTTGCTACCGGCGATAGCGAGCTGACAACCCGGTCAGTGAGTTCGCTCATACTGACAGTGGTGCCTGCCCGTCCGGACTCAGGGTCCTCGACCCGGGACAATTCGAGCAGATCACTGGCGAGACGGGCGAGCCGTGTGCACTCATCTTGAAGTCGGGTGACTAGCTCTCTCCCCTTGCTGAATGTGTCATCGGAAAGGGAGGACGCCTCACTCTTGATCGCCTCAGACAGAAGTTGGATCCCCGCGACGGGAGTCTTGAGTTCATGGGAGGCATTAGCCACGAAGTTCTTTCGTAGCCTCTCTGTATTCCGCGTCTCAGTGACATCGGTGAACACACCAACTGCACCGACTGCTCTGCTGTATTCATCCTCCAGAGGAGCGATTCGCATGAGGTATGAATGTGCTTTCCCACCATGCGAGGCGACAGTGACCTCAGAATCAACGCTCTGACCATTAAGGGCTGCAGTAACCCCTTCGGCAACAGGAGGAGCAAACTCTGAGACTCCCCTGCCGATAAGGTCTTTTTCCGCAGAATCGAACATACGAGTAGCGGAGTTGTTGACCAAAAGGACTGTGCCACCTGAGTCACAGACTAGAACGCCGTCTGCCATATGGCGAAGTGTCAGCTCTAGCTTGTCCCTTTCTTGGCCAAGCTCACCCACCCGGCCCCGTAGCATCTCACCAGCTCTTCTAAGAGAGGATCCAGTCTCGCCGAGATCGGCTTCAATCGAATCTAAGTATTCTCGACTGACATCACCGGACACGACTTGGGACAGGAACTGACGAATGCGGTTCAAGGTCGCTTCATTGAGGGCAGCTACGCCGCCTCCGAGCAGAAAAGCACCGAGCAGTAGGGCTGCAAGGGCAATCCCAACTGCTAGACCCGTGCCGACACCGTCAGCAAGTCCAGAGAAAAAAAACCCGAGAATGGCCCCAAGGATTCCAACAACAAAAGCGGCTCCCACAGCGAGCAGCTGGTATGGTGGCCTCAAAACATCATCACTTACCTAGAATTTACGAACCTGTGTTCCAGCGTTTAAGTTAACATTCATTTGGACTACAAATTACCGATATCTATTGGCTGGAGGCAGTCGAACGTGAGACTCATCCCTAAGGAACGCAAGTTCTTCGATCATTTTCGCAAGAATATATTCAACGTGAAGCTCGGGGTCGAAAGTCTACGGGATATGATCACCGACTATTCCAACAAGACTCAGCATGCCCAGGCAGTAAGGGACCGTGAGCATGATGGTGACACCATGACACACGAGCTCATGAACACCCTATCGAAAACTTTTGTCACACCCATCGACCGCGAGGACATCCATAGCCTGGCCGGGGCCTTGGACGACATTCTGGATTACGCGGAAGAGATCGCAGACACCATGCTTCTTTACAGGATCGAAGCTCCCACCGAACACCTCGAGAAGATGGCGGATGTCTTGGTCATGGCAGTTATCGAACTTGAGCACGCTGTAGACAAACTCGACACCAACAACGACATCGCGCGGCATTGGATCGAGGTGAACACCCTAGAAAACGAGGGGGACAAACTGCACAGAAAAGCGGTTTCTGAACTCTTTCATTCCAATGCCGATCCACTGGAAGTGATCAAGTGGAAAGACATCTACCAGTTGATGGAGAGCGCAATAGACAAGTGCGAAGACGCTGCCAACATCATTGAGAACCTTGTAATCAAGCATGGATAGCGCCTCTCTCTTCATTCTTGCGCTGGTAATACTCTCAGCGCTGACCTTCAACTTCCTCAACGGAAGACTTGATGCAGGCAATGCCCTGTCCACCACCGCATCAACTAGAGCGCAGACTCCTCGTCAGGTCGTATTCTTTGCGACTGTTTTCACATTTATCGGGGCCCTGATCTCAACCCAGGTGGCTATCACGATTGCCACCGGGATCGTCGATGCTGAACTCATATCAACCACCGTGGTGCTAGCGGCGGTGCTAGCGGCTATCGGCTGGAATCTTGTTACCAAGTTTCTTGGTATACCTTCGAGCTCATCCCACGCCCTATTGGGCGGAGCAGTAGGAGCCGTGATTGCAGCTGCAGGTGTTTCCGCCGTCGAGTGGGACACTGTTATATCCAAGATGTTCATCCCGGCTCTCGTAGCCCCGATGGTCGCGTTCGTCTTGGCCGTCGCACTAATAGTCGCCCTTTACTGGACCCTCAGAAGCTTTGCCCCTGGGCCTCTCAACCGAGTATTCAGACTTGCCCAGACAGTATCCTCTGCCCTAGTTGCCGTGGCCCATGGCTCAAATGACTCTCAGAAGACAATGGGGATAATTGTACTGGCGCTGGCCGCGGGGGGAGTCATCGGTGCCGGTGCAGTACCGACATGGGTGATGATATCTGCCGCCATAGCTATGGCTCTGGGGACCTACACCGGTGGCATGCACATCGTCCGCACCAGGGGGATGCGGGTCGTCAAGATGGAGCCGATCAACGGATTCACCGCAGAGACGACTGCGGCAGCCACAACTCTTGCAGCTACCGCCATGGGATTTCCGGTAAGTACCACCCACGTAGTTCACTCATCGATAGTAGGGGTGGGAATAACACGGCGATTCTCAGCAGAGCGCTGGGGCATTGCTCGAAGGATCCTAACAGCGTGGATCGTCACGATACCCGCAAGCGGCCTTATTGCAGCAGGCCTCTACCTTGCACTTGCAGCCATGGGGATGCCGGAAGCATCTGCAGGCTCCTAAATCTCTCTTGTAGCCAGGCCTTGGACCTTGATGGTCTGTGATCTTGCCTCCACTGACTCCAGAGAAGATGAGAACGCCTCGAGGGTCGGCTCGATCACCATCGTTACACCCAGATCATCAGCAACTGCCTCGAGGGTTTTAAGTCCCCCGCCGGTGATGTAGGCGACCGTTGTTTCGTCCTTGTCGATCTTGCCGGTCTCGACAAGCTTCTTGAGGCAAGCAACGGTTACCCCGCCTGCAGTCTCAGCGAAGATGCCTTCGGTCCGCGCGAGCAGTTTGATGCCCTCAACTATTTCTTCGTCCGAAGCGTCCTCGGCCGAACCGCCGGTCTCTTCGAGGACTTTAAGGCCATAGTACCCATCAGCAGGATTGCCGATGGCCAGTGACTTGGCGATTGTATCCGGCTTGACCGGTTTCACATTAAACGTGTTGTTCTTGAAGGCCGTAGTCACCGGGTTGCAGCCTTCTGCCTGGGCAGCGCTGACACGGACGTTTGGCTCTTCATCAAGCAGTCCTACTTTGTGCATCTCTTTGAATGACTTGTGGATCTTGGTGAGCATAGAGCCAGAGGCGACAGGAATAACCACGTGGTCAGGAACCTTCCACCCCAACTGCTCCACCGTCTCAAACCCAAGAGTCTTCGAGCCCTCGGCATAGTAGGGGCGAATGGTGATATTCACAAATGCCCAGTCGTACTGACCGGCCACCTCGGAGCAAAGTCTATTGACGTCATCATAGTTTCCGTCAACAGCAACTAGATTCGGTCCGTAGACAGCACTTGCCATGATCTTCCCCGGCTCTAAGTCGCGCGGGATGAACACGTAACATTTTAGCCCCGCCTTTGCGGCGTGTGCGGCTACGGAATTAGCTAGGTTACCAGTGGACGCGCACGCAATGGTGTCGTATCCAAGCTCAATAGCTTTTGCCAGCGCGACCGAAACGACGCGATCCTTGAACGACCAGGTGGGATTCAAGGTGTCATTCTTGAGGTAAAGCTCTTTGAGACCGAGCTCAGCGGCAAGGTTGTCCGCTTTAATAAGAGGAGTGTATCCGGTACCAATATCTAGATCGCTGGATGCTGGAAGCAGCTCTTTGTAGCGCCAGATCGAACGGGGCCCACGCTCTATCGATTCCCTCGATATGGCTCCCTTGATCTTCTCGTAGTCATAGACCACTTCAAGTGGCCCGAAACAGAACTCACAAACGTGCAATGCCTCTTCCGGGTACTCACGACCGCATTCCCGGCACTTGAGACCGCTAGTAAATGACACTTACGACACCTCCATCAAGACAATAAAAAACCCTTCGTCCAACTCTGGGACGAAGGGAAAACCTTCGTGGTACCACCACAGATTCGCGACAGCCTCGCGACTGTCGCCTTACAGAGCACAGCGCCCCGAAGACACCCGATGCTCTTCGCCTCTGGTAACGGTGGCGTTCCGTCCGATTATAATCGCCCTTACGGGCTTTCCTTCGGATGCTCGGGGATCATGTTCAGAGGCCTTGGAACTCCGGGCTTTCAGCATACGCCGGTTCTCTGCGCTTCCGTAACCCTCTTACTCATTCCCGTCAAAGCAAAAGCAATATAGTTCTGACAAAATGCCAGATTCGACCTTGTACCTTAGCATTAGGCATTCGCCTGGTCAAGATGCATGCCTACACCGCCGGGATGTCGTAAGATACTCAAATGCCAACAATCAGCTTAGTAATGATCGCAAAAAATGAAGAAGCTTCCATAGGGAGAGCCCTCAGCAGCGTTAAGGATATCTGCGACGAGATCATCGTTGTGGACACCGGGTCCACGGACTCCACAAAATCCATAGCTGAGTCATTCGGAGCTAAGGTCCTCGACCATCCGTGGGAGGACGATTTTTCTGCTCCCAGGAACACCGGGCTAGAAGCAGCAACCAGTGACTGGATTCTTCATCTAGATGCTGACGAGGAGCTTATCGCCGGGAAAGGGCACCTGCACCGACTGACAGATCAGAAGCAGGACGTTCTGGGGTACCAGGTTCGCATGGTCATAGCCGAGAATGCTGAGGCTGCGGCTGAGTCCCCCACCCGATTCCGCGCACTACGCCTGTTCAAAAGAGCGGACAACATCCGCTATCAATACCCCATACACGAGCAGCCCACCATCACGTTCGACAAAATCCAACAATGTGAGCTCGAACTACTTAACTTCGGAAAACACGTCGATAACGACAAGAATCGCTCAGAGCGCAACATGCGGATACTTAAGAATGCTCTAGAGAAGGCCCCAGAAGACTCATACATGTGGAGATATCTCGGCGACGAGTACATGACGCTCGAGGACTTCCCTCATGCAGCCGATGCCTACAGTCGCTCACTGGACTTCCTGGCTGACGGGGACGCAAAGTACGTTCCTCCAATGCTACGCAGCTTCGCTTGGGCTCTTTACCATATGAAGCAGTACGAACCGGCCGAGGAACTGCTAGCCGACGCACTTACCCACTACCCCGACTACACTGATCTATATTTCGTGAAGGGGTGCCTGCAGCACGCACAGGGCAATGATGAAGCCGCTGAACGAACCTTCTCTCGCTGCCTAGTCCTGGGAGACCCCGACCCCGAAGAGTACTGGACCTGGGGTGGTACCGGCAGCTGGAGGGCTGAAGAAGGCCTCAAAGAGGTCAAGCAAGCTCTATCCTGACCAGGGCCTCTTCTTTTCTTCCTTGATCCCGACCATATTCAACAGTAGCCACAGACCGGCTAGCATTGATCCTGCCCCAAGGGCTGAGAATATGTTGTTCCAGTCGTGTTGTGGGTCCCCGGTGAGCCCGACAAGCGGAATCAGCATCCGAGAGGCGTCCTGCTGATAGTCGGAGATCCCGAACACGGTTAAGGCCAACCAGGAGGTGCCCATGAACATGAGGAGCTCGGGGCCAATGCCGAAGACCACATGACCTAGCTCGTGGATACCCAGGGATATCCCACCGAACAGCTCCCATGCGTTGGAATCACTCAACTTGGCTACTCCAACGTAGAAGAGGTAGACCAGAAGCAGCAGACGAAACGGCCAGTGCTTACCCTTCGCCCATTTAGCGGCATCCAGAACAATATTAGAAACCGAGCTCACGAGCCGGCCTAGCGAACAACCACAACCTTGACGTTAACGAACTCGCGTATTCCATAGCTCGACAGCTCACGTCCGTATCCTGACTGCTTAATACCACCGAAAGGTAGGCGGGGGTCTGATTTTACGAAGTCATTCACAAAGCACGCCCCCGCGTCGATCATTTCGGCCGCGATCTTTCGGCCCTTCTCAACATCACCGGTGAAGACCGCAGCACCTAGGCCGAAGGGTGAGTCGTTCGCTGTGTTAATGGCTTCGTTCTCGTCGGCAACAGGAATGATAGACGCGACCGGACCGAAGAACTCCTCGGAATACGCCGGCATACCCGGCTTCACATCCGTAAGCACTGTGGCCGGATAGAACGCGCCGGGGTCATCAGGCACGGTTCCGCCGAGAAGAAGTTTGGCCCCGGCGTCCAC
>JAUVYG010000090.1 GCA_030603185.1 Actinomycetota bacterium | reverse complement strand
ATCGGAGTCAGCCCCGAATGCGTTGGCCTCTAGTAGGCCTGTTTGCTCGAGATTGATCTCAAGTCGATGGACGCTCTCCCTGTCAATCTCAGCATGGCCCTCTTCATGAATCCTGATCTCGGAAACAAGACCGTCCCACTTACGCTGGTCGGGAGGGGTAAGTAGCTCACTGGCCTGAGGCAGTACAATGCCGATGTTAGCGTCCACATCGACCGAGGCGTGACAGGTCGCTTTCCAGTCCTGAGAGAAGGCTTCCCTGATAGCTTCGCAGCGGTACGATGAATTTCGCTCTACCTGGAAGACCGTCCAGGCGATCTCATTGCTCGAGTTGCCTGCCTTCACGGCTGCTGATTTTGAGGCGGTGGAGATATTGTTGGTCAGATCGGTATAACCCTTGCCGGGTACTAGGTAGGTTGATTCGTTTTGAGACACCACTACCTTGGATGCAGCATCGGGAAGATCAGATCCGCTCTCGGCCTCAACCGACTCGACCCTGCTGGTCTTCGTCATCTCATCGAGCGTCTCTTCCGCGATCTCCCCGAGGAAATCTGGGGGGATCAATCCGGTATCCGAGAGAACGTCGCAGCCCGAGGTGGCGACCGTCAGGATGAAGGTCGCGACAAGCGTAACAATGAGGGCTTTACCCCCTCGGGTCCGTTTACTCATGGTGTCTATTTTATCGGTAGACGAAGGAGTTAGCTGGAGGATTTATCGCTCGGGGGGAAGGGCGTCACTTATCATGCTGTCGAATTCAGCGCCGGTGAGGTGGCCGGATTCAACCGCGACCGTCTTGATGCTCTTCCCGCTGCTCAGTGCTTCCTTTGCGATGTCAGCTGCAGCAGCATACCCGATAATGGGTGTAAGTGATGTGATCACACCCAAGCTGTTCTCGGCCAATTCACGATTGTGAGGCACGTCAGCGGTGATTCCCGATATGCACAGAAGGTCCAGTGTTCTTGTGCCGTTCTCGAGAATGGTCAGAGACTCGATGAGGTTCTTGGCGATCACGGGTGTCATCACATTGAGCTCCAGCTGACCTGCTTGGACTGCCATCGAGATGGCGGTGTCATTGCCGACTACCTGAAATCCGATCTGGTTCATCATCTCGGGTATCACCGGATTCACCTTGCCTGGAATTATCGATGACCCAGGGTGTCTCGCAGGTAGGTGGATCTCTGCCAGTCCTGTTCTGGGTCCCGAGTCCATTAGTCGTAGGTCGTTGGATATCTTTATTAGTTCGAGAGCTAGGTTGCGAAGAGCAGCGGACAGTTGGGCAAAGGAGTACATCGACCCTGTTGCGGCATATCTACTGTCTGCAGCCCCTAGACTCGGTCTGCCAGTCACTCTGCGAAGCTCCTCGATGACAAAGATTTTGTACTCGTCTGAGGCGTTCACTCCATTGCCGATGGCTGTGGCTCCGATGTTCAGTTGCTCGATCGAACTCCGTGCCATGCCCAGGAAGGGGAGTTGGGCATTTATCGTCGCTGCATACGCATGGAACTCTGAACCCAATGTCGTGGGTACCGCATCCTGAAGGTGGGTCCTCCCAGCCTTGATGACCGATCTGAACTCCTGACCTTTTCGGTGGAGTGAGCCGATTAATTCAGCCAAGTTGGCCTCGAGCCTATCCAGTATCGGTAAAGTGGCAAGGCGAATCGAGGTCGGCATCACGTCATTGCTGGATTGAGACCGATTCACATGATCGTTGGGGTGGACCTTGTCATAGTCGCCCTTGTTGCCTCCCAAGCGTTCGGTCGCCAAATTTGCTAGCACCTCGTTCATGTTCATGTGCTGGGAGACTCCGGCTCCAGATTGGAATGCGTCCACTCTAAACTCGGATCTGTGTCCGCCGGCAATGACCTCGTCCGCGGCGGCCATGATGGCTGCGGCGGTCTCTTCTTCAAGGTCGCCAGATCTAAGGTTGGCCGCCGCCGCCGCTTTCTTTACCTGAGCGAGCGCTCGGATCAGTTCCCACGGAAGGGTACGGCCTGTTATCTGGTAGTTCGAAATCGCACGGGTGGTTTGAGCTCCGTAATATGCGTCACGAGGCACATCGACCTCGCCTAAAGAGTCTTTCTCTTTACGTGTGGCGCTCATGAGAACCACCTTTTTCAGTAACTAATGGGGCCTATATACAGTATTTGCCCAAAAAAGGTGGTCTGCTTGCACTGCACTATTTGACCGATGAAGGCATCAAACGATGCGCCGTCCATTTCGGGCTGGTAATATGTAGTCATGATCAACGAAGAATTCATACCCAAGTGGATAGCTTGGGAGCTAACAGGCCGCTGTAACCTCGATTGCGTTCATTGTCGTAGCTCGTCGAATGTCGACGCAGCCGCGGGAGATTGGACCCTTGATGAGGCAAAGGGCTTGATAGACGAGATAGCTGAATACTCAAAACCAGTGATGGTTCTTTCTGGCGGCGAGCCACTGATGCGCCCTGATCTTTTCGAGATCGCTCAGTATGGGACCGACAAAGATCTTCGTATGTGCATCGCTACCAATGGCACCCTGATCAATGATGAGATCTGCGAGAAGATGAAAGAGACTAATATTCGCATGGTTTCGCTCTCACTTGATGGATCAACACCCCAGACCCACGACGACTTCAGGCAGGAAGAAGGGTGCTTTGAGGGTGTCTTGCGCGGTGCAGATTTCCTGAACAAACACGAGATACCATTTCTGATCAACTCATCGTTCACCAAACGTAACCAGTCCGACATTCCAGCGGTCTACAAGCTCGCCAAGAAGATGGGCGCAACCGCATGGTACATGTTCATGATCGTACCCACGGGTAGAGGCGAAGAGATGATGTCTGAGCTCATACCAAAGGAAGATTACGACGAGCTTCTTGCCTGGCACTTCGACACAGAGTACGAAGAGACAGAAATGCTCATGCGTCCTACCTGCGCTCCTCAGTATTACCGGGTTCAGCAGCAGCGGGCCAAAGAGCTAGGTATCGATTTTGAACGTCGGGCGCTCAAGTTCGGTACTGGCGGTGGCAAGGGATGCATCGCAGGTCAGTCGATCTGCATGATCGACAGATTCGGTGAGGTGCAGCCATGCAGCTACTTCCCCGAGTCCGCTGGAAACGTCAAAAAGCAGTCGTTTAAGTCTATATGGGAAGACTCGAAGTTGATGAACGATATGCGTGACTTTGACAGCTATACCGGGCGATGCGGCGAGTGTGAGTACCTCAACATTTGTGGGGGGTGTCGCGCCCGAGCTGATGCCGTCCATCATGACTACATGGCCGAAGAGCCGTTCTGTGACTACGTTCCTATTCGAACCAAACGCCGGCAGGCCGCTGAGGCTAGCTCCCCCTAAGTCCAGCCCTGAGCTGTTTGATCCAGGGCAGGTTTTGTTTCCGTGTCGGGTGGTATATATCTGCCTGATATAGAAAGTTCATCCATATCCTTGGGGAGATAGAATTGGCGAAGCCTAAGTATTTACGGCTACTGGTCGTCCTGCTTTTAGCACTGTCCTTATCCTTGTTCGCTATTGGTTGCCCAGCGACCGACGAGGGGACCGACGACGGGGAAAGCACCCAACAAGAGGAAGATGACTCTGGTAGCTCAAGCACTGGTGCGCCAGACCTAGAGGTGGCCGCGCAGCTGCTGGATCCACCACAGGTTCCAGATCCCTTGGATCGCAACGAGCCAGCCTTAGTCACTGTGGACCTTGAGACGGTCGAGGTGACACGTGAGGTTGCTGCCGGTACGTCTGCTGGCATCTGGACATTCAACGGCACTGTTCCCGGTCCGATGGTCAGGGCTCGCGTGGGGGACACTATTGAGATCAGAGTGAAGAATGCTGATGACAGCGCATTCGCCCACAACATCGATCTTCATGCGGTCAACGGTCCGGGTGGCGGTGCTGTTCACACCAATGTTGCTCCAGGTGGCGAGAAAGCCTTTTCCTTTAAGGCTCTCAATCCAGGACTCTACGTATATCATTGCGCGACCCCGATCATTCCAGAGCATGTATCTCGTGGGATGTATGGCATGATCCTGGTCGAGCCTAAGGGTGGATTGCCCGAGGTGGACAAGGAGTTCTACGTTGTTCAAGGTGACTTGTATCTGGACCCACCCGAAGAGGGCTCTGAGTTCAGGAAGTTCAGTACTGACAGAATGCTGGCCGAGGATGCTGACTATGTGTTCTTCAACGGCAGTACTACATCTCTGATAGGCGAAAATGCGATGAAGGCCGATGTGGGCGACACCGTTCGCATCTACTTCGGAGTGGGCGGCCCGAACATGGTCTCCAGTTTCCATGTAATCGGCGAGATCTTCGACAAGATATATCCCGAGGCTGGTTCAGAGACTGCAACCAACGTCCAGTCGACATTGGTTCCAGCTGGCGGTGCCACGATGGTCGAGTTCACCCTGGATGTTCCCGGGACATACTTGCTGGTCGACCACAGCCTAGGTCGTATCATGAAGGGAGCCCTTGGCCACCTGGTGGTAGAGGGCGATGAGGACTCTGACATCTTCACTGCTGTCGAGTAGCTCTCACTTTAGGGACTAAGGATGCCGGGCGTTCACCAGGGCGCCCGGCATCTTCATTTTCCGAGTTCCCCCAGTCTTGGTATCATGTTATTTCTATGCTCACGGCTGCCCGTGGGTCACTAGAGTTACAAAACCTACATAGGTCCCACGGGAAGGACAATTGATTTGAGCGCTCAGGATTTTAGATTCATCAAGGCTTGCTGGGGCAAGCCAGTAGATAAGACTCCGATTTGGATAATGCGGCAAGCCGGCCGTTACATGAAAGAGTACAGAGATGTACGAGAGAAGGCTGGCTCCTTCCTCAAGCTCTGCAAGACACCGGATCTAGCTGCAGAGGTGACCCTTCAGCCCATCGATGCTCTCGGTGTTGATGCAGCGATCATGTTCAGTGATATTCTCACCGTTCCAGAAGCGATGGGCATGGATCTTGACTTCCTCGATGGTGAAGGACCAAAGCTTGGACCCGTTATTCGTACCGCAGAGGATGTGTCCAAACTTCATATATCACGCCCCGAAGATCTGTCATATGTGACAGACACCATTAAGATCCTTCGTAACGATCTACAGGGGAGAGTTCCCCTTATCGGATTCTCCGGTGCTCCATTCACCCTCGCGAGCTACATGGTCGAGGGTGGTAGCTCCAAGAACTTCATCGAACTCAAGAAGATGATGTTCCAAAACAGAGAGACCATGCATAAGCTTCTAGGAATGGTTGCCGACTCAGTTCGTGACTACCTTAACGCTCAGATCGAGGCGGGCGCTCAGGCCGTCCAGATATTCGATTCATGGGCCGGTCACCTGACTCCGCGGGACTATCGTGAGTTTGCTCTGCCCTACACCAAGCGAATCATCAGTGAGCTTCGTCGCGATGGAATCGGCGAGGGCCCGATCCCTGTGATTCATTTCGTCTACAACGGATCATCCCTCCTTGAGGATGTGCAGACCGCCGGCGCCGACGTTGTCGGTATCGACTGGCACATCGACATCGCTGATGCTCGTGCCCGGATCAACGACGACCTCGCTATCCAGGGGAACATGGACCCTACTGTTCTTTTCGCTGATCCCGAAGAGATACGAGAGCGTGCGGGCGAGATCATCAAGGGTAATGGCGGTCAGCCAGGACATATCTTCAATCTTGGTCATGGCATTTTGCCCCCGACCCCGGTTGAGCACGCTCAAGAGCTTGTAAAAGCCGTTCACGATTTAAGCTAAGCGGCAGTAGTGGCTGACAAGGGAAAGACCGGTGTTCTACTGCTGAACCTCGGCGGCCCTGACTCCCTGGAAGCCGTGCGACCGTTTCTCAAGAATCTGTTCTCTGACAGGGGCATTATCAAGCTGTCCCGATTTGGGTTCATGCAGAGGTTTCTCGCGTCTCGCATTGCGGCGTCCCGGGCCAAAAAGGTGATCCCACGCTACGAGCAGATCGGTGGACGCTCTCCGATTTTGCCGCTTACAGAGCTGCAGGCAAGAGGGATAGAGGGGGAGTTAACCAAGAAGGGCCACGACGGCATCAAGGCCTATATCGGGATGCGATATTGGAACCCCTATATTGCCGACACCGTGGCAGAGATGGCCCGAGATGGTATTACTCAGATCGTGGTGCTACCGCTCTATCCGCAGTTCTCGAAAGCAACCACCGGTTCCTGTTTTGAGCAGGTCAAGAAGGCCGCAGCTGAAAATGGATTCTCTGAGAACGACATTGATTACATCGACGCGTGGTATGCCAATCCCGGCTATACAGAGACCTTGGCCGAGATGATCAAAGAAGAGCTGGCCAGGTTCGAGGGTCCAGAGAGTGAGGTGCATGTGTTGTTCAGTGCACACAGTCTGCCCCAAGAGTTCATCGACTCCGGTGATCCCTACTGTGATCATATGGAAGCCACCATCGGAAGCGTTCGGGCCCATTTTGCTAACGACGGTGGACTGCCCGAATATACTCTTGCGTTCCAGAGTCGAAGTGGTCCGGTAAAATGGCTGGAGCCGGGAACCGATGACGCGATCAAGTCGCTCGCCGAAGAGGGGTGGAAGAGGCTTCTGGTGGTTCCCATCAGTTTTGTCTCTGACCATATTGAAACACTTTACGAACTCGACCTTGAATACCGGGAGCTCGCAGAAAGCGTCGGATTTCAGGAATACCGCCGAGTACCGGCCTTCAACGGTGACCAGAGGTTTGCTTCTGCTCTCGCCGACATCGTCAGCTTCCATGTCACTCATGATGC
>JAUVYG010000128.1 GCA_030603185.1 Actinomycetota bacterium | reverse complement strand
CACAAAGGCTGAAGCGATCAGCAAAGCTGCAGCCAACACCATGGCTCTGGTAAGACTCGTACTCAATATGGGCACCCCTCGAAAATTGCAGTTGAGTCAGAGGATAATAAGATGTTGATTAGTTAGCAAATCGGGAATCATCCTGTTTATTCAACGGGTTGGGATCACAGAGAGAGGGATCACATGGCAAAAGTAGAGATACCGCCGACTACAGCTGCGCTGCCAACGCCGCTTGCATTGGCGACATGCGGGAGCGCCGACAAGACAAATATCATCACCCTGGCCTGGGTGGGCAATGTCTGCAGTGAGCCGCCGATGATCGGCATCAGTGTCCGGCCGTCCCGCTTCTCTCACGACCTACTGAAAGAGAACGGCGAGTTCGTGGTCAATATTCCATCTGTCGATCTCGCAGAAGCAGTGGACTACTGCGGAATGGCCTCGGGGCGAGACGTCGACAAGTTTGCGGAATGTGGACTGACTCAAACTCCGGCAACAAAGGTCCAACCGGCGTTGATCACTGAATGTCCGGTTAATATCGAGTGTATTGTTCGTGAGACGATCACTCTTGGGACGCATGACCTTTTCATTGGCGAGGTCGTCGCGGTCCACGTAGATGAAGAGGTAAGAGTCGGCAAGGGTCGCATCGATATCGAGAAGGCCAACCCCCTGGCATTCGCACATTCAGAGTACTGGAGCCTGGGCGAGAAGGTGGGATCCTACGGGTTCACAGCCAAGAAGAAGTAGGCGCTACTGCCTATCTCGGATGTAGTGCAGGCTCACTATACCGGCAGAGTAAGACTCGGTGCTTTTTAGCTTGAACTGCGCCTCGGGCCTGCCGGACATGAACAGAGGGATACCTGAACCAAGTAGCAGTGGGAAGACCGTCAAGATTATCTCGTCAACGAGATCAGCTCTGAGAAACTCATCCGCAATATTGGCGCCGCCTACTAACCAGATGTCTTTTCCTGGTTTGCTGCGAAGCTCATCGATAAGTGCTTGGGCGGAATCCGACCAACCTATGACTCCGTCAAAGTCCACCGGGTTGCGTGAGAAGACATAGCGAGTCTTGTCGGGATTGGGATCGTGTCCCATGGCTTTGACTTGCGCAAATGTACGCCGACCGAAGATCGCAGTGTCGATCCGGCCTTCTAGAGCCCCGTAGCCGAAATCCTCGCTTGGGCTATCATCCACGGGTCCATCCTCGGCGCCGGGTAGCCAGTCGAGACTACCGTTTTGTCTCGCGATGTAGCCGTCAATAGTCAGGGCCAAATAAAGAACGACGCTACGTTCCGCACTAATTGTACGATCCGTAGCGTCGCTCATATCTTTGTGACTTTTATAGGTCTAGTAGCGGGATTCGCCGCCACCGCCGCCACCACGTGGCTCGCGTGGACGTGCTTCTTCAACATTCAGGGTACGACCATCGACTTCACTGCCGTGTGTCGCAGCGATAGCTGCCTTACCCTCTTCGTCATTGGTCATCTCGACGAAACCGAAGCCCTTGGAGCGTCCGGTGTACTTGTCTGAGACTACAGACGCGTCATCCACCGCACCATGCTCTGCGAACAGAGCATTTAGTGCGTTGTCGTCGGTTCCGTAGCTGAGATTGCCTACGTAAATCCTCACTGTTAGGTACTCCCCCTGCTCGTACTTGCGCTCTTTCTTACCAATCGCGCACACACCATTAACAACTATTTGCACTTGAGTCGGCGGTAAGACCGAAACCAGCTATGTGCCGCAGCATGATGGCCACCGAGGCTTAGTGTATACAATCGCATTAATAACTGCATCCATTCAGAGCAAAAGAAAAACCCGCCTATTAATAAGCGGGGTCAGGGGAGCGGTGAAACCTATTTTGTAGGTCCTAGCGGGCTATGTACTCCCCTGTGAATAGGGGGTCGTTCTGGAGGTATCTTTCGTGGAGCGAAGCATGCTCGAGCGAACTCTCGTACTGGGCTTCTTGTGAGCTCCAAAAACCGGAACCGGAAATCGTTACCGTGATCATATATTTACACCTCCTTTGCAATGTCGCGCTGTTTTGTACATCTGAGGGTAATTATGAGGGTATTTAGGTGGGGCCGGGTTTCTGGGGTGTAAAAAGACTGTAAAGTCTAGGCGTTTACTACCTTGTTGCGGCCGGTGTGCTTGGCTTCATAGAGCAGTTTGTCCACTCTGTTGAACAGGCCGACGGTATCATCATCATTCCCTAGGGTCGTGACGCCCGAACTAACAGTCACATAGACCTTGGTCCCATCGCTGGTCTCGACATGGCTGGCCTGGCACTGGGTTCGAATGCGCTCGGCCACAGCCACCGCCCCTTCCATGTCAGCCTCGGGAAGGATAGCCAGAAACTCCTCTCCGCCGTAGCGACCCACGAAGTCTGAGATACGAATCTCCTCTACCATGATCTCGGCAAGGTTCTTGAGGATGAGGTCTCCCGCAAGGTGGCCGTATTCATCGTTGACTCTTTTGAATCGGTCCAAGTCGAACATGATCACAGCCAATGGCCGCTTGTACCGATGGGCCCTTGCTACCTCGCCGAATAGGCGGCGCATCAGTGAGCGTCTATTGAATAGACCCGTTAGTGGATCCACGGTCGCCTGCCGGTAGAGTCTCAATAGGGCGTGCAATTGTGACATCTCGGCCACTGAGGCAATGCCGCCCACTAATGCCAGGAGCCACAAGTCGCTCAAAGTGGCAATCGCGGTCAACTCCCCGACGAAGGCAGCTGTGGCTATTACGGTGGCGACCACTAGGCCCATTAAGACAAAGCCTTCGAGCAAGGTGAGTGGGAAGATGGCCGGAACCGCTACCAGTACAAATGGTAGGAAAGTATACCCGGCCAAGATTACATCGCCTTCAACAGCGTCTCCTAGGATCGATCGAGATGCGAAGTAGAAGGCTAAGGGGATTGCCAACAATAAGATCAACCGTAGTCGTGCCAAAGACAGAGATATCGTGGTGCGGCTGAGTAGGGCAAGAGCTGCTAGCAGGGCGGCTGTTACGACTCGAAGAAGCGTGAGTTGGATCGAGTGGGCCGAGGACTCAAGAATAAAGAAGTCCAACGGTATCCATAGGGGAGTCAAGATCGCGAAAAGTGCCGCTACGAACCTGACTCGTTGAGATATGTAGTCCGCTCGTGAACCGCTGAAATCATTTGAGTGAGCGTGTCGGGTCACTACGTCGCTAAGGTGGAAATGACCGAACCATTCCCTCCAGCCGGCACCTTCGTCTTGAAGTTCGATGGCCGCTGGTTGGTAGCCCACTGTGGAGCCGTCCTCAGCTATGTCTTGCTCTCTTGTGTCAGCGTTGCCGGTGTCGCTGGACATTCACTCTCCGTGGGTGGATGCATTCCCGCTGGCCCAACCACAATCTATCAGGCGACGACTCCTTTTACCAGGCATAGCGGGCGTGTTTTAGTACACATGTTCGATTGATGATCTTGACCGAAAATGTTTGAATAGTGATTCGTACCCGCGTTCTTTAGAGGCTCGATTGATTTCACGAAAAGCCCTGCAAAGACTTTCCTATGCGCTTGTTCCGCTGACTCTATTGGGCGCTGCCCTGATTTATCTGGGCGACAGGACTACTCCCGTGAATACGCAAGCAGAAGAAACTGCCGCAACTCCAGGATTTGTTGGTGCAGACGCCTCAGAGCCTCTTCCGGTTGATGGGATGACTCAGGACACAGAGCCTTCAGTGGTCGCGAGATCCGCTGTCACTCAGTACTCGAATGAGCT
>JAUVYG010000117.1 GCA_030603185.1 Actinomycetota bacterium | reverse complement strand
AGCCAGGACCGGATGACCGAACCATTGCGCCAGCATTGCAGGACATCGGCGATATCTAGTCGGCCGTGGTAATGTTCGAGCAGGTCTATTCCTTCCCCGATGGCCTGGAGCATCCCGAACTCGATTCCGTTATGGACAAGTTTGGTGAAGTGTCCAGCGCCCGGTGGGCCCGCGTGTACGTATCCGCCCGGGGTGGCCAACTCAAGAAGGATAGGCTCTATTCTCGCCACAGCTTCATCTTCTCCGCCAACCATGAAGCAGGCTCCGTGACGTGCGCCTTCTATTCCGCCGCTGGTGCCAAGATCGATTAAGTTGATACCCATCTCTTTAAGCCGCTCATGGCGACGTATCGAGTCGCCCCAGTAGGAATTGCCACCGTCAATCAGGATATCGCCGGCATCCAGCACATCTGCAATGTCCATTAGGACCTTGTCCACCGCTGGACCAGCTGGAATATAGACGAATATAGCCCTGGGTGAAGACAGCTCGCTCCGGAAGCCGTCGTAGTCCTGGACGACAGTCAGTCCCGCGTCTAGAAGTTCTGGTCTTGGTGTCTCAAGGTCAAAGCCGACTACTTTGATGTCTTTTTCAAGTGCTTGCAGCGCAAGGCTTCCACCCATACGGCCCAATCCCACGACCCCATACTCTCTGTCAATCTCAGTCATTGTGGACAGCTCCCTGTACGGTTCCGATCGGTACTTCGGCGAATTCCTCAGAGAGGATCGCCCTCGACAGTAATCCTCCGGAGATAACGCGAGCGTTAAATCCATGCTGAAGCAAGATACGTGACCCATAGTACGCACGCTGGCCGGAGCGGCAGGTAACCAGGATCTCACGGTCGCGAGGCAACTCGTCAAGACGCTCTCGGAGTTCGTCAAGCGGAATGTTAACCGCATCCGGCATCTGCTCGACCACAAGCTCCAGGGGGTCGCGGACATCAAGGATAAATGCACCGTTAACGGAATCCCAGTGAGCGACAGGCATGTCGCCCCGGAGAATATTGCCGGCGACCATTCCTGCGAAGTTGACCGGGTCTTTCGCGCTACCGAATGGGGGAGCATAGCAGAGCTCGGCATCTTCCAAGTCGTGGATAGTCGCACCTAGCTGCAACGCCATAGCCAAAGTACTGATCCTCTTGTCTACATTGTCTTCACCAAGGGCCTGAACTCCGAGAAGACGACCATCGGACTTCCGAAAGATGACTTTCATCGCGATGGGCTTAGCCCCCGGGTAGTACCCCGCATGTGAATTCGGATAGATATAGAGTTTCTCGTAATCGGTGTCGCCGAGTCGTTGCAGAGTCTTTTCGTTCACGCCTGTCCAGGCGATGGTGGTGTCGAAGAGCGAAATGATGGACGTTCCTTGAGTACCGCGGTAAGTTGAATCGCGTCCGGCTATGACATCGGCGGCGATGCGTCCCTGCCGGTTTGCCGGATTCGCCATCGCGACCAATGACCACTCACCCGTGACATAGTCCCGAACCTCAACGGCGTCGCCGACAGCGAAGATATCTGGATCGCTCGTACGCATGTGCTCGTCAACACGAATCCCACCACGCTCACCGACCTTGAGACCGGCGCTATTGGCTAGAGTAGTGTCCGGACGGACACCCATCGCAAGGATCACGAGGTCTGCCGGGTACGATTTACCGGATTGGGTTGTCACCTCAAGTTCGCCGTCTAACTGCTTGAACTCAGCGACTCCATCGTCGAGTGCGACATGTACTCCATGCTCTTTCAGCTTAGCTTCGACAAGCCTGGCGTTTTCAATGTCCAATGGTGCGAGGACTTGATCGAGCATTTCGACCAGCGTTACATCGAAGCCGCGTCTGACAAGGTTTTCCACAATCTCGATGCCTATGAATCCTCCTCCAACGACCACAGCTCGCGTCGGCGGCCTGCGAGTCTGGTATCCGGAGTAATGATCCATTCCCGTGAGCAGGGGTGTGCCATGTTCGATCCATTCGCGGATGTGCCTAGCGTCTGGTACAGTCCTCAGCTTGAAGATCCCGGGAAGGTCGATCCCGGGTATTGGAGGGCGCAATGAAGGCGCCCCGGGCGATAGCAACAGTTTGTCGTACGATTCGTTTGTTACCTTGCCGGTTTTAAGATCCTTAAGTTCCACGGTCTTGGTGTCAGGTGAGATACTCATCGCTTCACAGCGTGTCCGCACATCGATGGCGAACTTGTTACGAAAAGTGGCTTCGTCAGCTACGAGGAGGTCAGTCTCATGCTCGATCACACCGCCTACGTGATAGGGCAGTCCGCAATTGGCAAAGGAAACGTATGGCCCTCGTTCAACCATGATGATCTCTGCCTGCTCGTCAAGACGGCGTAAGCGCGCCGCGCAGGATGCTCCGCCGGCTACTCCGCCGACGATAATGACTTTCGTACCCGTTGTGCCTTCGTCTTCCATGTCTTCTCCTTTACTCAAGCGCTCTGCCCGATAACCTCTGGAGGCGCCGGCACTTTCCCATCTGCATGGTCGAGTTCATAGTCAAGATTGATTGCTGCGTTGATCAGCGCTAGGTGACTGAATGCCTGGGGAAAGTTTCCGAGTTGTTCCCCGGTCAGTCCTATCTCTTCTGAGTAGAGTCCCAGGTGGTTGGCGTAGGTGAACATCTTTTCCAGAGTCATCCTTGCCTCTGCTAGCCGACCTGCCCGTGCAAGAGCGTCTACATAGAAAAAGGAACACAGCGAGAAGGTCCCCTCAGAACCCTGTAGACCATCCGGTGAAGCGCTCGGATCATAACGGTAGACCAGGCTGTCGGATACGAGCGTCTTTTCCATGGCATTCATTGTTGAGGTCCAGCGCGGTTCGGTAGCCGAAACGAAACCCAGTAAGGGCATTAGAAGTAGCGACGCGTCGAGGGTCTCGGTGTCATAGTGCTGTACGAAAGCCTGGTGTTCCGGGTGCCACCCTTTCTCCATTATCTGGTTGTAGATGCGGTCACGATGCTTCATCCAGTTTTCCAGGTTCGCGGGACGGCCGCTCTCGCGGGCCATACGTATCCCACGATCAAGAGCGACCCATGACATAAAGCGGCCGTAGGTGAAGTCCCTTCTGCCGCCGCGTGTCTCCCAGATGCCCTCATCAGGCTGATCCCAGTTGTCACACAGCCAATCCAGTATCTGGGTCGCTTTGGTCCAACCCTCGTGACTAATCTGTAGTCCACGCTTACTGGCAAGATAAATCGAGTCAAATGCCTCGCCGTAGATATCGAGCTGAAGCTGATCGGAGGCATCATTGCCGATACGCACGGGCGAAGAACCGCGGTAGCCCTCGAAGTGTTCAAGGGTTTCCTCTTTCAAATCTGAGGAGCCGTCGATGCGGTACATGATCTTCAGGGGTCCAACGTCGTCGTCCGCGCCGGCTTGTTCCACCACTCGGTCCTTAAGCCAGTCCAAGAAGGCGACTGCTTCCTCAACATAACCCAGCCCGAGCAGTGCATAGATCGAGAATGAGGAATCACGTATCCATGTGTACCGGTAATCCCAATTGCGCTCGCCGCCGACCTGCTCGGGCAGACCTGCGGTCGCCGCAGCGACGATCGCGCCAGTCGGTGCATACTGCATTAGCTTGAGGGTGATAGCGGAACGAGTCACCATTTCCTGCCAGCGTCCTCGATATGTGGACCGCGCCTGCCATTTTTCCCACCACTCTACAGTGTCGACGTAGAGCTTTTTTGCCTCAGCCGGAGCCACAGACCTCGCCTCATCAGCTCCGTACTCGAGGACAAGCCCTGCCATCTGACCGGCAGAAAATGTCCTTGCCCAATGTAAGTCGCCCTCGCCAACAAGCTCGATTGATGCTTCTTCATCACGCACCGAAGAGCCCGAGACGTCGATTCGATTTATCGCCAACGACTCGCCATCCGACCGAAAGACCGCCCCATGGTCCGAGATGTCCGTCTGATGGGGTTTACGGCCGTAATCGAATCGTGGCTTGGCCTTCATTGCCAGCTTCATTTCGCCGCGAACGACACGGACCATCCGAACAAGTCGATGGTATCCGCTGCCTTTGCTCTCATCACTGATCGGCATGAAGTCAACAACCTCGGCGACTCCACTCTCGGCCAGGAACCGTGTGACCAGGATCGCCGTATTCGGAACATACATTTGCTTGGTGGTGTAAGCCTCATCCACCGGCTTGATGCTGAAATGCCCACCCTTGTCCGCATCAAGGAGCGAAGCGAAGATGCTGGGTGAATCAAAGCGCGGACAGCAGAACCAGTCGATAGTCCCATCCGTGCTGACAAGCGCTGTAGTCTGCAGGTCGCCGATGAGACCGTGATCACCGATATCCGGGTAGCGCATCTTTCTGTACTTCTCCCTTCTTTCTCAATTCGTTCTGGTTGTGGGCGCTGATGGTGGACATATACAACTAGGCAGGATTTTTCCAATGCGTGAGTTTGATAAACCTCAACGCTCACTCCGCGGTCGGATGGGCTGAGATGCGACATTGTCTTACCCGATTGGGGCACATGAGGGCAGTCAAGCGTGGTTGTGGTCAGGGTGGGAGCGAGAAGGCTCAGGAAGCATTAAAGAGGAGACGTTTTGAAGCTTCTCTAGTAGGGCAAAGATTTGTTCACTGAAACTTCTTGGGGGGTACTGATGGCGGATAAACCGAATGTCCTGTTCATGCTCGCGGATAATGTGGGTTGGGGCGACCTCAGCTGCTACGGCAACCTCAATCCCACGCCGCGCCTGGACAAGCTGGCTTCGGAAGGGGTCCGCTTCACAAACCACAACACCGAAGCACAATGCACGCCTACCCGCAGCGCCTTGATGACGGGGCGCATG
>JAUVYG010000088.1 GCA_030603185.1 Actinomycetota bacterium | reverse complement strand
TCCACCCCAAGCAGCAGATGATCGCCCGGAACCATGTGGGAAGAGATCTTGTCCCAAAAGACCAATGACTCGCTTGAGTCCAGGTTGCCAATAGTGGAACCGAGGAACAGCAGCATCGAAGGAGTGAGAGTTTTCAACAACGCAAAGGCCTCGTCGTAGGTTCCATGGATCGGATCCACCTTCACTGACGGGAACCGAGCGGTGATATCGTCATGAGCCTGCTCGAGGATCGAGTGGCTAACGTCTACCGGGGTGTAGCAGGTGGCCCCGAACTCCTTTGAGTAGGCTTCCAGCAGGGTCCGGGTCTTGACTGAGCTACCTGAGCCCAGCTCGACCAACGTGACATCCCCTGTCTTTTTGGCGATATCGGCAGCGCAGGATTGCAGGATGCCCCACTCTGTTCGTGTCAGGTAGTACTCAGGCTGTTCGGTGATACGTTCGAATATCTGACTGCCAGCCTGGTCATAGAGGTACCGACACTCAAGTCGTTTTGGAGTGTCCGAGAGTCCGCGAGCCATGGACAGCGCAAACTCGACCACAGAGTCCGTGGACTCTTCATTGATGATGGGCTCGATCGAGGTCCAACTGACCTCGGGCCCTGAAGATAGGTCAGCTAACTCTGCGTCTGAAAGCTGCTCTACCTGCTCACTCTCGATAATCTTGATATTCACTAGGCCAAATCACCTACATGGTACGAATTGAACAGAACTGAAAGACTCGTCTATCACTTCTGTCATGGCTTTAAGTACATACTCTATCTCATCCGTGTTATTACCCGTTCCGAGCGAGAATCGCACAGTGCAATGAGCGTCTTCGGTGGAAAGACCCAGGGCCATCAGCGCGTGGGAGGGGTCAGGGGAGCCTGATTTACAGGCGGACCCAGATGAAATAGCGACACCCTTGCGGTCCAACATGTAGACCAAGGACTCACCTCTCATGCCAGGAATACTCATGGAAAGAGTGTTGGGGAGGCGCGCGTCTCTGTGACCGTTCAGGCGCGCGTCGGGAACGAGGTCCGTGACACCTGCCTCAAGTCGGTCGCGGACCGCAGCAACCTCGTCCATTTCCGGTAGCCGCCTCGCAGCCAGCTCGGCGGCCTTAGCGAACCCAACGATTCCGGCAACATTCTCGGTACCAGCCCTGATACCACCTTCTTGTTTGCCTCCGTTAACCAAAGGCAGGAGCTTTACACCCTTGGCAAAATAGAGGACACCGACACCCTTCGGACCATGGATCTTGTGGCTCGAGAACGAGATCAGATCAGCACCGAGCTCATCCACATCAACTGTGATCTTTCCGAGCGCTTGCACAGCATCCACATGGAATAGAACGTCATGCTCATGTGCAATATCCGAAAGCTCTCTAATCGGCTGCACCGTACCCAGCTCATTATTTGCGAGCATGACCGAGACCAGCAGAGTGTCTTTGCGAATAGCGGTCCGCAGATCTTCGGTCTTAACGATCCCATTATCATCCACCTCTAGGTAGGTGACCTCGTAGCCCATAGTCTCGAGCTGACGACAGGTGTTCAAAACGGCGGGGTGCTCGAAAACGGTGGTGATGATGTGGCCCCCACCTTTAGGGGATAGCTCATCGACCACTCCCTTGATGGCCAGATTGTCTGACTCCGAGCCGCCACCCGTAAAGATGATCCGTCTCGCAGTAGTGCCGATGACCTGGGCGATGATTCTTCTCGAGGACTCTATCGCGTCTTTGGCAAGTGAACCGCTGCTATGGATGGCAGAGGGGTTGCCGTACATCTCGGTCAAATATGGAAGCATCGCTTCGACGACTTCGGGATCGATAGGGGTCGTCGCGTTGTGATCCAGATAAACGCTTCGCTCAGGAGCTTCCCGTCCTGATGCTCCGGATGAGATCGGGACTTGGCAGAACTGAGCGCTGGCGATGTCTTCCTCGCTAAACTCGGGGAGCAGCGGATCATCATCGGCTCTGGGTCCATCTATCCGGTCGATCTCACAAAGAAGTGCCTTATATACAGGGAAGCCGGAAATGGGATCGTATCTGTTCAAGTCAGTCAGGTCATTTACGTTGGCGTTCTGCCATTCGACGGGACCGACCGGACCTCCGCCGCCCATATTGGCGTCGATGGCGCCCGCGAGGATGTCTTTGGACACGCGGGCGCGGAACTCGACCGAACCGCGAGGAGTCCTAACATTCACCTGGTCACCGTCGGCAACGCCACGAGCTCGCGCGTCCAGCGGATGAATGGTCACAGTAGGTACCGGGGTCTCTTTCGCGAGCCCCTCTACCCCATGGTGTTGAGAGCGAAAGTCAGTCTTCACGCGGGCACCGGAGTTGAATACCAAAGGAAATTCAGCAGCAATATCCGGCGAAGCAAGTGGACCCTCCCCCGGCTCTGTATATACAGGCAGAGCGTCATACCCGTTCTCTTCCAGGATCGACGATGAGATCTCGAACTTGCCTGAAGGTGTCTCGAAGCCTGGCTTGCCATCAGCCCTGAGCTCGCCCTTCTCCCATTTCTTGTATTGCATCATCTGAGGTTGCTTCTGAATCATGCCACCGGCCTTGCGCACTTCTTCGGGCGTATGGCCTGATCCGTCCAAGACATAGTCAAGTAGCTCTTCCTCGTTCTGGGGATACAGATCTCCGTATCCGAGACGGTCCGCGAGCTCGGCCATGATGAAAAAGTCGTTACGGGCCTCGCCGATCGGCTCGATCAGCTTCTCGCGCAGGCGGAATATGGGTCCGTACACCATGTATGAATCGATCTCGTACCCAGTGGTAGCAGGCAAGACAATGTCAGTGTAGGCAGAGTCAGCGGTCAGTTGGCGATCAATCGTCACCAGGAAGTCCAGGGAATCAAGTGTCTTGCGCCATACGTCCGGCTCAGGCCATGCGGTAATGATCGAGCCTCCCAGAACTATTAGGCTCTTGATGGGATATGGGCGGCCCTCAAGCACAGCCTCAGGAAGAGATATGGCATGAGACTCACCTCGATACATGCTGTATACCGGGAATCGATCACGACCTATCGCCTTCTTGGTGTTGGGATTCGACACTAAGCCATCGCGATTTATGTGAAAGGTGTTCTCAGTCATCTTGAATACGCGGCCACCGGGAACATCGAGCTGGCCCGCGAGCGCCCATAGGATCATCGTGGCGCGAATCGCCTGGACGCCACTGTCCGAGTACTCGAGACCCGTATACATCACTGGGCTAGCTCCCCGGGCATTCGCTATGCGCCTCGCGAGATCTCGGATCACCTCTGCCGGCACGCCGGTGGTCTCTTCGACCACCTCTGGTCTGAAATGCTGAACGTACTGCTTCAAATCCTCGAAACCGACGGTCCAGTTCTCGGCGAAATCCTCGTCCAACAGGTCCTCGTCGATCAGCACTTCGATCATCGAGAGGGCAAGAGCCCCATCCGTTCCGGGCCTGATCGGTATCCACTGAGCGTCAGCCTCACGCGCCGTTTCTGTGTATTGGGGGTCGATAACGACGACTTCGGCTCCGCGCTTTTTGGCCGCGAGAATCTGCTGGTGAGTCAGTGGGGGTGAATCTGTGGCCGGATTGGTGCCCCAAACGACTATTAGCTCGGCCCCATTAAGCTCTGACTCCATGTTGATGAGCATCCCACCCATGGTCACGTGCGGAGCGATCATCGCGTAAGAGACATAACACAGCGCTCCGACGCCGAAAGTGTTGGGCGAACCGAATGGGAACAAGACACTTGAGGCGGACGATACTGCGGTGTCTGCCGGCTGGAACACATCGCACATAGCCAGCTCGAAACTTCCACGACCGGTATAGATGGCATTCGCTTCCGGGCCGCTCTCGGCCTTGATCCGGTTCAGATTATCGATGATAGCCTCGTACGCTTCGTCCCAGGAGATCTGCTCGAATTCACCGCTGCCGCGGGGGCCGACACGCCGCATGGGGTGAGTCAGTCGATCCTTTGAGTAGACCATCTCAGGGGAGTGCCTACCCAGTTTACATATCATTCCCAGAGGGTGGTCTTCCTGGGCCTTTACCTTGGTAAAGCGTCCATCTTCAACGGTTGCGGTGACCCAACATCCTGCCGGACAAATGCCGCAGATGACGTCGCGTTCAGTCGTGTCTTTCGATGATGAAGAGGCCGCAGCGTCGGCCAGGTCCACGCCTTCCAGCGTGTCGATAGGGGAGTTCAACAGACGGTCCTTTGTCGCATTCATTCCCTTTTTATAGCGGCCGCTAACAGGCATTTCAACTCGCACTGTCTAGTTTGGAGGCAGCGTCACGGTCCAGTAGCCAAGTGACGCTGCCGTCATAGGGGACCACGAGCCGGGCCGGGAGGTCTGTGCCCGGCTCGTCGCCCTCTATCACCCGACGGACCATATCGGACTTGCCTTCACCGGATACAAGGAACACTACCCGCCGAGCGCTCCTAAGGAGGGGAAGCGCCATAGTCACGCGGGGCTGGTCTCCTCGAAGCGCGGTGCAGACCAGCTCGTCCTTTTCAAAAAGATCGTATGCCCGAGGAAAAAGGGACGCCGTATGACCGTCATCCCCGAGGCCGAGAAGAATCATATCGAATGCCGGGGTCCCCCGGTCGTTGTGATAGACCGGCTGTTGGGCCGCTCCTGAGATTCTTGATTCTCTTTCCAGATTAAGAAAAGTCTGTCTGACCACCGACTCATACACGTTCGAGTCGTACTGGTTGGAGGGTCCATCCACTGGCACTGGATGGACTTGATCGGACGGAACGGTGACTTGGTCCAAAAAGGACTCGCGGGCCATCCGATAGTTGCTGTCTTGGTCATCGTGGGGCACCCATCGCTCATCGCCGAAATATATATGACTGCAGCCCCATGGCATCTTTGACCCATCCATCGAGGCGAGGGTCTCGTATGTTTTACGTGGAGTGCTACCGCCAGCCAGCGAGAGGGTGAAACCGAGGCCAGCCTCGGCGCGAGTTGCCGCAACCTCGGTGATGAGCTCCGCAGCTCGCGCCGCCAGAGCTACCGCGTCTTGTAGGATCTCGATCTGTCTTATTTTTGGCCCCCAAGCACTTTACGAGACCACGATTCTGCGGCCTCGTATACTGGGTCTGAGCTGCGTCTTATCAGATCATGAGATAGCAGATCGTCCAAGGAGACGCTCTCAAATTGCACGATCCTATGTTCGTCATGCGATGCCGGGTATTCAACCTTTACGACCGCGCACTCGCCTGAGCTGCTTCGAACAATGCCGAATTCTTTATCGATCTGATTCTCACTACCCGCCTCTCCGCACGACAATTCCATCGAGACCAACTCTTCCGGGGCGATTCCTTGGCTGTGATGCTCCCTGAGCTCGATGTGTATTTCATTGCCCGAACTGTCTAGGGCAGAGAACCGAAGGATCTTACCGGTCATGTTCACGTCGACGGGTTCATACTCATCACCCACCGACCAGTTGAGATGGGTTCCGAGCCAGCCGACCAGTAGTGCTGCCTGTGATAATGCGGAAGCGCCGTGACGGATCCGAAGGCGTCTGACCGAAGACAGACAGCCCCTAAGGCGCATCGGCTCGAATAGTTGTGCTAACCGGGAGCGCCACTGTTTTGACCGCTCCCAAGCGAGATCCTCGGGAAGGGGGAGCTCTCTGCTAACGAACTCACGGGTAGCATCCATAGCCTGAAACGCTGAATCAGATCTTGAGGTATCAATCATCACGTAGTCCGCTATCCCGGCTAAAGAGAACAACGACTCTTTATCCTCTGTCGGAGACCCCAGCCACCACAGGAATACGGGTAATTCGGATACTCGCAACAACTCGATGCCACTCAGGATCTCGGGAGGGCTAGCCTCTCTTTGAAGGATGCTTATCTCTTCCCAGCACACCTGCTGGGCATCGTCTCCGGCCCCTGATCGAGCTGCTCGACATCTCATCGTCACCAATACTCCGGGTCTTCCGGTCTCACCTCGGGAGCGCAGCACCATGATCCGGGCGGGATGCATAGTCAATACAGGTGCGAGCCCATCGATATCCTGAAGGCTTGGCCCGGCGCCCGGGCCAGCAATTATCAGATTTAGGGTACATACCCGCTGCCGGCCTTCCGATTTATCCACCCACAAACGAGACAGGGCCTCCTCAGCGTCCCCGAAGCTGACTTCATCAGGTGGCTGTGCTGCCCCAGCTATAGACGTCGCCATTCCCGACCATCCTGCTCGATGAACCCCTCGGCCTCTTCAGGGCCCCAACTCCCAGAGTTGTACTCAGGCAAAGGCCCCGAAGTGTCATTCCAGGCCTCTAGGATCGGGTCGATGATCCCCCATGAGGTCTCGACCCAGTCTCCCCTGGCAAACAGCATCTGATCACCAGCAAATGCGTCCAGCAGCAAACGCTCATAAGCGTCGGCTGACCTCTGACTAAATGTCGTTCCATAGTCAAAGTCCATATGGACCGGTCTGACGTGCATAGTAGGCCCGGGAACCTTGGCTTCAAGCGACAAGGTGATCCCTTCGTCCGGCTGGATCCGCATAGTGAGTACATTCGGCTTTATCTGGTCCTCGTGACCTGATGGAAACATGAGGTGCGGAACAGCTTTGAACTGTATTGATATCTCGGTGTCACGTTTTGCCATGCGTTTACCTGACCTTATGTAGAAAGGCACACCTGCGAAGCGCCAAGTATCCACCTCGAGCTTGATAGCGGCGTACGTTTCGGTGGTTGAATCATCACCTACGCCAGCCTCGTCCTTGTAGCCCTGGACCTCAGAGCCGGCGACAGCCCCGTCACCGTACTGCGCTCTCACGGTCTGCTTTCCGGCTTCCTCTGAGCTAAAGGGCTTGATGGCCTCTAGGACTTTTACTTTTTCATTTCGAACACTCTCTGCCATGAGAGAGGTGGGTGGCTCCATGGCCACGTAGCAGAGCAGCTGAAGCATGTGGTTTTGGAACATGTC
>JAUVYG010000049.1 GCA_030603185.1 Actinomycetota bacterium | reverse complement strand
CCGAGCCATTGGACAAAGACCACCCCGAGGATCGAGGCGGGCACGCTACCGATCGCCAGTGAAAGCGCCAGCTTGGTGTCAACCGTGCGCTGGCGCCAATGCACAAAACCACCAAAGGCCTTGGTGATTGCAGCATACGCTAGGTCAGTGCCCACCGCCGTCAGTGGAGGCACGTGCAGAAAGAGAATAAGAATGGGCGTCATGAGCGCTCCGCCACCCATTCCTGTGAGGCCTATGAGGAAGCCGACCAAAAGACCGGCTATAACAATTTCGACGTCCAAAAAGACCCCAGGTCTGTCTAAATCCGACTTTTCCGATAGGAATTATGCAAAGCATAGATTACCTGCGGTCTGTGTGTCAATAACTCAGACGGGATCGGTGGCGGTCCTGAGAACATGGACCAGTTTCTCAAGGGTCTCGGGGCCGAGATCCTTCTCGGTCAACGCAGAGACAGTCGCTTCAATATCGTATGGCCTTCGGACTATCTCTATGTCGCCGTCTTCTACGACCGCAAAGCTGATCTCAGGGTTACCATCCCTAGACTGTCCGATGCTGCCGGGATTCAGGATGCGCTTGTCGCCCACCTGCCTGAGAAACGGAACATGTCCGTGCGCGACTATCAGGACGTCGGTGTCGACCTCTTCCATCAGCTCCTCTAGCTCATCATCAGTAGCCTCTGGAGAGACAACCCCATGAACCCAATCTGAGGGACCTCCGTGAACCAAGGTGTAGGTTAATCCATCCGCGTCATAAATCGCTCGCTTCGGAATGCTCTTGAAATACAACCTGGGTTCACCCGAAAAGAGCGGTTTGTGCAGCTCCATGGTCTCGATGGCCAGATCCCGATAAGGCTCGGCGACAGCCGAGTAGTCCCCCGATTCAAATGCATCGTCTAAATCGCCCTGGCATTCCGTTTCTACCTTGTGCAGTAGTGTCGCGTAAGTCTTCATGGGTTCGGGGCCATAGCCCAGCATATCCCCCAGGTAAAGCAGGTGACGGTACTCCTCTTCAAACTCAAAAAATGTGTCCAGTGCCGTGGAATTGGCATGGATATCCGCAATAACTGCAAATTTCATCGCCTAAGGCCTCCTCTTCTGCGTTTTGATTTAATACGTGGCGTCGATGGGTCAGCAGGGGTCCGCGTCTCAGACCTTCTCTGCAAAGAGTATATAACCGCGCCGGCTCCTGCTACAGCAAGTAACACGATGAATGTGATCAAGTAAGGTAGCGCGCTTCCACTCGGCCTCACGACAACGATCGCATCCACTTCGGAGACAAGATCTTCAACCGAGATCCTCTCGTTCACAAGGTCGGTCGGGTCGAAGGTTACGAAATGCTCAATCTCGATGCCGGCATTCTGGATCGAGATCAATATCTTGTCACCCAGATTCTCGTCGTGTATGTGAAAGGTGTGCGATCACTTGCCATCACTATCCACAGTAATCCTGACCTCAGGTTCTTCTGGGTTCAGGTCGTGGCCTAGGGTTATCAGCGCCCCTTCCCAAGGATTCCCATCCGGGTCAGTCAGGCTGCCTTCTAGGGTGTATCGATGGTTGACCTCGTGTTCGGCGAGAGCTGGATCTGTCTGAACCAACAGGATGACCGCAAGGCAGAAAAACACGATCACTGCACGATTCAATGATCCCCGCTCAGATGCATCTAAGACTCATTCAGTTCGTTGTCTTCCAGTATCTCGCTCAGCTCTTCCGCCCTAAGCCTCAGCTCCTCGGAGTCAACCAACATACCACCGAAGACACGTTTATCTGTCACAGCAACCAGGTACTTGAGGCTCAGTTCGCGGCTGGCCTTTTCCTCGTCAAGAGCCTCTCTGGCCTCAGAGTAACGCTCATTGCCGACAAGTACCTCGGCCTCGTGCATCCGCTTGAAGGCCAGCATCATATTGAATTGGGCGTTCCCTTGATCGGTGAACACGAACACCCCACGAGTGGACTCGAGTACCCTCTTTCCTCCGTAAAGTGCGGACCCTGGAACAGCTGAGTCCAGAAGCAGGACGAGCGCAGCTAAGGAGACAATGGCGGCTCCCGCTATCAGTAGGCCCTTCTTCCACCTAGGCAGAAGAATCACCTGAACCACTCATATCGATAGCGGCTTCGGCATGCTCTAGCTGCTGCTTGACAGCGGCGATCCCTGAAGATCCCATGATGTTCTTGGAGGCTACCGAATGCTGTGCGGAGAAATAATCACCTATGTCGTCAGCAAAACTTTCGGAGGCTGCCTGGTATTCGTCTGGAGTCAGTTGAGAAAGACCAACGCCTTTATCTGAGGCGGTCTTTACCAGACCACCAACGGCATGATGCGCCGACCTCAATGGCACTCCTTTGGCCACCAAATACTCCATGATGTCCGTAGCGTACAGGTCGTCATCAGAGACAGCGGCCTTCATGACCTCTGAGTTGAAGATCACTGCGCTGAACAACCCTGTCATCACTGATAGGGAGGCCCGCAGAGTGTCGACCGCGTCAAAGAGACCCTCTTTGTCCTCTTGGAGGTCCCTGTTATACGCCAGAGGTAGACCCTTGAGAGTAGTCAGCAGTCCCATGAGAGAACCGAACACCCTTCCCGTTTTTCCTCTGACGAGTTCGGCGATGTCCGGGTTCTTCTTCTGAGGCATCATGCTGCTACCGGTCGCGTAGGCGTCCGGTAGTGATATATACTTGAATTCACTCGAGGCCCAGGTGATCGTCTCATCCGCAAGTCTAGAGAGATGCATTATCATCACGGACAGAGCAGACAGCAGCTCAATCACAAAGTCCCTGTCGGACACCGCATCCAAACTATTTTCACTCACCCTGCTGAACCCCAGGGCCACCGCCGTCATCTCTCGATCCAAGGGAAGCCCACTCCCCGCGAGAGCAGCCGATCCCAAGGGGGACTCATCCATTCGTAGAAGACAATCGAGCAGCCTTCCCTTGTCCCGCTCCAGCATCCAGAAGTATGCGAGCAGGTGATGTGCTAGCGGGACTGGCATTGCCCGTTGGAGGTGCGTGTATCCGGGCAGGACCGTCGGCGGATCGCTAAGATGCTCTTTTGCCCGAGTGACCAGGGTTTGTTGGAATGCCAAAATGTCGTTGCCCAGTTCGCCGATCTGTTCCTTGGCCCAGAGCCTTAGATCAGTAGCTACTTGGTCGTTCCGGCTTCTTCCTGTATGCAATCTAGCTCCTGGTTCGCCAATCCGATCCGTCAAAACCCTCTCGACGGCCATATGGATATCCTCGTCGCCAGGAGCAAATGGGAACTCACCGGCCTCGATGTCTTTTTCTATCTGTGCGAGGCCGGCTACGATCTTCTCAACATCAGAGATGGGCACAAGACCAACCTTGCCAAGCATCCGGGCGTGTGCCATCGAGCAACTTATATCCTGCGTGTAAAGCCGGACGTCGAACGGCAATGAGGTGGTGAACTCTTCAACCGATTTGTCTGTAGGAGCGTCGAAACGCCCTCCCCATGGCTTGTTTGCCACTATTCCCCTTTATTCTTCTCTCTCATGGCCCAGACCTTAAGAGGTAATCCATATAGATCAAGGAAGCCTGCGGCGGATTCATGCGAGAACAGATCACCTGTCTCGTATGTTGCGAGATCGAGGTTGTACAGCGATTCGCTGCTTTTCCTTCCGACCACCGTGCACTGCCCCTTATACAGCTTTAGCCTGATCGTTCCTGTGACCGGTTCCTGGGTGCTAGAGATGAAAGCATCCAACGCCCTCGTGAGAGGAGAGAACCACTTACCGTTGTAGACCATCTCGGTATATTTCTGTTCAGCTAAATACTTGAAGTGAGTCGTATCCCTCTCAAGCACCATGTCTTCAAGATGCTGGTGAGCCATTATCAGAGCCAAACCAGCCGGTGACTCGTATATCTCACGGGACTTGATCCCGATCAGCCGGTTCTCGACCATGTCTACCCGACCAAAGCCATTGGCGCCGACCACAGTCTCCACAGCGGTTATCAGCTCCCGTAAGGACATCTTGGCCCCGTCAAGCGATACGGGAGTGCCTGACTCGAATCCAATCTCGATGTAGGTAGGCTTGTCCGGTGCGGATTCTGGATCGGTGGTTAGTTCGTATATGTCCGCGGGCGGTTCGTTCCAGGGATTCTCGAGCACACCACATTCTATCGACCTGCCCCACAGGTTACTGTCGATACTGTATGGACTCTTCTTGGTCACGCTGATCGGGATGTTCCTCTCTTCAGCGTAGGCGATGCACTGCTCTCGACTCATTCCCCAGTCACGGGCGGGGGCAAGGATCTCGAGCTCCGGATCTAGGGACAAAAGTCCCAGGGTGAACCGGACTTGGTCATTACCTTTTCCTGTACAACCATGAGCAACAGCGTCAGCGCCGTGTCTTTTGGCCACATCTACCATCAATTTGCATATGAGCGGCCTTGAGAGTGCGGACACCAGGGGGTACTTCTTCTCGTATAAGGCGTTGGCACGCAGGACTGGGGCCAAGTACTCATCCGCAAACACGTCCTGTGCGTCTATCACCTCAGCCGCAAGCGCACCCGCTGCTAGTGCCCTCTCTTTCGCAACAGTCTGATCACCGGCGCGACCGACGTCGATCAACACGGCGATGACCTCGCAGCCATAATTCTCTTTCATCCAGGGAATCGCCACTGTGGTGTCTAGCCCACCGGAGTAGGCAAGTACGACTTTATCCGCCAATGCTGTTCAATCTCCTTTTAATGATTTCGATATCCATACTATGCATGTCCCTGCAGCCTAGCCGCAAGGTTACTGGCCTCTTCATCTGTTCGGCAAATCATAAGGATCGTATCGTCTCCCGCGACGGTGCCGGCCATCTCGGTCCAATCCATGTCGTCCACGGCCGCCGCTACTCCCTGGGCTGTGCCCTGAGAACACTTGACGATCACCATGTTTTTTATCGCTTCTATTCCCGAAACAAGCTCACTCAACATCCACGACAGATGTTCCTGCTCGGGTAACGCCCATCTGACTTTGCCACTATCGTCACGCTTTCTGACCAGGCTTAGTTCGGCAATATCCCTGGAAACCGTCGCGGCTGTCACCTCGATTCCCTCGCCACTCAATGCGGCGACCAGATCCTGCTGACTCTCGACCCGCCTCTGCCTGAGTATTCTCTTGATCTGCTCGTGTCTGATCTTCTTGCTCAACGCAAGATCACGTCCTTCAGGATGAGAGCCAATAGTAGTGCCTTTTGGGCGTGCAGACGGTTCTCGGCCTGATCCCAGACCAGGGCGTCATCGGCGTCCATGATGCCTGCTGATATCTCTTCGCCTCGATGAGCAGGAAGACAGTGCAGGACCTTTGTGTTCTTTTTTCCCGTAGCCTTTACCAGCTTCTCGTTGACCTGAAAGCCAGCAAAAACCTCGACCCTTTTCGCGTGCTCTTCCTCTTGGCCCATGCTGGCCCAGACGTCGGTATAGATGAAGTCGGCACCTTTGACGGCCAGTATTGGATCGTCTGTCAGTGTGACTTTACTGCCATAGTTCTTCTCGATTCTTGCGGCCAGTTTCTTGTCCACCTGAAAACCGGACGGCGCAGCCACCGCCATTTCGATTCCGACGATGCCCGCTCCGACCATCAATGAATTGGCCATGTTATTTCCATCACCTATGTAGGCGAGTTTCACATCCGCCAACTTTTCAGCAATGGCATCAACCCCGCCGTCCTTACTAATGATCTCATCCGGGGCCACCACTTCGCAGATGGTGAGCAGGTCGGCCAGGATCTGACACGGATGCCAATCGTCAGTCAGCCCGTTTATAACCGGAACATCTGATGCGGCTGCCAACTCTTCGACATCGGAATGTGCAAATGTCCTGATCATCACAGCGTCCACATACCTGCTAAGCACCTTCGAGGTGTCGCTGATGGTCTCGCCCCTGCCCAGTTGCAGGTCCTTCGAGGATAGATACACACCGGAACCACCCAGCTGATTCATGCCCGCCTCGAACGATACCCTTGTCCGGGTGGAGGGCTTGGCGAAGATCATGCCAAGGGTGCGGCCCGCGAGGGACCGGTGGAACTGTTTTGGGCTCTTCTTCACTTCAGCAGCTAGTTGGAGTAATCCCAATAGCTCTGACCGATCGAGCTCCTCAAGTGTCAACAGATGATCAGCTGACAGCAGTGACACCTTTCTTGATTTCGGCTTTAGGCCAAATCCGAACGCGCCCTCGTCACTGCCCATCCCTATTCACCTTTCCTAACGACGTCGATAGCCCCAGCGAGGGTCTCGACGGCCTTGTCTATTTCGTTGTCTGATATCACCAGGGGAGGCAGAATACGGATCGCGTCAGGCCTCACAGCATTGACCAGCAAGAAATCATCGAAGCATTTCTGTGCAACTTTGGGAGCGATGTCCTGAGATAGCTCTACCGCGAGCATAAGTCCTTTACCTCTGACACCGACGACTGATCCACCTGATGCCCCGGCCACCCTATCTAATCCCTGAATAAAACGTGCACTGGCCTCGGCAACCCGGGCTAAGAGCCCCTCGGATTCGATCCTGTTCAACACCTCCAGAGCCGCTGAACACACTACCGGGCCGCCTCCGAAGGTACTTGCGTGGGTACCGGGGCCCAGGATGTCCGAGTGGCCCGGCGTAGCTACAAGCGCACCGATCGGCAGGCCATTTGCTAGTGCTTTGGCGACAGTAATAGCATCCGGGGTAACCTCATGATTCTGGTACGCGAACCACTTTCCTGTCCTTCCGATTCCCGTCTGCACCTCGTCGAATATCAGAAGTGCGCCGGTGCTATCACAGGCTTTTCTGAGATGAGCTAGCCACTCTGGGCTACTGGGGATCACCCCGCCTTCACCCTGGATGACCTCGACGATCACACCGCACACATCCGGACCAAAAGCGGCGTCGAAACTTGCGTGATCGTTGATCGGAACATGAGTCACATTCGGCAGCAGCGGTTCGAAACCAGCCCATTTGTCGGGCTGACCGGTCGCGGATAGAGCACCAAGAGTACGTCCGTGAAAACTTCCGTCCAATGCAACGATCCTACTGGCCCCATCCATGTTGGTACTTCCATGCTTCTTGGCAAGCTTTAATGCCGCCTCGACAGACTCCGCTCCACTATTTGAAAAGAACACCTTGCCGCCAAGACTTATGCTCGAAAGCTTTGCGGCGAGCTCTCCCATCGGACGGGTGTAGAAAAGATTCGAGGTGTGAACGAGCTTGTTCATCTGATCAGCGACTACCGAGGCGATACCCGGGTCTGCGTGCCCCAATGACACCACACCTAGACCGCTGATCAAGTCCATGTAACGATTTCCATCGGTGTCGATGAGCCAGACTCCTTTGCCAGAATCGAACTCGACCGGGAGTCTCCCGTATGTGTTCATGACGTGTGAGAAAGCCTTTGTATCGACCATATTAGTTGCCGGAGGTGATCATGGTTCCGACACCCTCGTCGGTAAAGATCTCGAGTAGGAGTACATGATCTTGTTTGCCGTTGAGGATGTGTGCGGCGAGTACGCCGCCCTCCATGGCATCGATGCACGCGTCGACCTTGGGAATCATCCCTTTACCGATGACGCCATCATCCTCAAGGTTCCGGCACTCGGTTGCGGTGATCTGACCTATTAGGCTTGCTGGATCGGACGCATCAGCGAGAATGCCATCTACGTCAGTCAGGAAAACAAGCTTCTCAACCCCCAGGGCCATGGCAAGCTGAGAGGCTGCGGTATCGGCGTTGATGTTATAGCTATGGCCATCCTCATCAACACCTACCGTCGCTACAACAGGAATGTATCCAGCGTCGATCACGTCGTCGATGACCTTTGCGTTCACGTTGACCACGTCACCCACGTAACCTAGGTCCACCGATTTTCCGTCGCTGTCCTTATGCTCTTTCTTCTTGGCGGTAATCAGTCTCCCGTCGTCACCTGAAAGACCCATCGCAAGATCACCGTGTTTATTAATAAGTGACACGATCTCTTTGTTGACCTTGCCCGCCAGTACCATCTTTACGATCTCCATATCTTCTTTAGCCGTATACCTCAGCCCATCGATGAACTTACTCTCACGGCCAAGCTGGGTCATCATCTTTGAGATCTGAGGTCCTCCACCGTGCACGATGATGGGATTAATGCCAACAAAGTGCATGAGCACGATGTCGGTCGCAAACATCTCTTGGAACTCAGGGGATTCCATGGCTCCACCGCCATACTTGATCAGAACTCTTTTTCCTGAGAACTCTTTTATATACGGAAGAGCCTCAATAAGTGTCTTCGCCCTCAAAGCCGCGTCTATCATTTACGTATCTCCTATTACTCTCTAAGCATTAGCGCGGCTACAACCGCCGGTGCCGCGAGATAGATCAGCCCAAAGAGGCTGAAGTACAGTCCGATTCCAAAAACCATTCCCGCCATCAGTCCGCCCAGAAGGCCGCTACCAGCTGCGATCCACATGAATCCGCCACCCCGGTTGCCCTTCGCGCCCTTCTTGACCACTGTCCCGATCAGAAAACCCAATCCAACCCCTAAAATAATCGTTCCAAAAGGAAGAACTTCAAGAAGTATTGCGGCAATAAAACCGCCGACAAGCGCTGTCCCAATCCCGGCTGCAGCTGCGGTGACATACTGCTCCGGCTTACCTCTTCTGATCTGCCCCCTTGAAAGTTTGGAGCACTCAGCACACTTCATGCCGACCGGAGTCTGGTTCATGCACTGTGTACAGATGGGTTTCCCGCATTCGGCACAGTGAACTCTGGTCTCTACGTTCGGGTGATTGGCGCAGTACTCAGGCATCTCATCAGCCCCTTAGGTCCGATAATCCGAGTTGATGTGAACATACTCTTCGGTCAGGTCGCATCCCCAAGCGACTGCGGAGCTGTCCCCGACTCCAAGGTCTATCTCGATGGATAATAGTCTCTCATTCATCATATTTGAGACAGCTACCTCATCAAAGTCGCACACCATAAAGCCCTGGCAAACGGGTGTACCCTGAATTGATACGGACATCTTTTCCTGAGAAACGGCGGCTGATGTCGAGCCAATGGCTGAGACTATTCTTCCCCAGTTGGGGTCGTTTCCCTTTGCCGCAGACTTGACGAGGTCGGACCTGACAACCGACATGGAAGCGACCCGAGCGGATTCAAGATCGCTAGCACCAGTAACGGTCACCTCTATCAGCTTGGTTGCGCCCTCGCCGTCTACGGCGACCATCTTGGCCAGCTCGATGCATACATGATCAAATGCCTGTGCGAACACCTGCAGCTCAGGGTCGGCAGCACTCAATATAGGCTTGGGCGCCCTCCTGAGAGTCTGCCCGAAGGCTCTACCTGTGCCATTGCCTGCGAGCTCCTCTTCCGTCGAGGCACCATTCGCCAGGGCCACAATCATGTCATTAGTGCTCTCGCACCCGTCAACATTAATCTGGTTGAAGCTCTTGTCCGCGGCTGAACTCAGTAGAGTCTGCAAAGTCTCATGCGAGAGCAGAGCATCCGTGGTGATCACTGCGATTGTTGTAGCCATATTCGGAGCGATCATCCCCGAACCCTTGGCCATGCCTCCGATCCTAACCTTCCGACCGCTGAATCTGCCTCCGAGGTCCACTTCGACTGCGATCTCTTTTGACACTATATCGGTGGTCATGATTGCGACAGCCGCTTCGTGGCCTGCATCACTGGACAGCAAGGGAATGGCAGTCTTAATGCCGTCCACCACAGTTTCTACGGGCAGTGGGACACCGATTATTCCGGTGGAATTGACTATCACTGAACTGAATGGCACTGAGAGACCCTGGGCTGTTGCTTCAACCATAGCCTTTGCATGATCCATTCCCTTGGACCCGGTACAGGCATTCGCGTTACCGCTGTTGATCACCACAGCGTGCTTTGGCCCGTCATCCTGGACTATCTCCCTGGACAGTAGGATCGGGGCGGCGGCCGCAGAGTTCTGAGTGGTAACGACCGCCGCTACAGCAGGCTTCTCTGTAAACACCAGTGCTAGATCGGGTTTTCCGCTAGCCTTGATGCCTGCGGTCACACCCGCGGCCTTGAACCCTTGTGGACCTGTGACCCCACCGGCTATGGAGCTGTGTAGTGCTTGCTTATCAATCATTGTTCCACCCAAACTTATGGATTGATTCCGACAGAGCCGAGGCCCGATGTCTCGTCGATCCCGAGGGCAATGTTCATTGCTTGCACCGCTTGCCCCGCAGCGCCCTTACCAAGATTGTCTATAGCCGACACCACCACAAGAGTGGAACTAGCAGCCAGATACGTGACCCCAATATGGCAATGATTGGTTCCCCGAACACTCTTAGTGGTGGGTAGAGTCCCACTCGGAAGCACATGGACGAAAGGTTCATCATTGTACGCTTCGTAGTATATATTCTGAGCTTCCAGACCACCTGACGCATCGATTCCACTGATATAGGCGGTCACCAAGATACCCCTATCCATCGGTACGAGGTGCGGGACGAATACGACGCCTCTCTCAAGGTAAAGCTCAATCTCAGGTTGATGCCTGTGCTCACCGACCTTGTACGCCATTATGTTTTCGTTCACTGACCCGTAGTGCGTTGTATCACTTGGTACCCTACCTGCGCCTGAAACCCCAGATTTGGCGTCAATGACGATTCCATTTCCGGCGAGGCCGGCCTTTATTGCTGGGTACAAGCCCAGGATCGAGGCGGTTGGATAGCAGCCGGGGCTTGCAACAAGATCACTGCCGGCCAATTCTGACCTGAAGAGCTCTGGAAGTCCGTATACCGCTTCGGCCAATAGTCCTTTAGCCGTATGTGGAGTCTCATATACAGATTCGTATAGGTCCGGGTCACCCAACCGGAAGTCAGCACTGGTATCTACTATTAGGTCGACCTTGCCGTGAAGGTCAGAGGCGACAGCCATCGCCTGAGTATGGCCGAGAGCGATGAAGACCACATCACACTCAGCCGCTATTACCGAAGCGTCGTAGGCTGTCAGGGGTATGTCGCCAAGAGTGGACCCCACAAACTGAGACAGCTCGGACCCAAGCGTAGTTCCAGCAACCCTCTCGGAGGTTATAACCGTAATTTCATTGTTCGTCCGCGACAGGATCGCTAGGATCTCTGACCCCACATAACCTGTCGCACCAATCACACCGATTCTACTCATAATGTAATCTTTTACCTCATTGTGTAACTTCTTGCAACCTGTTACGGCTACTCAATCCCATAACCCTGAAAGCTCTGGGGGCCAGAAGGGTCAGCCAAAGACCCCCGAAGATCCCTGCAAAAGTGGGCACGGTCATTCCGATCACTCCTCCTAGAAGAGTGCCAGCGACCGCAACCGATCCAAGAAGGAGTATGACTCCGATCCCTGTAGTTAACCGCTTCATCACACTCCTACCATCCATCAGGTATGAGTGGCTGTCGTCCCCCCCGGGTCTTGCCATTGTCAGCCCCAGAAGTATTCCGGCAGGAAGGCCCATAATTAGGGCGGTCTTGAGGTCTGCAGATAATAGAATTGAAAGTATTGCCAGTATTGAGGCCCCGATGATCACCAGTCGTACCGCACTGCGATCTGTCGAGGTTTGAGGCCAGCCATGGCTCTCGCCCAATCGAGTGATCCAACCAACCAAGACGAGAACGATAATCCCTACAACAAGCCCACCTAAGACGTCAGCTGGAAAATGGACACCCAGATACATCCGCGTCGTACCCACGATCACAATGGCCGCTATTGCGACTACCCACACCGTGGTCCTACGGCCTACAGCGGACCACAGAGCCATTCCGGCCCAGAATACCGTGGCTACGGCGGTGTGACCGCTTGGGAATCCGAATCCCATCGCCGTCACTATTCCAATGTCAGGATCAAGCTGATAGGGACGCGGATCCCCTATGAACATTTTGATCGAAGAGTAAGTCAGGATGGCTGCGACAAGGGCTAGGGTCATCTTTACGCCGAGATCGCGGCTTACGGCGAAAGTAATCACCCCTGCTAGGAGCATCAGCATCACGGGGTCCCCCAGAAATGTGAGCCCGTACATCAGCTGGTCCATCAGAGGCGATCTGGCCCCCTGAATGGCCTTAATGACGCTCAAACCGCTATCCCAGGTCGCTTCTAACAGTGGTGCCTACCTTCAATAAATGGCGTTAGCCTACTCAAGTCCTGTCCCCTTACGTCCGTATTCTATTACACAGGCCCAAATGTGGCTCAAATATCAGGGGCATCTTGGAACAGACAAGTAGGCATACTAAATCAGACACGCGATTCAAGGTTGCGGCCTTTATTGGGCTTGTGGCCGGTCTATTGCTGCTTGCCCTGATCTCTAGCCGAACCGAATTGGCGATCACGCAGAATGCTCACGTAATACTTGAGTTCATCGCAGCGACAACGGCAGGCCTAATAGCC
>JAUVYG010000115.1 GCA_030603185.1 Actinomycetota bacterium | reverse complement strand
TACGCGGGAGCGAGCATGGATGATGTGGCAGCGACCGCAGAACTGACCAAGGGAGCGGTGTACTGGCACTTCCCCAGCAAAGAAGATCTGTTCATCTCATGCGTTGACTCAGCGATGCAATTTGAGATGAGCAGCGTGCCTCAGGTGGTCGAACAGATCTTCACAGGCGGAGATTTAGAGCAAACCATGGCTGACCTGATGCGTACGAGCATTCAGAAGCCAGAGTTCTTTCTGTTCGCTAGACTTCTGGCTGAATTCCTTCTCAATATCGATGATGAAGAGGTCCGTAGTCGAATCGTAAAAGTAAGGGACGAATCCTACGCTGTCTGGGCCGACCAGATAGGCAAGCTTCAGAAATCTGGGAAGATTCAGTTAACCGCCGATCCCGACGCCATAGTAAGAACGTTCAACCTATTAATGCGCGGGATCGGCCTCGAGTGGCATGGCGCCAAGGACACGAGCGACCTCGAAGCTCTCATCCCTCATTTGGCGAAAATATTGACCAAGGGCATGTAGAACAGTTAGGCGGCTGCCTCTTCCTCGACTTGAACCAATCCGACCTCAGACAGAACAGTTAGAGAGTCACGAGCCATCCACAGCCCGGTCACCATTCCGCCCTCGAAGCGCCATATTTCAATCGCCGGCGCCTCGAATTTCCGCCCAGTCGCTTCAAACTCCATGAACTCACCCATCATCGTTCCAGACTCCATATATCGGACAATGACCTTATCGCCATCGGCCAGTAGATCGTTAATGGCGAAAGTGTGATCTGGAAAAGTTGTCGCGGATTGGCTCAGAGCCAAACCGTAGGTTTCTTTGTCCAGCAGGACTCCGCGCTCGTCTTGGATCTCGCATTCCGGGGAAATGGCGTCAAGCACAGCCGGAATATTTCCTCGATTGAGCTCACTAATCAACTGGCGAAACCTGGTCTTGTTCCTTCTCGTGGACATCGTGCCTACCTCCGTGTTCTCCGCTTACCCCGCAATTACACAACGGAAAGGCTTATACCCACCAAGCCCTAAGGTAATCAGCAATATTGGACCACCTCAACTGCTGGTGGAGTAGCTATATACCGAAGTAGGTGCGAAAGCCTCCTAGCGCAATCTGCAGGCCGATGGTGGCGAGCAAAAGACCTCCCAACCGGGTGACAAGCGCTGCTGTCCGCTCCGACATCTTGGCCATGACATTGCCAAAATAGACAAATAGCACAAAGGTGACGATCACCACGGCGGCGACCCCCAATAAACCCGCCAGAAGCGCGGCGCCGGAATCCTCCGCCGAGGTAAGTGTGATTGCGGCAGTTATCGCCCCTGGCCCCGCGATCAACGGGACAGCCAATGGCATGACAAGGTTATCACCGCTCATCGGTCCCTCCTCTGATTCTTTTGCTCCTTGAGGATGGCTTGGGCCCCCGCCATAGAGCATCTCAAAGCCCATGCCAGCCACCACAACGCCACCCACGATACCGAAGGCACCCAAGTCTATCCCGATCAACTGCAAGAGCTCGCGACCGATCAAGACGGAACCGACAAGAATACCTGCCACGATCAGGGCGACCTTAGCGGCTGCGGCTTTTCGATTCTTTTCATCGTTACCAATGATCGAGTTGAAGAAGAATACCTTTACCGGATCAATGATCCCAGTGATCATGATCATCCCAATAATGGCCTCAATGTAGAACTCAACGCCGATCTTCACTCGGCTGCCCCCCTGTATCGTGGTATAAACCTCAGTGCTTATACCGCAATATGCAGTTCCGTATCTTGCCAATCGCGCATTCCTGAGATGTGAAGTAGGACATGAACCCGGCTGGCGGACGACTGATGCGATGATAACGGGGGATTACAACCGAAAGGTCACCTCGGTCTCAGGGGGCCATGATGCCAATGGGTTCAGTTTGGGTAGGAACCACAAGCATGAGTATGATCGTAATCAAGGAGGCCTAGTGACCAAGCCCATATTGACCATTCTAGTAACCGGAGCAACGGGACAGCAGGGCGGCGCAGTCGCGCATGAGCTACTGCATCAAGGACATCATGTCCGAGCTCTGACACGAAACTCTGGCTCACCGGCGGCTCATCACCTGAAGAAACAGGGCGCGATGACTTTCATCGGTGATTTCGATGATCCGAAAAGTATTGAGCAGGCCGCTGACGGCGCTGACGCCATCTACGCTATGGGAACTCCTTTCGAGGCCGGAATCTCAGCCGAAACTGCGCAGGCCAGCGCCATCGCGGACGCAGCCAAGACAGTAGGGTGCCCCCATCTAATATATTCATCAGTGGGAAGCGCGAACCAGAACACCGGCATTCCCCACTTCGACAGCAAGTACGCGGTCGAGCGGTACATCCAGCAGCTGGGAGTGCCGTATACGATCATCGCCCCGTCATTCTTCATGGACAATGTCCTTTCGCCATTCACTCTCCCGGGCCTTCAAGAGGGCAAGCTCATGCAAGCGCTACCTGCAGACCGACGTCTGCAGTCCGTTGCCGTGCGAGATATTGCAGCCTTCTCCTCTTACGTCCTGGATAACAGCACCGAATTCCTCGGGCGCCGAATCGATATCGCCGGGGACGAGCTCACGGGGCAGCAATACGCGGACGCGATATCTCTAGCTAGTGGCCGGACGATAACCTACCTCGAAACATCTCTCGATGACATGCGAGCAATGAGTGAAGACATGGCGAGCATGTATGAGTGGTTCGACACCACCGGCTATCATGCTAACATCACGACTCTAAGACAAGACTACCCAGAGGTCGGCTGGCATTCGTTTGCCGAGTGGGCCAGCGAACAGGACTGGAGCGCCATCACCCAGATCGCCAAAGCAGTCCACAGTCATTAGACAGCAGCGACCGATTCCGATTGGAGCACCTTGAAGCTAGCGATAATCCTGTCCCAGACAGACCCCGAGACATGTTGGAACGCCCTTAGACTGGCGAACTACTCCCTTTTCGTGGGGGACGAGGTAGGGGTATTCCTGGCAGGCAAGGGAGTCGAGCTCGACAAGATCGACGATCCTGATTTCGACGTTAAAACGCAGGCCGAGAAGTTTCTCGCCGATGGGGGCAAGATCGAGGCCTGCGGGGCCTGCCTGCACTTTAGAAACTCAGAAGGTTCAGAAATGTGTCCTATGTCCACACTAAAAGAGATGTACGACCTCATAGCAGAGGCCGACAAGGTCGTGTCGTTCTAGCGAGTGGTTCCCTAGTTAGCGGTCACGCAGAATGAGGCTAATTTTCCCAGAGCTTCGCTCGATATTTACGAATACAGTCGGGTCTTCGGTCGGCCCCGTGTACGCCTCATTCACCAGGTAACGGTCGTCGAATAGCCTAAGGCCAGGAAGGTCGACGACACCGCTACCCTCGCTGATACCCACCCGCAAGGGCATGTCCTTTGGGAGTGCGATCTCGAGATCCCCGACACCCTGGTCAATATCGACATCAACGTCGTGATCCCAGTTGCCGGCAAGATCGATCTTCGAATCGCCACCACCCGTTCGCAGCTGGAACTTGTGAATATCAAGGTCAGCTACCTCGAAGATGCTCGTACCGCCTCTGACCGACATCCTAAGTTCGATAGGTTTCCCTTGGGCGAAGCTGAGTATCCAATCATTCTGAAATCCCTCGTCTTTCGATGAGTAGCGACGATTGCGGTCCATCACCAACAACTCGCCCGTAGCCCGCTTCACCTCGTACTGCACTCTAGGCTTAAGAAAACTGACGGGCATGGTCATTTCGGCGTTCATCACTTCGTCGCCGGCACCGTCCACCACCAACTCTCCATCACCGAACTCGATCCAGGCCCTGACCTCGTCAGCTCCGAGAGCCGCAACATCTTCGCTGTGAGTCCCGTAGCTGGCTAGCTCACCGCGGCAGCCGGTGGCTACCGCGGTCACGGCTAGCAACAGTATTATGGCGAGTGCGTTACGCGGCCGTCGGGTCAAGGGCGGACATCCTCGGTATCGACAAGGTTAAGTATTGTAGAACCAATACCTTGATCGATATTGACAGTGATCGTCGGTAGATCCTCATCCTCGTCGTATGCCTCATTCACATAGTCACCGTCGATCCGTCTGAAGTCGTCCGCTTCGACGACACCCAGACCGCGATCCACGTCGATGCGTACCGGCATACCGGTTGGCAAGTGAACTATCAGTTCACCAACACCTTGGTCGATATCTATTTCAACATCATGGTCCCAGGTATCAGCCAGATTTATATTCGAGCTACCAGCACCAAACTGCAAGTTGAGCGAATCAAGATCCATGTCCGCGAGGTCCAACCTGCTCTCGCCGGCTCCGAACAACAGCTCAAGCTCAGTCGGTACGTCAGAATTGAAACTGAGCTTCCACTCACTGTCAAAGCCGCCCAGACCAAGAATTTGCGTGCGCTCAATGTCCTCGACCAACAGCTCACCAGTCGATCCTCTGACCTCGTAACTGACTCTAGGCTCCCTAATAGACGAGGCGAACTTCCAGTCAGCACTGAACAGCTCTTCGGCTTTCCCATCGATCTCAAGCTTGCCTGCTCCAAACTCGATCTTCGCCTCAAGCTTCTCGGCGCCGTCAGCCCTTACGGTCTCGGACTCTGACCGGACCTCTCCCTCTACTTTCTCGAACAGACAACCACTTGAGAGCAGGACAGCTCCGACTAGAAGCGCTCCGACAAACAGACCTTTTCGAGTCCTCATTACTCGGTACCACCTTCATCTACGACTCCGACCAACATGTTCTTTGCATACACTCCGTGAGCCTTTCCAATACCTCTGATCGCGTGCATGAATCCGAATAGCAGTAGAAGTCCGAGGGCGAAGAAGACCGGAATGGCCCAAGGAGTCAGCATGTACGCGTCTGCTCCGACGTATAACAA
>JAUVYG010000087.1 GCA_030603185.1 Actinomycetota bacterium | reverse complement strand
ATATCACTTTCAAGAACGCCACCGACGATACAGCTATGGTGGCCGTCCAGGGTCCGGCTGTCTGCCAGCTAGACAGTATGAAGGCCCTCTGCAATCTGCCGCGGTTCGGCCACGCCCGAGCGAAGATAGACAAGTTGGAGATGTTTGGGGCCAGGACGGGTTACACTGGAGAGGACGGATTTGAGCTCATAAGCAGCACAGCAGACGCTCCACCTTTGTGGCGGGTTCTCATGGATCAGGGTATGAAGCCTTGCGGTCTGGGGGCGCGCGACATATTGCGACTGGAGGCGGGTATGATGTTGTCGGGCCAAGACATGGATGACCGCACAAATCCCTTTGAAGCTGACCTGGCGTGGTTAGTGGATTTTGGTAAAAGGGACTTTGTCGGAAAGAGATCTTTGCTTGACATCAGGCGCCAGGGCATCGGACGTAAGCTCGTTGGCTTCAAGATCAAAGGACGGAGGATAGCTCGTTCAGGCTATTCCATTTTCAAGTCAGGCCAGAAACTGGGCAAGGTTACGAGCGGTGGATATGCACCAGCTCTGGGCGTGAGCATCGGCCTGGGTTACGTTCCCGTTGAGCTATCAATCATAGGCACTGAAATCGAGATACTTATTCGTGATAAACTGGTTTCGGCGCAGATAGTTAATAGGAGATTCTACAAGAAAGGGGGATTGAATGAACCCGAAGGAATACAAATACACACGGGAGCATGAATGGATCTGCCTTGAGCCTGGAAATACGGGCAAGACTGGGCTCACGAAGTATGCTGAGAGTCAGTTAGGGGATATTGTTTTCCTGGACTTACCAGCGCCCGGCACTCAAGTGCAGCAGTTCGAGAAGATGGGCGAGATAGAGTCAGTCAAGGCAGTTACCGACTTCCTCTCGCCGGCCAGTGGTAAAGTGGTTGAAATCAACGCAAAGGCTGTTGATGAACCTAAGCTGGTTAACGAAGATCCATATGGGGTAGGCTGGCTGGTCAGGTTGGAGCTGAGCAAACCTTCAGAACTTGATGCATTGATGAGCAGCGACGCTTATGACAAGTACGTGGAATCGTTGTCGCAAGAAGGCTCAGAGTGAGTGGAAGATGAACTCGATGTTGTCACCTTATCTGCCCAATACGGATGCTGACCGTCGCGCCATGCTCCGTGAGATTGGAGCCACCTCCGTTGACGAGCTATTTCAAGATGTGCCTGAGAAGTGTCGTCACACCCAATTCAGTCTGCCTGCTCCTCTATCGGAGCTTGAACTGAGAGAAGAACTCCGTCAGTTAGCTGAGAGTAATACGAATCTGGAGGATTATGCGTGTTTTCTGGGTGCCGGCAGTTACCGTCACTTCATTCCCTCAGTAGTTGATCATATCATCGGGCGAAGCGAGTTCTATACGGCCTACACTCCGTATCAGGCCGAAGTCAGTCAGGGAACGCTGCAATCGATCTACGAGTACCAGTCGCTGATTTGTCAACTTACTGGCATGGAAGTGAGCAATGCCGGGATGTATGATGGCAGCACTGCCGCAGCTGAGGCGGCAGTCATGGCATGCATAATAAGCAAGAGGGACAAGGTTGCCGTGTTGAACACCGTGAACCCCATATATCGCGAGGTAATAGGTACATATGTCGAAGGTCGAGACCTTGCAGTGGAAACGATAGGGCCAGACGCAAGCCTGTCTGCGGATTATGCCTGCCTGATAGTCCAGCAACCCAACTTCTTTGGCTGCCTCGAGAAGATAGAGATGTATGTCCAGAAGGTTCGTGACGTCGGAGCGCTATTCATCTCCATATTCGACCCTATTTCTCTCGGGATGTTCAGGCCACCCGGGGATTACGGGGCAGATATTGCTGTCGCTGAGGGACAGCCACTGGGTATCCCGCTGTGCTTCGGCGGCCCGTATTTGGGCGTGTTTGCTTGCCGAAAAGAGTATGTGCGCTATATGCCCGGAAGGCTCGTGGGCAAGACGGTAGACGTCGAAGGCAGGCCGGGATATGTGATGACTATGGTGACGCGTGAGCAGTACATCCGGAGAGAGAAGGCTATATCAAATATCTGCACCAGCGAGGCCCTGATGGCTCTGGCAGCAGGGGTCTATCTTGCCGCTGTTGGCAAGAGAGGCCTCAGACGCGTCGCTGAGCTATGCTACCACAAGGCCCACTACGCTGCCCGGGCAATAAGCAAGCTTAAGGGATATTCGCTGGTTTTCGAGAGGCCTTTCTTCAAGGAATTCGTGATTAACTGCCCACTCGCACCTTCTAAGATAAACGAAGTGCTCCTTCACGAGAGGATTATTGGCGGGCTGGACATAAGCCATATGATAGACAATGGTATGTTGCTTTGTGTTACAGAAGTGAACACCAAGGAGGAGATCGACAGGTTAGTAGAAATCCTAGCGTCATTGCAGGGGGAAGGAACACATGAGTAAGCACTATTTGCTTCCTGATATCAGCAAGCCTGGTAAGATTGGGTACAGCCTGCCGGAGCTAGATGTTCCTCCATCAGAGTTGCCACCCGAGCACCTGCTCCGTAAGGAACTCGACCTACCGGAGGTAAGCGAGTGTGAGCTGGTGAGGTACTTCACAGCTCTGAGCAAGATGAACTACGGGGTGGACACGGGATTCTATCCCTTAGGAAGCTGCACCATGAAGTACAACCCGAAATGGCACGAGGATATCCCCAGTCTTCCGGGTTTTGCCTCAGCTCATCCCTTGCAGCCAGAAGAGACGGTCCAGGGAGCGCTGCAGCTTATGTTTGAGGTGCAGGAGTATCTAGCTGAGATCACCGGCATGGATGCTGTCACTGTGATTCCCATGGCCGGAGCGCACGGTGAGCTTGCCAGCCAGCTGATGATGAAGGCCTATCATCAGGAGCGAGGGGATAGAGATCGAAGAAAGGTCCTTCTGACTGACTCATCTCACGGAACAAATCCAGCTACGTCCTCTATGTGCGGGTTTGAGATAGGCATAATCTCTACGGATAGCGAAGGCAACGTAGATATAAAGAGCCTGAACACCTTGATGAACGACAAAGTGGCCGCGCTAACATTGACTTTGCCTACTACCCTGGGCCTATTCGATCCACATATAGCCGAGATAAGTGAGCTCGTTCATAAGAGAGGAGGGCTGCTCTGGGGCGACGGGGCTAACCTCAATAGCCTGATTGGGTATGTCAAGTTTGGAGACCTAGGCTTTGATTGTGTCACGGTGAATCTCCATAAGACGTTCAGCACTCCTCATGGAGGCGGAGGGCCAGGCGCCGGCCCTGTCTGCACCAAGCAGAAACTGGTTGAGTTTCTGCCCGCGCCGTTGGTGACCAAGGAGTGTGGGAGATACAAGCTGGTCGCGCCAGCCAAGTCTATTGGGAGGATAGGTGGCTTCTATGGAAACTTCGGTGTCCTGGCAAAGGCCTATGCCTACATCCGCTCTCTCGGTGCCGAAGGACTGAAGCAAGTGGCGCAGGACGCAGTCCTCAACGCTAACTACATAAAGGAGAAGCTAAAGACACACTACCACCTGCCATACGACCGAACCTGCATGCACGAAGTGGTATTCTCGCACAAGAGGCAGGCGGCTAAGGGTGTTCATGCGATGGATATTGCTAAGCGCCTGCTCGATTATGGACTTCATCCTTCAACCGTCCATTTCCCTCTGATTGTGGACGGGGCTCTCATGATCGAACCTACTGAGACAGAGAGCAAGGCAACGCTGGATGAATTCATTCAGGCTATGATTGAAATAGCCAAGGAGGCAGAGACAAACCCCGACATCTTGCACAGTGCCCCGCATAACACACCGGTCAGGCGTCTGGACAGTGCTAGAGCTGCTAGGCAGCCAGACTTGCGCTGGGAGATTAGCGAGACGAAGATTGAACAGTGATCTCTGCGACTTGGTTGGGGGTTGAGATACAGACAGGCACATCGACTCAGGAGTCTGCATTTTGGAACAGAAGAATGTAGTGGTAATAGGTGGCGGACCCGGCGGGTATGTTGCGGCGATTCATGCCGCCCACTTGGGAGCGGAAGTGGCTCTGATCGAAAAGGACAGACTAGGGGGCACGTGTCTCAACCACGGTTGTATTCCCACGAAAGCACTGGTGAGGAGCGCCGAGGTTTTCCTGGAAGCCAAAAGGGCAGATGAATTCGGGGTGGAAATCGGCAGTGTCAAAGCAAACTTGCCTCAGATTATGGCGCGCAAGAGGAAGGTGGTCGATGCTCTGGTGTCCGGGGTGGAGCAGCTGATCAAAGCAAACAAAGTAAGTCTACACCATGGCACTGGCCGCCTCGTGTCTCCACACTTGGTTAAGGTGAATGCCACCGAGATAGCAGCCAAGAAGATTATCATCGCTACGGGCTCTGAATCGGCTCTGCTTCCCGTCGACGGTCTGAGTCTGCCGGGAGTGCTCACAACTGATGACATCCTTGAACTGGAGGAACTACCGGAGAGCCTCGTTGTCATCGGAGGAAGCCACGTCGGGGTTGAGTTTGCGAGCATATTCAATGCGTTGGGGACAAAGGTGACCATTGTGAAGAGACGCCCCTTGCTATTGGAGCCTATCGACGAAGAGATTGGGCGACGCTTTGCTCAACTTCTGCCGAGGCAGGGCATCCATGTGATAACTGGAGCTGCCGTCAAGGCAATCGAAAGGCACGGATCGCTTCTCAGGGTAGTCTGGGATACCCCGGAGGGCGAGAAAGGGGTCAATGGGCAGATGGTCCTTATGGCCACCGGTCGCCAACCTTACAGCGAGGGACTTGGCTGGTCGGAGCTCGGTTTGAAGATGGAGGGAGGCGCTATCAGCGTGAATGAATACCTTGAGACGAACATAGAGGGTATCTATGCCATCGGTGATGTTCTGGGCAAGCGCATGCTGGCTCATGTTGCCTCCTACGAGGGAGAGATAGCTACAGAGAATGCCCTCGGCCGAAAGCGCCAGGCAGACTATCGAGCTGTGCCAACGTGTGTCTTCACTTATCCTGAAATCGCGGGCGTCGGCATCACCGAGCAAAACGCTAGGGACAGCAACACTCCTCACAAGGTGAGCAAGTTCCCCTTTGCTGCCTGTGGCCGTGCTATTGCTATGGGTGAGACTGTTGGAATGGTTAAGGTGATCTGCCATGCTTGTGACGGTAAGGTTTTGGGCGTGCACATTATGGGGCCACACGCTGGTGATCTTATCGCGGAAGGTGCCCTTGCCATACAACTTGGCGCAACTGCCGAGGATCTTGCCCATACCATTCATGCTCACCCCACGTTGCCTGAGGCGGTGCATGAGACCGCCATGGGACTGCTGGATGGGGCAATACACTTTCAGAGAATATAGAGTTGCACTGATGGACACTCCTGTCACCACAATGTATGGCGTTTCTAACATTCGCGATGAGACTCACGCACCATCCGGAAGGGAATGCCTGGCCGGCTACTTAGGAGTAGTTCCGTACGACCTCGCCTTGAGACTGCAGCAGGCATTGCTATCCGCCAGAGCTGAAGGGCTCATTCCTGACGTCCTGCTCCTGCTTCAGCATCCGCCGTCGTTCACCCTAGGACGATTCAGAGGGAAAGAAGATATCATCGTTCCTCGGGAGATGCTGACACGTGAGGGTATAGCTGTCTTTCATACCAATCGAGGCGGCAGTGTCACGTATCATGGTCCGGGGCAGCTCATAGGCTATCCCGTTCTGAACCTCAAGGAGAAGGGCTTGGGCGTGCGCCAGTACATATGGAGCCTAGAGGAGGTTATCATAAGGCTTCTGTATACTATTGGCATCCAAGGCCATCGAGTGGCGGACCACCGTGGCGTCTGGGTGGGCAACAAGAAGATATGTTCCGTAGGCGTAAATGTCAGCCGCGATATCAGTACTCACGGCTTTGCATTGAACGTGAGCAACGAGCTGCACTACTTCCAGTACATAAGACCTTGCGGCCTGGCAAGTGAAGTGATGACTTCCGTCTCGGAGTTATCGGGACGTTCTGCAGAAGCGGAGACCGTCCTGAGCGACACCATTCGCTGTTTCTCAGAGGTATTTTATCTAGGCTGCAAGCGAAGGGATCATGTATGTCTGGCTATGCTAGGCGCCCTGAGTGGCTGAAGCTAAGTCCCCTGGACTCCAGGATTCTGGGTCCAATGAGGAGACTTACTCTTGATCTGAAACTTCATACTGTATGTGAAAGTGCGCATTGCCCTAACCGAGCCGAGTGCTTCAGCCGAGGCACTGCCACCTTCATGATACTGGGCGACACCTGTACTCGTCGTTGTACGTTCTGTGGAGTCAGAAAAGGAGGCCCGCAGGATCTAGATCCGCAGGAGCCACAGCATATTGTAGAGGCAATCAGCACTTTGAAACTTAGTTACGTGGTTGTTACTTCTGTAACCAGAGATGACCTGCCCGATGGCGGGGCCTCCCACTTCGCCCGGACCATCAGAGCTATTCATGACTATAACCGGGCAATCGCGGTCGAGGTCCTGATCCCTGATTTTGGAGGTTCGCGATCCGCTGTGGAGGATGTCCTATCGGCCCAGCCGGCTGTGCTCAACCATAATCTGGAGACTGTACCCAGGCTCTACCCCGAGGTTCGTCCTCAAGCGGAGTATCGGCGATCACTGGAGGTTCTGAGTCGAGGCAGGCTCCTTGACGACAATCTTCTGACTAAGTCGGGAATCATATTAGGGCTGGGTGAATCACAGCAGGAGGTCATCGAACTGATGACTGATCTCAGGCAAGCTGGTTGTGATGTTCTAACTATAGGCCAGTATTTGCCGCCTTCACTCAAGCATCACGAGTTGGTCAGGTACATCTCTCCCGAGGAATTTGTAGAATATCAGAATATTGGGAGGGACATGGGGTTCGTCTCGGTCTTCTCTGGTCCGCTTGTGCGCAGCTCTTTTCATGCTGCTGAGGCGTATCTTCTGGCCACTCGAAAGATGCCTCGTGGTTCTGGACGATAGGCGGCCGGAGAAGGATTCGCCACAAGGCGTGTTAGCAGGGAGCATCACCTGCCAGTCAAGCGCGA
>JAUVYG010000099.1 GCA_030603185.1 Actinomycetota bacterium | reverse complement strand
TGCCATCATTATTCTTGGTCGCGTTACGATCGTTTATCGCATAAACACCACTGTCGTTTTTCTCAAAGAAACCATCTTTGTTGTAGACGCTTATGGACCAGAACGCATCAACCGGCACATCCTTCACGGTTAGAGTATAAGCTTGCTTCCCATCGTTCTTAGGGACCTCAACATTGAAATAGGTCGCATCTTTTGCAGGATTGCCGCCCCAACCGTACGCTGCTCCTAGCAAGTGGGCGATGGGATCCGCTTCATCGACATCGCCAAAACACTTGCTTGTGTCTGACAGGGTGGAGGCGAGAACATTGATCGCATCACGTAGGCGATCTTGAGACTTCTGGTCCCAATTCGGAATCTCGAATGCACCTGGCGATGTTTGCTCTGCCTTGATCTTGTCCTGAATCGCATGGACCGTATCGATGTCTCCGGCCTTCGTCGTGTCGACTAGTGTTCTGAACAGCACCAGTACGTAGCGAGTTCCCACGGTTTCTTGGGATAATTTGTACTCGCCGGCATCATAGACATCCATTTTTGTGAACTCGTCCTCATTGATTACCTGCATCGATTGGAAGCGGTCTCCGGTGTCGGGCTTTGTGATGGTGACGGGATTGGTCAAGTCGAAAATTCCCATCGAGTAGATTGTATCCCTGTTCATTCGGATCACTTTTTGCTGGTCTATTGGTGTGACATTCCGAGTGTGAAAGAACTTACCGAATGCTCCTTTGTCGACATAACTCTTGAAATACTTGTCGCTTTCAGCGCGGACGAACGTGTCCCACGTGACCGGCCTTCCAGAGTTTCCTTGGGAAGCTTGTGACATCTGAGTATCTCCTTATTTTCTATTTCGCGGTCGCAAATTATCGATTTCCAAATCGAATGATACCCATACCGTCTCGCCATAAACTGATTTGGGATTCATCCTGGAAGTCACCTCGGGATTAAGCGTCACAGAGGGTCTTTTCGCCCTACTTTTTCAGACTCCCAGTCCCCTGAGCCTAGAGAATCGATGATTCTCCAATTCCTCCAACGAATAAGGGGAACAAAGAAGAATGGTATGAAAGTCCATCTTGGATATGTAATGAAGACTAACCCTGCAGAGAAGAGTGCCATAAAGGGCATGAAAAGCGTTTGGATCCGGATTTTTCCTGCGAGGTAAGAGCCCACGCGCTTCTTCGTTAGTCGGTTCCCAGTGGACGCATGTCGCCAATAATAATGGCTTGCTAAACCGATCGCAGCGATATTCATGTAGACGATCCACACAGCGAGCTTTGTCTCGCCAAACTCACTGCCAAGCGCTGTGGTAAAGGGAATTAATGTAATGAACATAAGATAAATTATCGTGAGCCACAGGGCACCTCGATCGGTGTATTCAATAAAGTGGAGCTGCGTGTGATGAACAGTCCAGTAGATTCCGAGCACGTAGAAGGCTAACAAGTAGTGCCAAAACTGTGGCCATAAGTTGAGTAGTGCGCTGGCCAAAGAAGACTCGACGTTCTGTCCTGATTCTATTACGGGAATGGCTAGGTTGAGCACAAGCAGGGTCATCGCGAAAGCGTAAACGTTATCGGTCAACCCTTCTGTGCGACGCTTACTCATGAATGGCATGTAGCTATTCGATGGTCGAACCGAGTCGTCTTTGTTTTGGCTCAAATCGAAAAACCCATCCTGTCAGCGATTGCATTCATGGGAAAATGGGGAGGGTGCGCAGCCCACTGGCTGCACCTCATGCATGTTCTTGCTTCACTCGCTTTTTGTTATTTCCAAGTGATCATATGCGATCACTTCTAAGCTGCGTTTGCCTTACGCTCTTCCTTGCCGTGTAATGCATCCATCAGCTTCTCTTCTGCATCATCAGAGAGATCTGTTCGCAGGACCTCGCCGCCGTAGGGCTTGATCTCTTCAAGTACCTCTTCGGGGGTGGATTTCCTGATCACGGCCAGGAATGCTGAGTTGCCCGGCTTGACCAGGGCAGCCAGATCCTCCTTGAACTCACCTTTGATCCCAAGATTTGAGAGTGCGCCCAGCGTTGTGCCGATGAGGCCACCCCAGACCAGGCCAGCCAATGGCGACAGGAAGATAATCCCGACCAAAGTACCCCAGAACATGCCTGAGACAGCACCCCCTGAGACGGAGGAGCGGTCCGTTGTGGTCACTTTGACCCTTCCCCTTTGGGTGCGGACAAGCACCGCCGCGTCATCAAGATCACCAAGATGGTCACGTTCCAGTGCCTGCAGCTTCTCAAGGACTACTCCCGCCGATGTCTCGTCGTCGTAACCGATCGCAATCAGTTCGCTCAATGGTCCCCTCCCACAGGGTCGATGATGTTACCTGAGGCAACGTACCCAAATTACTAGGCAGACGAACCCCCACCGCTAGCCAGCTTTACGTTTCTGGTCTGGGCTGATGTCTTTGGGCTCTTCGGAGAGCCGCTTGGCTTCCTCGGGTCCTGGTGCTTTTTCACCCTCGGGCTGGCCGAGCAGCTCTATCAGGCCAATGTAGATAGCGAGGCCAGCTGCAATCCAGGCCACTGTGCCAGCGGTGATCTGATCAACTGAAATTAGGATAACCATGCCCACAGCAACTCCGGCCCACCGAAGTTGAGCTTTACGCTCTGCTACCCATTCGCCGAAGGCGCCAAGTTCTAGCCCGGCTCCAAGCTCCTGTATTCCTCCACCCAAGCGCTCACGAAGGGTAACCGCGAAATGTGAGGGGCCGGCAAGGATGGCGGCTGCAATGATCACTAGTCCAAGTGCGAATACAGATCGTCCAGCTACCAAGAGTGATTGGATCAGCACATCGAACAAAGCGGTAGCCGCGTCAGCCGGTACTTCGGTGTCTGCGACTCCATCAAGGAATAGGCTGCGCCCAGAGTCAATCCCCAGACGCAGGATAACCATTCCAATCGCCAGTGCTAGTCCGACCCAAATAACTGCCTTGCGTCGTGCAGTCGAGATCCATATTGCCGCGCCAAACAAAGCGAGGGCCGCGATTGGTAGCCAGAGGGCGAGGTTGTCAAGGGTGCTCAAAGCCGTTTGAGCCTCACCCAATGCTGAAGATTCAAGGATCGTGAACTCACCCGGAACGTCGACATCTATCTGGTCGAAGACTGTGACTCCAGAGGCGCTGAGGCGCTCCTTTATCTGATTGATAAGGTCGTTGAAGTTCAAGGTGACAGCGTTGTCTTCGACGGTCAGTGCGTCACTTTCACCTTTAAGTACACCCACAGTCAGCTCATGAGCACTACGGTTTGCGGTCACCCAGATGTCCTTGAACTGATCTGAGGCCAGGAGTTTTGTGGCCTCAGATCGTGTCAGATCCTCAAGGGACCCAGTAATTGGGCCCACTAGAATACTGGCCTCTGGTGGGAGGGCTTCGCCTACGCGTGATTCTACATCGGCATTCTCAAATAATTGCTCGGTAGCGAAGTCAGCGACAGCGGCTTGGATTGCGGGCTCATCGGCGACCGGTGCGACGGTATTCACGTAGGCGTCAGTGTCTACGACTTGTTGATTGAACCAGACTGCTGCCACCGCAAAAGAGGCAACCAGAGCACTTATGACGAGCAACGTGATGGCAAGCGGCTGTCGCCACCTTCCTGTGGGCGCATCTTTCGCTTGGCCCTCGCCGCCCTTGAGTTCTTTGTTCTCAGAACGCAGTGACTCGATCTCTGAGCGCAGCTTGGCTAGATCATCTGTGCTTTGGTCCCCTGCCTTTGGCATCCGGGCCCCCTTACTAATAGGATTCTGAACATGACCGGGCCCCGTAGCCCTTCGCCAATCTCAGTTACCCCCGGCCAAAGATTTGTAACTGAAACTCAGGAAGGTTTGCGCAAATCCGGGCGGGGCAAAAGGTTGACTGTATTTGGGGTAGTGTCAGTAACTGGGGGTTCATATGTGCTTGTTCGCGCTTATCGCTTCGATTACGCCGAGATTGGCGCTTCTCCTTATGTGGATATTCACTGACTGGATAGACCAGGCATTTAGTGGGATTCTTCTTCCCATCCTAGGATTCATCTTTGCTCCTCTCACTACGATCGTATACGCCCTAGTGTGGACGCCGACAGGGGTAACAGGAGCAGGTATCTTCTTCGTGGTTCTCGCTGTATTAGCTGATCTCGCATCAATAGGCGGGAGCGCCTACGGCAACCGTAATCGCTATTAGTGCATAGGCACTCTCAGATAAGGATTCTGCCCAGTCATGGGTGAGCTCATCTTCCTTTTGCTTGTAATCGGCGCCTGGATCCTGGTGTCTAGGCGCCTAGAGTCTACAGTCGTCTCGGCTCCCATGGTCTTTCTTGTGGCGGGGATAATCTTCAGCTTTATCCCTATCGATAAAGCTAATTGGGAGCTTCAGGGCGGGACGGTACTATTCCTGGCGCAGGTTGCGCTCGCTCTAACTCTATTCACCGATGCGTCGCGGATGAATCTCAGATCTGCGCGAGGTAATGTAGATCTTCCCTCGCGCATGCTCAGCATCGGCCTGCCTCTAACCATCGTCGCGGGTACGGCACTAGCCCTCACCCTCCTCACAGGCCTGACGATTTGGGAGGCAGCTATTCTTGGCACTATTCTTGCTCCAACCGATGCCAGCCTCGGCCAGGCGGTTGTGAACAGTCCGAAGGTTCCCCTGCGCATTCGTCAAGCTCTGAACATTGAGGCCGGCCTGAACGATGGTCTATCTGTCCCTCTTCTTGTGATATTCATCGCACTTGCTAGCGCAGAAGAGGGGCTTGAGTCGGCTAGGGACGCAATCTCACTGATCGGCCAAGAGATAGGTCTCGGGATCCTGTTCGGTCTCATCGTTGGATACGTGGGGGCCGGGCTTGCAAAAAAAGCATTGGCTACGGGGTGGATGAGCTCAGTTGCACAAAGGTTGGCCCTTCCAGCGCTGGCCATTCTCTCTTGGGCATTGGCTGACGCTGTAGGTGGTAGCGGCTTGATCGCAGCATTTGTAGCGGGTATCTCTGCTGCTTGGATATTCGGGAAGGTTAACGAGGAAGAAGTCGGGTTCATTGAGTCTGAGGGGCAGATGCTCGACTACACGATGTTCTTCATCTTCGGGACCGCGGCGGCTGTGCTCCTCTCTGCGTTCACTCCGATAGTTATCCTCTACGCTCTCATTAGTCTGACACTGGCAAGGATGATTCCTGTCGCCCTGTCGCTCATCGGTAAAGACCTGACTCTTGCCACCAAGGCCTTTCTTGGCTGGTTCGGTCCGCGCGGGCTTGCATCAATCGTACTTCTGCTTGTGGTCATGGAAGAAGCTCCCGGACTTGCGGGACTGGATCAAATCGTGGCCGTAGCATCAGCCACAATCCTGCTAAGCATCTTTGTTCATGGACTGTCTACTAATCCGCTCATCAAGTCCTATGGAGCGTATTGCCAGAGAATCCACCCCGCAGCCAGTGAACATAAAAGCTCGGCCGAGCCGAGGACTCGCAAATCCGATACACACCGTGAAAATGTCGCACAGAAATAGCTAACCCATGCCCTGGTTGAATAGGTGGTTTGCCCCCTAAAAACGGGGGTAAATGGGGTGTGTAATCGAAAGATGATGGAGGAGGAAATCATGGACGAAAGATATAGTGGATGGACAGGATTAGCTGGCTTTGCAGGAATTCTACTGGTGATCGCGGGTGTATTCGGCATCATCCAGGGATTCGTTGCCTTGTTCAGTGACTCGTATTTCCTGGCCACGGAAGGTGGGTTGCTAATCTTTGACTACACGTCTTGGGGCTGGATCCACATGGGCATCGGAGTGTTGCTGTTAGCCGCTGGTTCTGGTGTTCTGGCTGGCCAAACATGGGCCATTGTAACCGGAGTTATCATTGCCTCGGCCAACGCAATAGCTCAGCTGGCATTCCTGTCGGCTTACCCTGTGTGGGGAGTAATGGTAATCGCTCTTGACGTAATGATAGTCTACGCTCTGGCTACTCATGGCAGGTACCTGATGGAAGAGACTGCTGAGACGAGGAGCACGACTACGCCTCCTCAGGATATTAGGCGAGTCTCCTAGCAGCTAGCACGAGAAAGTTGACATGCGCAGGCGGGACAATTGTCTCGCCTGCGTCTTCTTTTTGTAAATCATCCACAGGGCGTATGAATGCAAGAGAACGCAAAACAAATCCCCCGGAAGGGTAGACGTGAAGCAAACTAGATTCGTTCAGGGTCAATAGACGCCGAGAATGGGACGACCCATCAAGAGCGAGGCGCCTACCGGAGTCGCGAAGTACGTTCCGGCTGCCTCACTGATACAAAACTACCAGCGGACCAATATACGCTGGGACATAATCGCAGGACTCACCGCTTGGGCGATGGTCGTACCGGAAGGCATGGCCTATGCCTCGATTGCGGGAATGCCGCCCGAGGCCGCCC
>JAUVYG010000085.1 GCA_030603185.1 Actinomycetota bacterium | reverse complement strand
ATTTATTAACCCTTTATTACGTATAGTGCTACCATCATGATTACGATGCATACTTTGCTTGATTGGTGAGTTGGTAGTTCGCTTTGAATGGGTGGTGTTCTAGCTACTTATTTTGCCCTACCTAAAGGTAACAAAATGGCTACTTGTTGAATATGAACAAAATCACCTCCATTTGACAAACGGTATACAAAGTAATAATAGTGGTTTGCAATAAGAGTTCAGGCTCTATGGTGGAGGGCAAATCATGTATGGCGATACTATGATATTTAGGAACATCGAGAAACTTGGAGAGCGATATCATAAAGATTATCTAGCTGCACGTTGGAATAAGGCGAAGTTAGAGCAGGATTGGTGGGAGGCTCTAAAATTCTTTTTTAGCCATTCATTCATGAGGGGTCGAAGAGATACGCTTTCTAATGAATACTGCTGCTTCACGATAGTAGTATTGGAAGAATTCTTATCCGTTTCGGAAACTACGGATACGTCTCACGTTAAACTTATTGAAAGTCGGGGGCTTTTTGATAGTAGGCCTCTCTATGAGTTTAAGAGACGGATTAGGAGTAAAGGCTTCAGAGGAAGCTCGGTAAAAAACGACCGTTTTGAGAGTGTAAGTGACAATAATCCATTGATAAGTCTCTTATCTACTCGTATGGAAGTCACAGTAAGGTGGGATAATAGACGCTATAAGAAGGCGGTCAGGCTCGATAACGATGAGGATATAATGATGGTCCTTGACACACTCAATTTCATTGTGACCAAAGCAAATTACAACGTTTACAAGTACCTAAGACAGACAATTGAAGATGAGGGAGTAAAGACAGCCTACGAACATCTAATAGGAATAAGAGCAGTAGGTGACAAACTTGCGACCTTCGTCATCCGTGACATCGGATTACTCAATCCAGAAATAGTCATAGCTAGTGATTGCAAGTATTATTTTCCTGTAGATGTCTGGGTTAAAGACGTCGCTGAGAGAATTGGATATGATGTTAAAGATACGAATCATGCTAGGCAGGTTCTTATTCAACGATGTGAAAAGCTAGGTATTAATCCCCTCAAGTTGGCTTCCGGACTATGGTATCTGGGATTTAGGTCACTCGATTTGACAATAGAGTTTCTTAATAGGTCAGATGTGTAGTTGGCCTCTCTTAGAAATTCAACAATGTGACGAAATGTTTGCTACGCAAAGGGCAAAACGACATGTGTTAACCATCAGTACGTAATGTATTTACTTATGTCTGCATATTAGGGTCGACAGGCACTAGCAATAAGAAATGCACCACCAAGAATATATACTGACAACACAATTATCCATAGAATCTTAGCTGGTCTTGCCATCAGTGATATTAGTCTGATAATGCCAGCTAGCACGACAAAGACTACCGAAATACACGCAGAAAGAACCGATAACGAACCAAAAAATATAAGCAGTATGGTTGGAATCAGAATAACGGCTCCTGGAACGTTCACTATATTTGCGGTAGAAAGTACAAAACTGCCCCATATACTGAGCCAACCGAGACCGCCAAGCACAGGAATTAAGATTAGGTTACCGACCAGCAGAGTCCGAAAGTAGGCATCATCTGGTAGAGCTTCCGGGGCCTTGGTCTTGGAAATAAGTTGGGCTAATCTTCTGAGTAATGAAAGATAGAGAATACCAGCAATCAGCGAGCCTAGGAAACCTCCTCCTAGGGCTTCGAACCACTGTACATCAGCCATTGCTGCGCGTCCCTCCAAAACGTATGCGGCTATTAGAACCAAAGCAAGGGGGGTGATCCACGCACTGAAAATGAGGATTCTTAGTCGCCGCTTTTCCTTCGAAGGGAATAGCAGGAATCTCCTTAGTCTTTCATTTGCACGGTCAAAACACTTCCTTGGGAGTATGTTCGCAAGACCGAATAGGAATCCGGCCACTAGTTGAAGAACGGTGCCTGCTATCAACATGTCCTCGATTATAGATTAACGCATGTTATGGGTCAACGAAACACGGGATTAGGCGCTAAGATATGTGAGATGGGCCGGCGCTCAGTGGGTGTGTACGAGGCGACCAACAGAAAGGTTGCAGCTGGTTCTAAAGGTCTTCCCGTGGCGCCTAACTCGGAGTCCAAGGACTGGTGCTCTTCGGGTCGAACAATTCTGACGATTGTGCACTTCGTCTACCGGTTGCGTGCTATTGTTCTTATAGTTGCATTGGTTTAGAATCTATTCGGTGGTGAGGGTGTATGGCAGATTCAAGAAGGTGACGGATGAACGTCCTGTCAGACCAAAAAGAGCCCGGTGGTAATCCAATAAAAGGGGATATCTAGGTCAAGCAATATTCCAGCATTTTTTCCAGTGTAATTAGACTTTTTGAGAAATGGTGTTACTATGGGAGCAGTTCAGATGACTATAAATCATCTAAAGACTTCCTTAATTGCTGTGAGAAGCAAGCCAGGCGAGAGGCGGTGGGGCGGGTGACTCTCCAAGCGTTGCGTCGGCTCAAGGACAAAGAGCCTACTGAGTGCTAAGATTTATAGGAATGGCGACGAGGAATCCCGCTCAAGAGGATCACCAAGCGCGCTCCGACTTTGTTAGGGAGCTAGTGCAGCGGTCTGGTGTACACGATGCCGTGCCCGCTGCATATTCGACCAAACCACCAAGGACGATTGTTCAGTTTTGGGATGATTTGGAGCAACTGCCGGGGGACGTCAGAGAGTGCATCGAATCATGGAAAAAGCTTGGGGATCAAGGCTTTGAAGTGCTCCTGTTCGACAATGATAGTGTAAGAGACTTTATTGCGCGGCGATTAGGCCCGCGTTACGAGAGTGCCTATGTCAAGTGTTATCATCCTGCGATGCGGTCAGACTACTTTCGCCTTTGCTATATCCTCATAGAGGGTGGCTGCTACCTGGATGCTGACGATGTCTATCACGGATCCGCAATCGAACATCTCTTCAATGACGGACGGCTGAGGATTCAGCCTTTATGCTACGATATCTCGACTAATCAGATGGTGCCACCTTCAGTCTTCACCGAGTTGGGCGCTAACGCCTCGACTTGGATCTTCTACTTCAACAATAACCCGCTGATTGCAGTCAATGGGCACCCCATCGTCAAGCGGGCACTCGCAAAGGCCACCGAAGCCCTTGAACGACCTACAGCGGGTGAGCTACCAGAAATCCAATCAACTACGGGCCCTGGCAACCTCACGAAATCGATCTTTGACCTTGCAACGGAGCAAGGTGAAATAGAAAGGGCCTTGCTCGTCCTATGTGACTGGGAAGACATCGCTATCAACAAATGGTCGCTCAGCTACAGGCATGATGCAAGAAACTGGAGGCTCTCAAACCAGCGAGAGTATCAAGGATGATTGCACAGGCGTACGCCGGGAGGGGACGATGAATCTGTCAATGCCCCTGCGGGCACCTTCCAAGCTTCTCTATCGCACCGCCTTGAAGTGCCGGAGGCTGTTACCACGGCAACAGTGCCATACACTCGGACCATCGAACGCGAAGAAACGGCAGAGAATAGAACAAATCTATGTCATCAATCTTGATCGCCAACCAGACCGCTGGACAGAGATGAGTAAAGAACTCAGCCAGGTTTTGGATTCGTCGGGAGCTGAGCTCACCAAGCTGACCGTGCGATACCCTGCCGTCGACGCCAGGAGCTTCGCGCAGCCACCAATCTGGGACTATGAAGTCGACCCCTTCTATACTCTCGGGGACCAGCTCTTTGTGGAACCCCAACCGCGCGCACTGCCGGACCGTCTAGAACTTGATCGCCCGATTCCAATGAGTCGACCGGAGATTGCGGTGGCGCGTTCTCACATCGGGGTTTGGCGGCGAATCGCGGCGGCCAAGCAAGCATATGCCCTCGTGCTCGAGGACGATGTTTGGTTCCACCGAGGGTTTGCTCGATATCTAGATCAGGCGTGGGGTGAGATGGAAGCAGAAGGCAGCAAGACCCAATCATTCGACATCTTCTACTTGTCCTACAAGGAAGTGAAGCATGGTGCCCAGAAGACCTTTCTTTCCAGCAGCGTATTCCGTCCGGTCCGTGGGCTTTGGTGGCTGTCCGGATACGTTCTCTCGCGCGAGGGTGCCAGGAAGCTGCTTAAACTCTTACCCTGTCGGGGACCCGTAGATATGTGGATAAATCATCAGTTCGGAGCACTTGATGTGCGGGCAACCAGACAGTCTATCATCAGCCAGCGACGCGATGAGGACTCCACTAATTCCTATTCAATACTGCCCGCGCTGACCAAAATTGGCATTCTTGATAGTGAGGGCCAGTCACTCTTCCAGACGCGTCCACAAGAGCGGCCGGTTTTCGCCTTTGGATCTGAGGGTTCCGGTCTCTCATCACTTGCCATGGCTCTCTCAATGCTCGGGTACAGATGCTGCAGTGATCTTAAGGAGCTTCCAGAAACGGAGTTTGAGCAGCTTCTCGCGGGAAGAACCGATCAGGTGTTCGACGCCTATGTGAACATCGGATCTCTACGGGGGAAAGCTCACACGTTAAGGGAACAATATCCTCGGGCCAAATTCATCATTACAACGAGCGATGCTGAGACTTCAAACGGCGGCGCCCTGGAGAATTTGGATAGCATGAGTGGCTGCGACGTTGCCGTTTTGCGATCAGACGCCGCCAACAAATGGAAGGTAGTTTGCGAGCACCTGAGGTGCGCTCCGCCCGTTTGTTCCTTTCCAGAGGTTGAAGATCTTGGACAGAGACGGCTCTTGGCTACGAGCGTCGAAACAAACCCGGTCGTAACCGGAAAGGTCCCTAAACGCGACAACTCGCCTTGGGTAGTGGAGTCGCGCCATGAGTGGCGAGGCATTCGTTCTGCCCCCGCAGTCAACTCGTCCACGAAAGCCGGAACTTACGTGAGTTTTAATGACTGCCTAGAGGATATTGATACGCAGCGCTGGCTGTTGAGGGATGACACCTTCGCGGGCAACTTGGCGTTGTTTCGTCCGTCTAACGTTGAGGTCCACACCGGTGTGGGGGCTCTACTCTGTGTGAGAAGGGACCCCCTTGGTGTTCGGTCCTACAGTGCAGCGTCAATCTCTAGTCGAGACCGGTTCCTGTTCGGGAGGTTTGAGGCTGTATTGCAGGCGACGAAGGTGCCCGGCGTGATCACCGGGTTCTTTCTGCATCGCGATTCGCCCCGTCAAGAAATCGACGTGGAAATCGTCGGCAATCGTCCCGACCATCTCTTGATCAATGTCTTCTATAATCCTGGTGTTGAAGGAGCGAGATTCGACTATGGATACAGGGGCGCACCAAGCAGCATTGCGCTGGGCTTTGATGCGTCAGAGTCCCCTCATCGGTTCGCGATTGAATGGAACCCCTGCGAGATAAGGTGGCTCGTTGACGAGCAGTTGATTCACGAGCGGGTCAACTGGGACCCGACGCCGATTCCTCAGCTTCCGATGACCCTGCACGTCAACACCTGGCCATCTCGCTCGAGAGCGCTCGCAGGGCGACTCGCCAGCCGACGACTCCCGGCAACCGTAGTGGTAAAATCGATTGCCGTCGAGGCGACCCTAGAAATTCAGCCGAAAAGTGGCATGGTTTGAGCCTGAGATTGCATACTAAGGCAAACGTTTTGAGGATGGGAAGGCATTTTAGGATTACGTTCGGACCAACGGGGCCTATTTGAAGCTGACCACATATACCTGGGCCACGTAGGCCGCCACTCTTTCTACGGATTCCTGGCTTTGATGAGGGGGCAGCTCGTCCGGGACGAGGAGTTTGCCAAGCTATACTGTTTGGACAACGGGCGCAACAGCGTACCACCCAGCCTGCTGGCTACCGCCCTGTTGTTGCAGACACATGACAGGACAAGCGACGAAGAAACCAAAGAGAGGGCTGACTTCTATATCCGCTGGAAGGTGAGCAAGCTAGTTCAACAAAGGACATTTTTTCCGTGTTGCCGTCATATTACCCATCGTTGCGAGAACTGGTGACAAGATTTGTCAGGAAACCACGGGCAGGATCAGAAGCGCTACGATGTTCTGAATGGCGCAATCTGTGTGGGTTCGCAGCCAGCCAATCACCACGTTTAGACGGTATATCAGCCGACCCCCTAGCGGCCAAGCTACTTAATGATGTAGCTTCATTTCTGGTGGAAGCTTCGCAACTTCACCCGGAATTCTTCGCTAGGTTCTTGCAACTATCCAACAAGACTTTATAGGCTAGGTAGCGTTTCCAACACAGTGATGAGGCAGAATGTCGGGCACTTGGACAAATGGACGTTCCCGGCCGAGATCTTAAGTTAACAAACACTCATTTTGTTGTTTCTCATTACTGTCGAGCAGCCATAACGACCCGTTGACCAAAAGCTAAGCCAGTAATAGAATGGACCTAAGGGATACCCTGATATTTCTTATGGACCCCCGCAGAAAATTTCCTGACATCCGGTATGGCCCGTGCGTGGAACGGGTTTGCAGATAGAACCGAAGGAGGACACCACGAAAACATGAGACTTCAACCGTATCGCAAGAAGGTTCTACCGAAGGTGCTGAGCCTTTTGAATGAAGCTGAGGCGGGATCACACGAATTCATCCCCTATGGGGAGGAGAGCATCCAGGCAGAGTTGAAAGGAGCGAGCTCAGTCCTGCTGGCCACCGATGACCAGAACCGCATCACCGGGCTCGCGTACTTGGGCCGACAGTGGTATGGTGAGACCGTTACACTGCATGTCCGGCCTGGCCGGGGGCAGTGGGAGGCCGGGGACCTGCTGCTCTCTGCTCTCGAACCGCGGAACCAAACCAACGAGTTGAGCACATCGGTGGATACATTCGACCATGAGCGGCTTGGTTTTTTTCTGGAGAGGGGGTATCTCTCTGACAGCAGCCTCTACCAGATGACCACCGATCTTGACCATCGGCGACGCCGACGGCGTCTGCCGGCAGGCTGCACCATTGGCAGTCTAAAGACGGATGAGGAGGAGGCATTCATACAAGTGGCAAACACCGCATACGCCGGAGAGCGGCTCCGGCCCGGGATTCTGGCCCAGTGGCAAGCACAGGACCCGGATTTCAGCACCGATTGGGTTCACGTTGCCCGATGTGATGGGCAGCTTGTGGCTACTGTTGTAGCCCGCTCGGACCGGGAGTACAACGAGTACTTCCACGCCAATCGGGGTTATCTTGGCCCTGCGGCTACTCTCCCAAGCTA
>JAUVYG010000015.1 GCA_030603185.1 Actinomycetota bacterium | reverse complement strand
TGCTGCGGGACATCCTCACCCAAACACAACCGATGATTCTTCAGGGCGAACTGTATGCAACTGCAGCTTTGATCGGTTCGCTTAGCTACGCAGTTCTATTTCAATATACGACCCTGTCTGGAATTGCCGCACTTGCGGCTTTCTTGATTGCCTTTGTCGTGAGGGGCTTAGCAATTGTTTCCCACCTCAGATTGGGACCACCCGGCGGCTTTATTCGTGCAGACGCAAATCAGGAGTAATCCAAATTACAGTCGCTGATCAATCGACTCAGGTTGTTACCCGAGAAGTCAGATGGGAAAGAGTTACACGAGCAGTAAACACTGGTCTGAGAGCACGAGGGGGATCACGGGATGGCAAAAGATAATGAGCTATTTGACATCGCGATAATGAACGGTCGGGTCATCGATCCGGAGACTGACCTTGATGGCGTGCGCAATGTGGGCGTCAGGGATGGCAGGATCGAGACCGTCACGGAAGAGAAGATCGAAGGTAGAGAGACTATCGACGCGAAAGGCCATATCGTAGCCCCGGGCTTCATCGATATGCACCACCACAACATCTGCATACCCTTTGGCGAGAAACTGGCGCTACGCGATGGGGTAACTACGCCAATGGAGCTCGAGGCCGGCGTGTATCCAGTTGATGAGTTCTACGCCACGGTCGAGGGCAAGTGCCGGGCCAACTACGGCGCTACGGTGGGGACGCTCGCGGTTCGCGAACACATCCTTAATCCAGAGTACAGGACGAAGTTCGCTGGGTTCTTCATCTGGGACCTAATGGCTGATCCAAAGGATTCCAAGGCCTCGATGCACTGGTCGACAGACATCGCGACTCCTGAGCAGATAAATGAGTACGAACGTCTACTGGAAGAAGGATTACAGCAGGGCGCGGTCGGTGTTGGTCATGCGGTCGGGTACATGGTGGCCGGGTGTTCGCAGCAGGAATCCATCATCGTGCAGAAGCTGGCCGCCAAGTACGAGCGGTCGGGGTTCATCCATGCTCGGTTTTCCGGTCAGATGCCGCCGACGAGCGGCCTGTTGGGCTTTCTTGAGATGATGGCGCCCCAGGCGGTGTACGGCGGCGGACTGGTCTTTCAGCACATGTCGGCACAAGCGCTGAAGGATACGATGGCAGGGCTAGAGTTCTTTGACGCCGCTCGCGAGAATGGGATTCAAGTCCTGGGGGAAATCTATCCCTATAATTATGGTGCCAGCATCGCGGGTGCGGACTACCTACATCCTGATAACTACCAAAGGAATATGGGACGCGACTACAAGGACATCATCGAGATCGCCAACCTGAAGCCGTTGACCAAGGAACGTTACGAGGAGCTAGTCAAGACTGCACCTTTCACCAGCATCATGTTCTACAATGCGACAGAAGATGACGTCTACAAGGGGCTCGCTCATCCGACCACTGTCGTTGGCAGCGACGCTTTCCCCTATACCATTGCCGAGACGGGAGAACCAGCAGAGGACTGGAACTTGCCCTTCGAGGCGGTCAATGGCCACCCTCGAGGTGCGGGCACACATGCGCGGATGCTCGCCTTGGTTCGCGAAAAGAAGGTCGACATTCCGCTCTCACTCGCCGTCTCGAAGATGACCTACATGATCGCCCGATATCTCGAAGACAACGGCGTGCCCGAGATGGCTCAGAAGGGACGTATTCAGGAGGGTAAAGACGCGGACATCACGATCTTCGATCCCAAGGCCGTCCAAGACAACGCCACTATGAAGAACGGTGGTCTGCCCTCTACCGGCATTCCATATGTCCTTGTGAATGGCACTGTCGTGGTAAGGGACTCCGAAACTGTAGACGATGTGTTCCCGGGCAAGCCTGTTCGCGGTCCCATCCACCTGGCTGCTCGTGCAGCCAAGGCTGCATAGGCTGTTTCACTCTGTACTGCGAGGCTAAACGAAGGATGATGCATGGGGCCTAATAGGGGGAATATGCAGGAAAATAGCGGCGGACTGTACTTCCCGGTCAATGAGAGTGGCCCATGAGCCGACCGGTCAAAAGCCCAGCGCCTAAGGGCGCAGCGAAGTGAGACATAGATGGCAACACGTACGCCATTGCTCGGTGAAGTATGTGGGAGTTTTTGGGGGCAGAATTAGCTCCCTATTAGCACCCCTGAAAAGGTTAGAGCCTCCCAATAGGGGGAACCTCCAGTATGATGAGGAAACCCCTCGCAATATGGGGGGTCACTTTTTATCCCATTTAAGCCCAGAACTGTAGTGTCCTATGGGGCATCAGGCTTCACACCAAAGGACAACTGATGATTAGTACAGAAAGTATTTCGCTCTCGTTTGGGAGCAGAACGCTGTTTGAAGATGTATCGATAAGATTCACTCCGGGAAATTGCTACGGACTGATAGGGGCTAATGGCTCCGGTAAGTCCACCTTCCTTAAGATTCTTGCAGGCGATATAGAGTCGTCTCATGGCAAGGTGACAACCGGGCCCGGAGAAAGAATAGCCTCCCTGAAGCAGGATCATTTTGAGTTTGACGAGTCCCTGGTCTTGCACACTGTGATGATGGGCCACCCTCAGCTGTATGAGACCATGGTGAAAAAAGATGCCATTTACGCAAAGCCTGATTTTAACGATGAGGACGGTCTTGAGGCCGCTCACCTGGAGGCCGACTTTGCCGAATTAGACGGTTACAATGCCGAACCTGAAGCTGCCAAATTACTGAGCGACCTTGGTATCGACGAGCGACTTCACGCTTCATACATGAAGGAGCTTAGCGGCGGAGAAAAGGTCAGAGTACTGCTCGCCCAGACGCTATTTGGCAATCCAGACATTCTTCTGTTGGATGAGCCGACCAATAACCTTGATGTTGAAACGGTGATCTGGCTTGAGAACTTCCTTGTTGATTTCGAGAATACCGTCATAGTCGTCTCTCATGACCGTCATTTCCTCGACAAGGTATGCACTCATATGGCGGACATCGATTTTGACAAGATCACTGTTTTCGCTGGTAACTACAGTTTCTGGAAAGAGGCCAGCCAGCTGATCCTGCAGCAGCAGACTGATCAAAACAAGAAGACAGAGTCAAAGATGAAGGAGCTCCAAGCCTTCGTAGACCGCTTCAGTGCTAATGCCTCTAAGGCAAAGCAAGCATCGTCCCGAAAGAACTTGCTCGATAAGCTGACCCTTGAAGACATCAAGCCCTCATCGCGCAGATACCCGCATATTCTCTTCAAGCAAAGAAAACCGGCTGGCGGCAAACTTCTCAACCTGAGTTCAATGGCCAAGTCCACTGCGGATGAGCTGCTATTCAAGGAGCTGACTTTTGAAATCGAGACTGGTGACAAAGTAGCATTTGTCGGCAAGAATCGATTGGCCGTCACATCCTTCTTTCAAATGGTCACGGGGGAAGTGCAGCCGGACTCCGGCAAGTACGAGTGGGGCGACACCGCCGACATCGCGTACTTTCCCAAAGAGATCTCCGCATTCTTCAGCAATGAGGTGGATCTCATCGACTGGTTGAGGCAGTACTCCGAGATCCAAGATTTGACCTACATACGCGGCTTTCTGGGTAAGATGCTCTTTTCCGGCGAAGAATCCCAGAAGATGGCAACCGTGCTCTCAGGTGGCGAGAAGATGCGTTGCATGCTCTCGAAGATGATGCTGGCAGAAGCGAATGTGCTAGTTCTCGATGAGCCGACAAACCATCTGGACCTAGAATCTATCTCGGCCCTCAATACCGGGCTCACCGATTTTGAGGGAACTGTGCTGTTTACCTCTCATGACCACCAATTCATCCAGACCATCGCTAACCGCATCATCGAGATTACTCCGGCTGGCTTTATAGATCGGAACCTGACCTACGACGAATACTTGGAAGACGCCGGTGTGAACAAATTGCGGAAAAAGATGTATGACTCTGGGGTTCACCAAAAGGTCGGTTCTGTCTGACGGATTGACCGTGGATCCTTGGGGCCAGCCCCTAGGCCCCCTCGGGGAGGGCCTTTTGATCCGAATCAGTTCCCAACTCTCCCTGCGCTGACTTCTGTGCATATAGGTACTCGATGGCTTGGGACAGCTCGGTGGCCCTGACAAGCAGCTCTGAACTTGATTCGGCCATCTCCTCAGATGCAGCAGCTGTTACATCTCGGACAGACTGCTCAAGCATTTGCACGGCATTGGAGATTTCTTGAATACCAAGGTTTTGTTCGGTGCTTGACACTTGGATTCCATGGACCAGTTTCGCAGTCTCCTCTACGCGAGGGACTATGTCTTCGATCAGTTTGTTGGCTATTTGTGCTTTTGAGGCACCCTCGGACATCACCTTGTTGATTTCTTTGGCGATGGTTGCCGAGCGACCGGCCAGCTGTCTGACAGCGTCGGCGACTACAGCAAATCCTTTACCTGCTTCACCTGACCTGGCAGCTTCAACCGCAGCGTTCAGAGCCAGAAGATTTGTCTGGAAAGCTATACCGTCGATCTCTTTGGTCAATGAAGCTGCTTCCGCGAAGGCTGCCGAGGTCTCACCCATGGCAACACCGCACTCCCCAGTAGCGGCTGCAGTTTCTGCAGCCGTTTCTTTGGTGAGTCTAGAGCTTTCAGCGGTTTGAGCAACGGTGCTCGAAATCTCAACCATGGTCGCTGAGATCTCTTCAATGGTCGAGGCTTGTTCGGTGGCACTATCCATAACGCGTTTCGCTATAGAATCTACCTCTTCACTTCCTCTAGCTACGCTGTCCACGGTCTCGGACAACCTATCGGCAGTTTCGACTATGGCTGTGTCCAAAGCTAGCTTGTGCCTCTCACTTGTTCGCAGGTAGTAGAAGATGAAGCCCGAGATGAGCAGTACTCCGAGGAACTGGGATACAAGCCCAATCTGTAGGTCGAATAGTTTGTCGTTCAAGGGTGCCGGGTCAGGTAGGAAACTCATGTCCCAAGACGAAAGGGTCGTGGTGGCAAGTTCTTGATTTAGAGATACCTGACTTTCGTCATTCAAGCCGGTGAGTAGGTTCGCGCTGCGACGGTCAAAGATGTCGATTCCAAATGAGTCATTCCGCAGAGCAAAACGGCCCTTGTCTGTGGGCAACGCAAATCCTTGTGCTGCTGCTGCTTCTTCATCATCCTCGGTCACGACTAGGAACGGAACATCCAGCATCAGGGCCTCGATGATGTTCGATCGAACGATGACGCTAATGATCCCACTGAAGTCATCGTTGCGATCATACACTGGGACAGAAAAGAGGATTCCATGACTATCTCTTACGTCGTGATTCGTTTCTGAGAGGAACTGGGTGTTGTCACAAGTGCGCATTAGAGGAGACGCTATCATGGGAACATCCTCGAGGTTCTCAAAGGTGAAGCGAGGGTAATTCTCTTTGAAGTAGGCGATCTGCTCAGGGTAGTAAGCGTATTCTTCCTCTTCTGATTCTTCAGGAAAATCAGAAGAGACGGCCTCCTCTGCCCCGCCTTCCGTTTCGGTTTCAGCCTTTACGATCAGTGAGTCAAACATGAAGAAAGGCTTGTTCTCAGCTGCATCAAAGCCATCGCGTATGAAGTAGACCTCTGAGGCGCCACGGTAGGCAATGTTGTTGTAGAGCTGTTGAACTGTCTCGATGCCCGTCTGAGAGAACTTTGAAGTATCGATGTTCTCTTCAAAGCTCTGCGGCAAGTTGTCGTCTTGGACGTCACGCACGCTGGGCATGCTGGCTATGGTCCAAGCAACATCTTTGACCTTCTGAAGGAACTCTTCTACGTCCCTGGACTTGTCGGTCAAGATGCGCTCTTGGTCACCAATGTAGGTGGTTTTGTATTCCTGAGCGGACTGGCTGTATGACCAGTAACTTGCGCTGAGTGCTACAAAGGCGAGAACTACTACACCAGCGATCAGTTTGTTGTTCCTACGCATGGTTCCTGGCCCCTTGGACATATGATCGATTCTCCTACATCTATCGAACGTTACTTAAGAGACATCGGCACAATCATTCGGGACCTTGTCCATATGGGACATATCTCCATGAGGAGAGTAACTATCTAGGGACCTGAGAGCCCCATCGCGAAATGGGGGAAAGTTCCCTCACTAACGTTGATCAATGATGGGAGCAGATGGGCAATTCATGCACCGGAAGCAAGACCCAGGCCCGCTGTCAGAGATCAGCACCCGCGCTTGTTCACGAAGTGCTCTCCCTATTTTACTAGGTTGGGATTCCACCATATTGGATTCCGACAAGCTCGGACATATCCTTCTTGAAGGTGGTCAGGTCGTCGGGATTGAATTCGCTCAGATGAGTGTGGCCGCAAGCGCGTGCCATCGTACTCATGAGAGATACCGACGCTTCGAAAAAGTTGGTGAGGCGAGCACCTGACATCTCAGGATCGAGTCGCGCTCGTAGATGCGGTTTCTGAGAGGCGATTCCTACCGGGCAGTTATTGGTATGACAGGCTCGCATTCCCAGGCAGCCTATGGCTTGGATCGCAGAGTTGGCAACCGCGATCGCATCCGCCCCAAGCGCAAGCGCCTTCACATAATCTGACACTAGCCGAAGCCCACCGGTAATGATCAGCGTGACGTGGTCAGCGCCGCTCGCGTCCAGATGACGTCGTGCTCGAGCCAGGGCTGGAATAGTCGGTACAGAGATGTTGTCCCGGAAAATCTGGGGCGCCGCGCCGGTCCCGCCGCCGCGCCCGTCCAAGATGATGTAGTCGACGCCGATCTCGAGGGCGGCGTCGATGTCCTTCTCGATATGCTGGGCCGATAGTTTGTATCCGATGGGGACTCCACCGGTCTCAGCACGCACCTGATCTGCGAACTCTCGAATCTGAGCAAGACTGTTCCAGTCAGGGAATCTTGATGGTGAGACCGAGCCCTGTCCTGGTGAGATACCGCGTACTGCGGCAATCTTCTCTGTCACTTTCTTGCCTGGCAGGTGGCCCCCGGTTCCCGTCTTTGCCGCTTGTCCGCCCTTGAAGTGAAATGCCTGCGCCATCTTGACCTTGGCGAATGAGAATCCAAAACGGCCAGAACCAAGCTCGTAGAAGTACCTTGAGCTCTCTTGCTGCTCTTCGGGCAGCATGCCGCCCTCGCCGCTACAAATACCTGTTCCAGCACCCTCGGCGCCCTTTGCCAGGGCGATCTTTGCTTCCTGGGATAGCGCACCGAAGCTCATATCAGATACCAAGAGTGGGATATCGAGAGTCAGAGGCTTTTTGGCCTTGGGCCCTATTACTACCTCGGTTCCAACTTTGGCCTCATCGAGTTCGGGGAGCCGGGCTAATTGAGCAGTGAGTATCTGGATGTCTTCCCATCGGGGGAGCTCAGACCTGGGTATTCCCATGGCGTGGATCGAACCGTGAGCCCCGATTCCTTCGGCGCCCTTCTTGGCCAGATTCTGAATCAGACGAACGTGCGGTTCTTCCGGTCCTTTAAAGCCGTCTGTGTACTCCCCAAGGTACTCATCACGCTTGTAGGGCTGAGGGTTTTTCGCAGCCCAACCAGCGACCTCGTCCTCGTCGATCCAAACGCCTCCATCGTCTAGCCAGGATTCGAATTTGTGAAGTCGTTCTTCGTTGTGATACTCGCTGACGCCGGTTTGGATTCGGTAATCCCAGTTGTGTACCCCGCAGACAAGGTTGTCATCGGCGCAAAAACCATCGGCTAGCAGGCAGCCCCGATGAAGGCAGCGGCCGTAAAAGGCCGATACTTTGTCGTCATACCTGATCAGCACCAGATCCACCTCACCGACCAAGGCGTAGGCAGGTTTGCGATCCGGCAGCTCAGCCCATTTAGCAACGCGTGTTCTATTCATTGCACCAGGGTGAAGCAGAGGAGAGCCTGTGGCAATGAGCTTGCTGCTCCTATGGGCTTATCTGCGTCAGAAAACCCAGCTGATCGAACGCCTGCGAGTGGCCGCTGATCTTGCCATCCTCGAAGTAGTAGAAGGTCATCCCGGTAATTTGGAAGTTCTTGCCCGTGGCCGGTAGTTGGGGGAGGTCGCCGGTGTGGGTGCCAGACATACTCCAGTGAATCGCTACGGTGTCGCCTTCCTCGACCATCTCCCAGATCCCGAACAGTATGTCGGGGAACGCATTCCGTGTGTAAGCAACACGTTCCTTGAAAGTCTCATGGTCTAGCACCTGGCCGTTCCAGGGGTCACCCGGGTCATTCCTGACCTCGTAACTCGGAGCCACATATGAACTCAGGTTGGAAAGATCACCACTGTTCCAGACCTCGTCCATGAAGGAGTGGAGGGTGGATTTGTTGCTGGAATCGTTCATATATTACGGGCATTCAGATACAGGGCCAGGGCTTTGTCTTTTTCGTTGATGTGGCTCCTCAACCACCCACAGACTGATTCTTCCAGACGAGTGGCCAGAGAGGGGCTCGGACCCTCGTTGCTGTGCTCCCGTTTCAGCCAGTTGAAGGTTTCGATGAATTTCCTGTGTTCAGCCTTGTGTGTATCGAGGTCAGGGAAGTCAACGGCCCTCATGTAGACCTCCTCAGTGTCGAAATGCTCGATTACGTAGCTCTCTAGAAACCTCAAGGTCCTGTCGACCACGTCGTTTTCTATGTTTCCCTCCATGGCATTGCAGAGACCATCCACCCTTCGGAACAACTCTTGGTGTTGTTCGTCGACGGGCGCAAAGCCCACCGAAAGATCTGTGGTCCATTCGATCGCCATCTCATCATCCCCTTCGCACATAAATATTCTTCTGTTACCTGTATACAAGTGGTTGAGTTATCATTCCACCATGGGACTCGAAGCAGCTGTACAAAGTTTTGAATCGTTCAACGAGGTCGCTCGGCGAGTGGCTGAGTCACCTCTGGCTGGCGGAATATCCTCCGGCCAGATCGCCGTCCTGGTCAGGGCCGGTCTCTGCGAGAAAAACACCCCCGATGATGTTAGGTCAGCTCCACTTGGTGAATCCATGCTGGCTCTTAAGTCTTTATACGTATCGGGTGGCGAGGGTATTGCGATATCACAGATATCAAAGCGGTATCACGACATTCCCGTTGACAGGTCTGTCAGCCAAGCTTTTTGGGACAAAGAGAACGGTCTCAACGAGCATCTCTCCGGGTTCACTAGGTTGACCGGAACCGAAAAAGACACCCTTAGCCGCAAGGACGTCCTAGAGATATTCTTTGCTCAGACTCGCTCAGTGCCAGAGGACATTACATCCGACCCCAAAGCGCATGACATTCTCTCGAGGATTATTCGCAATCTTGTCCAGGTGGTCGAGTCGCTGATTCCCACAAACGAAAAGGCGATCGATCAGATAAGCCTCAGGATGCGCATCAAGGACTGAATCCGGTCTAGTTCCGGTTGGCGAGCGATCTGATGTAGTTGACGATATTCCACATTCGATGTTCATCGATCAATGAGTCATATCGAGGCATTGACGTCCCGGGAGACCCCTTGGCGATGATCCACCAGATCTCTCCGTCGCCGTGACCCAAAAGATGATCACTGGCAAGAGCGGGGGCTCTCGGATCAGTGGTATCGGCCCATGGACCTAGACCATTACCAGCTTCTCCGTGACATTTCAGACAGTAGTCCTTGTACAGCTTCGCGCCATCCGATATGGATTCATCACTTGCGTCGGCTGGATTATCCAAGCCCTTGGCCTCCTCTGGGAGTGAGTGGACGGGGTTGTTCTTGTCGTGTTCGGACGGCTCTGAGCAGCCAGAGGCGATTATCGCAGCTAGTGCGATGATCACGAGAAATCCTGATCTATGTATGGCTCTAGGGTTGAAACGCATACTAGGAAAGTAGCCCAAAGAGGCCGAATGCTACAACCAGCTCGTAGACTGCAATGCTTATCAGCAAGACTCCGGCCACGCGATTGATAATTGTGTGGTGTTTCATAAGGCCTCGAATGAGGGCTTTCCCGCGTGCTTGCGACAGCAGAGAAATGATTATCAAGGGGATTCCGAAACCAAGGCCGAATGATAGGAATACTGCATAGGTGGCCCAAAAACCCCCTAATGCTACCGAGTACGCGAACACCCCGAATACCAGTGGCCCGCTGCACGGGATGACGATAGGGCCGTAAAATAGGCCGAACACGAATGCCCCGAAATAAGGATTGTTCAGGGTGGGGGAGTTGAACCTCGGCATCAGTCGCGCCAGGTCGACGTCGAATACGAGAAGGACGCCGATCACGATCAAAATGACGAACGCGATCGGCGATATTGTTCCAATTAGGCTACTGATAGACAGCTGGAACGAGGCTGTAATAAGTCCGACCACAGACATGAAGACCAGAACGCCAGCTAGGACCAGGGCGCCAGCGGACAGCTGGAACCGCCTATTACCGCCGGCGCCGGCCTGGCTTGCCAGGAATGCTAAGAATCCCGGAAACAGAGGCAGTACGCAGGGATTCAGGGTCGCTGCGATTCCCAACCCGAATGATGCAGCGAGCTCAGTGAAGAACGAGGTCAAGACACAGACTCAACTTCACTGACAATATCGGATGAGCTCTTGATCCTTCCCAGCGGAAGTAGTTTCTCGTTCCCATCCTTGTCGATCAGGATGATCGGAGTGCTCGGTGGATTTAGAACATTGATCCCATACTCGGCAGCCAGCTGGGGGCCGACTGAGGCGTTCGGATCGATGGCGAACGCCCAATCGAATCCATGCCTGTTCACATGGTCTTCCAATTGGCCGGTTTTTTCGTTGGGGTCAATGTCGAGAGAGACGAAGACAACGTCATCGCCCAGTTCGCCCAGAGCGTCTTCCATCTGTCTTTGTTGCGACAGGCAGGTCGTGCACCAGACCGCCATATTCTCGAGGACCACTGTCTTTCCCTTGAGGCTGTTCACGGTGAACTTGTCTCCATTGCGGACATCGGTAAGCTCGACATCTTTCCAGTCGATCGAGGTATCTACAGTTCCGCCACCTGATTCGGTCGAGTCGTTGGTGGATGTTTGTGGACATCCAGCGGCCAACAGAGATATGGCCACCACCCCTACGGCGACCACCATCAATGTCATGAATGCTTTTGACACGTTGCCTCCTGGTGTGGTTCTTTGCCTCTTCAGTTTACCCTTGCGGCGGGGGGCGTTAACGTTGCCCTTCTAGGACAACAAGCTCAACCAATGGCGCCAAGCTATGGATCATCCAGCAGGCGCTAGCTCCTGCATTATCACGATGTTAGTTGTGCAGGCAAAAACGACCGGACTGACTTGAGAGGCGATGGAATCGGCGGAACTCAGCAACTCCAACCGAAGTCAGTTTTCTGATCAGACAACCGTGTCCTCCGTCTTGTGGTTCATTGCATTACTGATCTCATCCGGTCCCCAGCCGTCGAGTGCGTAAATGAGCTGGGGAGGCGACTCGTTGTCGGGGATATAGCCAACGGTACCCGGACGGAACTGAGAGACCCATTCGCCCGGATCGGTCTCGCCAGGGCAGTACAGCCAGCTACCGGTATTGACCACGGTGATAGGACTGTCGGAAGTAGGAATTTCAGCATGAAAAGGTCTGTGGGTGTGGCCGAACACTAGGTGGTCTCCCTTGAGGCCCAACTGCCGTGAGACAGTCTGAATCGCTTTCTCAGACTCTTTCCTGGGTGAGAAGCGGCTTGAAGACACTGCCCCGAGGTCGATGTTGAGCCTCTCTTTTAGCATCTTGATCGCAAAGGGAAGGACCATGCGGTCGAATATAAAGTCCCGAATGGGCCGCTTCTTGCGATTGGGGCCCGGCAGCCTATTTTGAATGTGAGCCCATATTTTGGCCTCGTTAGCTGCTCCATCTTTCGTTTGGGCCAATCTGTACAGGAACTCATCGAACGGAACTGAGGCATCCTCGTAAGCCTGTACGCTCCATTCACTGGGCTCATCCTCGAACGCGATGTAGCTGCGCAGCGCGGTATATGCCTGCTCGCCCAGTCCATCCATGTGGTTGTCGGTGTAGTGTCCGTGAGTGAGGTGTGTGGACCCGATCTTTAGCACCGGATAGCACAGAGAGATGTCTACTCCGGGCCCTACCGTTTTCTTCAAGTAAGAGGCATACGGTTCGTATCGAGAGTCCCCGCCGCTTGTCGTGACCTGAGTCGGTTTTTCGAATCTAAAGGATCTTGGGCCTTTTTCATCGTGCTCCCAGTCGCCCTCGGTGATACAGGTGTCCGAGTAGCGCTCGAACAGCCTGACCGCCGGGTGATGGTCATGATTGCCCGGAACATAGATCAGTTCCGGGTCGGCGGCGCTCTCTCTTAGGACCACACCCAGCATGGTGAAAAAGGGCGCAGCCCGCTTAAGCGCGTGCTCGACTGTTGATAGATTAAGGTCGAAGACATCTCCGATGAGCACGACACGTTCGACTTCGAGCTCGTTAAGAGTCGAGCGAAGACGATCCAGCACAGGTTGATAGGCGAGAAGATCATCCGAGTTGTATGCACCAAGGTGCAGGTCGGATAGTATCGCGGTTCCGCCCAAATGAATTCTCCCTAATCGCCGATCACTTGTGGGGAGATTCTATCAAAAGTCCTTGAAGTCCCCAGACTTTGGAGCGTTGGTCTTGGTATTCGCTTTAGGGAGAGCCTTGGCGCTTGACTGTGTTCTAGAGCCGACACCAGCGAGTACCGGCGCTTCATCGAGTTGGCTGTTATCTCTGCTTGTGTGGGCCATTTTCTCGAGCTGGGCAACCATATCTAGAAGTTGTTCCGCTTGAGCCGAAAACTCTTCTGAGGCGGATGCTGTGTCATCAGCTCTGGCCGCAGCGGATGAGGTGGACTCGCTCATCTGGCCGACTGCCTTGTTGATCTGTGAAACTCCTTCAGCTTGCTCAGCAGTTCCCACTTTGATCTCAGACACCAGTGAAGTGACCTGTTCTATTGACTCACTGATCTGGGAAAGCGCCTTTCCAACATCAGTAGTCACATCGGAGCCGTTCTTTGCCTTGGCGATGCTCTTCTCTATCAACACAGAAGTGTCACTTACAGCTGAAGCCGCCCTCTGGGCAAGACCCCTGACTTCCTCTGCTACAACCGCGAAGCCCTTACCGTGCTCACCGGCTCTTGCGGCTTCAACGGCCGCGTTCAGCGCGAGTAGGTTGGTCTGGAAGGCTATCTCTTCGATCGTCTTGAGTATCTTGCCTACCTCGACCGCTGACTCGTTGATGTCTCCCATGGCCGTCTGTAATTGGTCCATAGAAGAGTTTCCGGCTCTTGCGGCGGTCTGTGCGTCAATAGTAAGCGTGTTGGCCTTGCCCGCATGCTCCGCGTTGGCTTCGGTTTGAGCGGTGATCTGCTCAAGAGCTGACGAGGTCTCTTCGAGCGCGGCTGCTTGCGATGAGGTCCCATTTGCAAGGGAGATGCTGGCGGACGCCACCTGTTGTGATGCGGCGGCTGTGTTAGAGCTAGCCGAGCTGAGACCGTCGATGACGGTACTCAGGGACTTTGAGGCAGATCGGCTGACGATCAAACCGAACGCAATGGCGAAGCTCAGTCCGACGACGCTTGCCAAAAGGATCAAGGTGTTGGAGGTTTGCATCCCGTCATCGCCACTTACAATCGACGCGTTGGAAGCCGCGACAGTGGCAACCAAGAGTACCTCTAACTTTTCATCCATCGCCTGATAGCCCACGTCAGCGACTTCAAGCTGGTTATTGAACTCGCCCATAGCATTCAGGACCTCTGGAGAGTCAATGGCCGCTCCGTCAGCAAGTAGGCTGTCAACAGCATGAGCGGATTCAAGTCCTCTCTTGTACTCGATTTCCCATGTGCGGAACATAGGAACGAATTCGTCCCAAGCTTCGCTCATGGCTGAGTTCTTGGGGACCCCTTCAAAAACATCCACTCCGCCGTTTGCTACACCGAACTCTTCATCTACAACCTTGTAGAGAGTTTCGCGGCCACTTGCCTCAAAATCACGCACATCGATTTCCATGCCGTCGACGGCCATGAAGCCCTCGTTTATCTCGTACAGGGCCTGAAGCCCTGGGATGTCCCGGTTGCCCATATCTTCGATTACCCCGCCGAGAGAGGTGACACCCATGTATCCGGCGATTGCTATTATTGCTCCGATGCCGGCAGTGATTAGTACTGCCGCAAGAAGTTGGGCGCTTAACGTCATTTTCTTGAACACGATGAGTCCTCCAGATTTGTGGTGCGCCAAGTTTTTGGCTTGTGGTGTGCACGATATCCACTCAGTTATTCGTCTAACTAGCCCTGGGGCTGAATGACTTTTTAGGAGTCTAAGAGTGTTCTAATTCTTTACGTCATCCACAATAAGTCCGTCACGCATGTGGACTACACGGTCGCAAGCCTCCGCAACTTCGGGGTTGTGGGATACCAAAAGAAACGTGGTGCCAGAGGATTTGTTGATCTCTCTCATCATTGTCATGATCTCATCTGAAGTGGCGGTATCCAGGTCCCCTGTCGGCTCATCTCCGAAAACGACATGTGGCTCGTTAACTATGGCCCGGGCAATAGCTACCCTTTGCTGTTGCCCTCCGGATAATTCAGACGGTCGATGCGCGATCCTGTCGCCGAGTCCTACGCGTTCTAGCGCGCCTCGGGCGGCGTCCTTTGCTTTTCCGCGGCCGGTACCTGCGTACTCACCGGCTAGCGAGACGTTCTCGAGAGCCGTAAGGGTCGGGATCAGGTTGAATCCCTGGAAGATGAATCCGAGTTCTTCGGAGCGCACGGTGGTCAGATCGCCACTCTTCATTTGGTCGATGCGTCGACCCGACAACCAGACCTCACCGCTATCGGGCCGATCGAGGGTGCCCAGAAGATGCATCAGAGTGGACTTGCCGGATCCGGATGGTCCCATGATCGCGGTCATCTCTCCCTTTGGCACTTCAAGACTGGTTCCGCGAAGCGCATCCACAAAATTGTCTTTGCCGAGCGTGTAACGCTTCTTGAGGTCGACTGCTTTGATGATTGATTCCATTTGTTCCACCTACTCGTACCTAAGGGCTTTGACAGGGTCCATTCGAGCGGCCCGCCATGAGGGGAAGAAGCCGCTTATCACACCCAGGGTGAGTGCAAAGGCAAGTGAGCCGAGGGCCAGGCGTGGAGTTAGCAAGAACAGCTCCGTCGCGGCTTCGTCGCCCGCCCCATTGGTAGCTGCCACAAACAAAGCGCCGAGGGCCAATCCGGCCATGCCACCGAGCAAACCGATGGTCGCAGACTCCGCAAGGAACTGCCGGATTATCGAGCCATTGCTTGCTCCAACTGCTTTTCTGATCCCGATCTCGCGGGTTCTTTCAGATATCGACATTGTCATTGTATTGACGACCGAGAGGCCTCCCACTAAAAGCGAGATGAGAGCGACCCCGAAAATAATTTGAGAGAAGATACCAACGCTGTTGGCTATCTGCTCTTCGAACACTTTTGGCCCTGTGGCGTTGACACCCTCAATCTCTTCCTCGATGAACTCGGCTAGCTCATCAGCGTCTGTACCGGCTTCCGGATAGACGATCAGCTGGGTAGCGAGATCTTCAGCCTCTAGCTCGGCCTTAACAATCTCCGGAAGGGTCTCGAGGAACATCTTTTGCACGTCGATAAGAGGCAGGACCACTGTGGTGTCCGGTGCAGTCAGGGTCTTCTCAAGGATTCCGACCACCTCGAATTCCTGACCGCGGATGGTGATGTCTTTTCCGATCTCAGCGTCCAGCTTGCCGACAAGGTCAGACCCGACCACGACCGCACCTTCATCCTCAACCGTCAATGCCCTACCTGCGGCATATCTGATATCGAAGTCCTCAAAGCCTTCGCCGCGGAGGTCATCGCCCTGTATTTGGGCAGGCGGACCAAAACTTGCCCCTCCGCCGTCCTCATCCAAGAGAAGGCCGATCTGAGCAGATGCACGTGCAACACCCTCGATAGCTTCGACCTCTTCAATGCGAGATACGGTCATGGGGTTTGAGCCGAAGCCCGCGAAACCGTCTCCTTCGGTGATGATCACCTTATCAGCGAAATAGGTCGTACCACCGTCCACCAGTAGCGTGAGCTTCTCGGACAAAGAGCCCATGACTACGAGGGCGAACACACCGATGGTGATACCGAATATGGTTAATGCAGCTCGGACTTTTCTTCGAAATACGTTTCTAAGAGTGCGCATGAATCCTTCTTATCTTGAGTAGGTTCCCATTAGTTGAGCCTCATCCAGAATGTGGTCTGCCATTGCATCGACCAGCTTTTCCTTTGTAGCCCCTGCAGGAAGGTCGAGTATGGCATCAAGTGCATATATTTTGAAGAAATAGCGATGAACAAGCCCCGGGGGAGGTAGAGGGCCGCTGTAACCTATGTCCTTCTTGCTAGTTGTTCCCTGCAGGGTTCCGTCTGCTAGCTCTCCGTCTGCGGGAAAGCCACGTTCAAGGCTCGTAACGCTTTTGGGAATGTTGTACACCAGCCAGTGGACCCAAGTGCCACCTGGCGCGTCGGGATCGTCATTGATCAGGGCATACGAAGCCGCCCCGTCAACGGCTGACCACGTCAGCTCGGGTGAGTCATTCTCGCCCTCGGCCGTGTACTCTACGGGAATCCTTGTTCCCTCGATGATTCCTTTTGAAGTCAGCCGCATGGACTCTGAGTCTCCTTCATCCGAGTTTGTGGCTGCGGTCGGACATCCCCCCGCCAACAATGCCAGGGATGTCATTGAAAGGGCTAAGAGCCCGACAATAAAAACACGTTACCTCATGTGTGGCTTGTCCCCTATATCGGCCTGCCGAAAACTGCTTGAGCTTGAGGCTAGCGATGAGCGGTGTGATACGTCAACATTCATAGGATGAACCCAACTCTCAGACACCGGATATATCAGATCCTGGAAGAATGCGATCCGAGCGACAGAGTCGCAACAATAGTCGCTCGAACGCTTGCTGCTCTGATCATCTTGAATGTAGTGACTCTGATGCTGCTCACTGTTGATTCCGTTGCGGATGTGGCTGGAGAGATGATCATGGGGTTCTTGGTGGCCTCCGTAATGGTGTTCGCTGTCGAGTACCTACTCAGGCTCTGGGTGTGTGTTGAAGAGCCAGGCAAGACTCGCCTCCAATACATCTTCTCTCTCTATTCGATCATCGATCTTGTTGCCATCGTCCCAGTTCTGGTCCAATTGTTCTTCGGAGTATTTGGATTCGAGGCCATGCTCGCCCGCTTGCTGCGAATCTTCTGGCTGGTCCGGATATTCAAGGTTATCCGATACTCGAATGCCATTGTGACCATAGGAAAAGTGATATCTAGCAAGAAGGGCGAGTTGATCATCACCGGCTCAGCGGTGGCCGTTCTGATAATGGCTGCTGCTAGTGTGGCATTCCTCTTTGAGAGGGCCGGGCAGCCTGATGATTTTTCCAGCGTTCCCCAGGCAATGTACTGGGTGATCATCACACTCACCACGGTGGGCTACGGGGACATTGTTCCGCATACCACAGGTGGGAAGATGGTTGCCTCAGCGGTTTCTCTCCTCGGAGTGGTTGTAATTGCCGTCCCAGCGGGTATCTTAGCCTCAGGATTTGCTGATGAGGTCAGAGCCAAGCGAGAGGCCAGACAGAGTTCCGAGCCAACGGTTTGCCCTCATTGCGGAGAGAGTATCCAAGAAGGAGAGTCATGACCGGCACACAATTATTTGAATTGATCGGCGTCTTTTTCGTCATCGGCCTACTGCTCAGCGTGGTTGCTATCATCGTTGGCAGCAGGAGGCCAGAGCTTGTGTTGCCGAAGTGGATGCATCCAACACCAAGACTATGTCGTTTGATCTACGGAGTTTTGACGCTCTGGTTCTTCCTCGGCGCGGTTGGATTCCTTTACCTGAGGAGCATCAGCTAGTCGGTTCGGTAGCCAAGAACCTTCATCGTCTCGTGGAACTCTTCAACGACTCGATCGGAAACTTCTATCGGCAACTCATCTTTCCAGTTCCCGACCTCAGCCTTTCTAATGAACGGGATGTCCTTGCGAGTGTTACGCAGAAGAACCGAGGCCTCAGATTCCTGTCTTTCGAGCTCGCGCATGATGTCTGCGCTACTGAGCTTGACGGCTCTGTCCATCTCGTCGTCGCTTGCCTTGATCTCGAGAACGGACGCGATTCGTTTGAGCTCGCGCATTGCATTGTCGATCAGGTCTTCGTAGCGGACGACAACAAAGCCGGGAGCATCACGCATCGCCCCGATCCAGCTGCCCACGTGGCGGTCCCATCGGCCGTGTGAACCAAGGATCGCCGTCGCTCCCATTTCTCCCTTGATGAAGTTCTCGGCATACTTATCGATTGGATGGCCATCCTCGATCAGCCCACGCTTGATGTCAAAGTAATAATAGGAGACCAGGATGTCGCGAGGGTCGCGAATAACGTAAACGATCCTTTTGTAGCGGTGGTCGTAGTACTGGTGACTTTTTAGCGCCCGTGGCCTTTTGAACTTAGCCATATGTCGCTGGTCCATCCCGCCGATCGAAGGCACGATCTCGTCGATGGTCGACCAGGTTACCTGCTTGTGTGGACTGAGAAGATTGGCGACCAAGAACCTTACCCAGGTGTTGCCTGACTTTGGATATGAGCAGATGATCCGGTCGTCAGGAAAGATGTCGATGTCTCTCTCTTTCCCTCGACCCAGCAAAAGCCGTAGGGCTCTCGCTCGGGAAGGGTCTTTATCTGCAATTCGATGATACGCCGTTCTGATCGGCTCAAGAAGATCCATGAGATGGGATTATCCTAGTTATGGGCTCTGGAGACAAACATGATGAGATTTCTGAAACGGAACAACCACAGTCAGCAGTATTATCTGTAGTAGCTATCCACCGATTTGGAGTAACATTTTGTTCTTTCTTACCTACCTACGCCGCGAGCTGAGCAGACGACTTGGCCGTACCATATTCACAGTTCTCGGATTCGCTGTGGGAGTCGGATTGGTCGTAGCCATCGCAGCACTGACATCCGGCCTCGAAGACGCCCAGGGTGAGATTCTCAATCCCCTGGGAAGCATAGGAACTGATCTTTCGGTCACTCGTCCGGTGGTCGCCACCACTCAAGACGCTCAAGCTGGACAGGGCGGACAAGGTGGCCCTGGAGGCTTTGGCCTGGGTGCTGGTCCCAGCGATGGGATCTTTATTGGCGAAAGACCTGGAGGAGGCGGGGCTGGAGGTCTTTCAGGCGAAGATCAAGCGGCTTTGATAGCTGAGAACCAATCGGTCATTACTGATCTGTCCAAGCTCGGCGAGTCGGGCGACCAGTTTGTTCATGATTACTTCCTGCCTGCTGATCAGCTGACGTTTCCGGAAGATGATCTTGCTCAGGTCGAGCAGGTCGAGGGTGTCGCATATGTTGCGAAGGGACTGACACTTCTTGCAGTTCACCAGGAAGGTACGGTTCCTGAGATTGTGGCCGAGATTGAGACTGGAGGCGAAGAGATGGAAATTGTACGCGACTTTTCGCCACCAACTGAGGCTGAGCGTTCTCAGATGCGGGAGTGTTTCCAGAGGGGTCAACAGCATGGGAGTTCTGGGGATTTTTCCGTTGGGGGCTGCGTGCCACAGAGACTGCTTTCATTTCGTGAGACGATCACCACACCTCGGAGAACTATCAGGGAGGCCCTAAATCCTCCCGAGACCGATATTCAGAGTGATCCCTATGTGATCGCTGGCGTGGATACCACGAATTCCGAGATAGGTCTGGTAACCGAGTCTCAGGTCGCTGAGGGCAAGTACTTCGGTCGGGATGAAGATGAAACCAAAGATGCGATCCTAGCTGCCTCGTATGCTTCCCGTAAAGGGCTTGATATTGGTTCGACGATCGACTTGAACGGCACCATATTCGAGGTGGTAGGTCTGGCACAGCCGCCGGTCGGTGGACAGGCGGCTGATGTGTACCTACCGCTGACCGATTTACAAGAGTTATCCAATAGAGAGGGGCGCGCCAATATCTTGCTGGTGCGCGCCGATGACTCCAGCGTGGTGGAAGAGGTCTCGGCCAATATTGAGTCCACAGTTACCGGGGCTTCAGTCACGAGCGCAGCGGATCTTGCTGGACGCATCAGTGGTTCACTGGTGGATGCGTCCAAGCTTTCCGACAGACTTGGAGCCGTTCTTCAGGTCATCGGGCTGGCCTTCGTATTCATTATGGGCAGTCTCCTCACCTTGTCTTCGATCGCTAAGAGGGTGAGAGAGCTAGGGACCCTCAAGGCCATCGGCTGGGGGCAGGGTCTAGTTGTCAGGCAGGTCGTGCTCGAATCACTAGTTCTGGCCCTTATCGGTGGGATCATCGGAGTAGCTATCGGGGCAGGTGTGGCATACGGAGTAGCCGCCTATACACCCCCACTTGAGGTGACTGCAGCATCTGTGGGCTCGCCAGCCGGAAGCTTCTTTGGGCTAGGGGACGTCGGGACAGAAGAGGTATCAGCCACAGTCGACATCGTAGCCCCCCTAGACTTCAATATCATGATTATGGCCATCGGCTTGGCTCTATTGGGTGGTTTGATCGCTGGTGCGATCGGGGCGCTTCGAGCCGCGAGACTCAGACCCGCCGACGCACTTCGGAATCTAGGATAGGGGAGGGAATATGCTGGAACTCAAGGGACTAAAGAAGACGTATAAACAGGGCCGAACAAGTATTAACGCGGTTGATGGTCTTGACCTCAGGATCGATGATGGTGAGCTTGTGGCCATTGTCGGCCCAAGCGGCTCAGGAAAGACGACGCTCCTTCAGTTGATCAGCGGGCTGGACAGACCCAGCTCAGGGACGATTCATCTGGACGATATCGAGTTGACCTCGCTGTCAGAAAGGCGACTCACCAAGGTTCGAGGTGAGTCCATCGGGTTCGTATTTCAGCAGTTCAATCTGATACCTACGATGACTGCTTCCGAGAATGTCCAGGCTGCAATGGCTCCCTTTGGTCTGAAGGCCGCTGAGCGAAAAGAGAGGGCACAATCCCTTTTGGCAGAGGTCGGACTGGAGGATAGGGCTGGTCATTTGCCAACGCAGATGTCTGGCGGCGAACAACAGCGTGTTGCGATCGCCCGAGCTCTATCCAACGATCCTAAGCTGGTATTTGCGGATGAGCCTACGGGCAACTTGGACTCTGAGACCGGGGCCGAGATCATCGAACTGCTTTCGAATCTGTCAAAGGAGCGGGGCCAGACTGTGATCATCGTCACCCATGACACAGCGGTCGCCGAAGCGACTCCTCGCATTGTGCGCATGAAGGACGGAAAGCTGTCATTATGACGGCATGGATTTCGCTGCACTAGATTTCGAGACAGCTAATCGCCACGCCACGAGTGCTTGTGCGGTTGGAGTCGCCCTGGTCAAGCAGGGGGAGTTGGCGGAACGCAATTCATGGCTGATCAGACCTCCGACCCTTGAGTTCGACTACTTCAACATCCGTGTTCATGGCATCAGGCCAAAAGATGTAGAGTCCTCCCCGACTTGGGCGAACATCTGGCCAGATGTTTCATTCCGGCTCAAAGACAAATATCTGATCGCCCACAACGTCCGTTTCGATCTAGGGGTCCTTCAGGCCCTGAACGATCACTACTCGCTGCCGCCGCTGGACATCAGGTATCTCTGTTCCTGGGTGGTCGCACGGAAGACCTGGCCGGACCTTGTGAGCTACCGTCTTTCGGCTGTCGGGGAGTTCCTGGGGGTCAAGTTCAAGCACCACGACGCAGGCGAAGACGCCTGGGCGTCTGCTGAAATCATCAGGGCCGCCGCGGCTGAGCTCGGGGTCTCGACCATCGAGGATCTCTGTGCCGCTCTATCCATTCGGCCGGGTCACCTGTTCCATGACGGTCACATGCACATGGGTGGAGGCTACAAGCGCGGTGTATCCGTCCGTCCACCTGAAGGCCATGAGTTCGACCCTGAACATCCTCTTTATGGTCGCACCGTCGCCATCACTGGGCGTCTCCAGTCGATGGTGCGGCAGGTTGCCTCTCAGCTAGTATCCGAGGCCGGTGGCCAAGTAGGGTCGTCTGTCACTTCATCCACTGATTTCCTGGTTATCGGCGGAGGGGGGATCGAGTCATTTCAGAATGAGACCGGGGCCAAGAGCAGGAAGGTCGACGCTGCGAGAGAGCTCATAGGCCTGGGATCAGAATTAGAAGTCATCGGAGAGGATGACTTTCTACAGATGGTCGAGTTCGAAAAGAGTGACTAGGGGATGATCCCGGTTTCGATGACTCGTTCTAGTATCCCGCTGTTCCATAGATAGAAACCGGCAGCAGCAAGCGCCACGACTAATATCACTAGACTGATCACCCATCCGATTACCTTTCGGGCCAGGAATATAGCTATCACCACGGCAAATGTGGTTAGAAGGGCCGCAGGTAGCTCGAAATCTCCCATTGATTAAACTCGCTTTCTGACTATTGCTTCGATTGAGTACTCCCCGTCGCTATGAACCTTGGGGTCTGTAATAGTATGCCCGTCATCACAGACTTTTAGGACCACAAGATCAAGCTCGTTCAGTGTGCGGATGAGAAGTGGTAGAACTCCAAGGGTGTGGGGTTCCTCGTCTCTCTCTGGCAGGAAGAAGAACTTGTGGTCATTATTCCAGTTCGATGGCAGTGTCTTTTTCTTCTCATACAAGTCGCGATGGGGAAGGTAGAGAAGCAGCAGTCCACCAGGCTTGAGCACTCGCCACCAGTTCGTTAGCGCTTCTGCGGGATCCACCATGTGCTCAAGGGTGTGTGAGGAATAAACGAAATCGAAGGACTCATCCTCTAGGCCGTCAAGAAGCTGAGCATTGCCATGTTCGTAATCAAAGCCTTGCGCGGCTGAGGTGATAGGATCGCCACCGAAACCGATATCTAGACCCTTACCGTGGCAGTACTTGGCGAAGTAATCTTCGCGCTCACGTCGCTGTTTCGCCTTGGAGGTTTCAGCGGGCTTGTAGGGCCGGCCGGTACGCCGGTACTTTTGGGCGAGCAGTCGATAGTAGACACGTTTTCCCGGTTCCCAGAGGAACTTGGGGGTCAAGGCCCGAACCACAGATTTCATGTGAAGAGATTCTCACACTTCCAGGGTGACCGCCAGAATCGCGCAATCATCGTCGAGTGATCCACCGGCCCATTCCTCTGCGGCTTTGAACAGACAGATGGGGGTCTCTTCCGCAGACCTGGCCTTGCAGTTTGCGAGCGACTCGCTGAGTCGCTCCACGCCGAACAACTCTTGGTCGTCCCGGCGGGCTTCGATCATCCCGTCTGTGTAGAGAAAGAGACTGTCACCTGCGCTGAGGGTGAAAGTAACTCGTCCGCAGCTTACTTCCGGAAAGGCACCGAGCAGCGCTGAGCGGGCGTCATGGGCCTCGACCTCTCCAGATGCCTTTCGAACCAGTGCGGGTGGATGCCCGGCAAAGGAAAGAGTCACCTCGCCGGATTCTGTGTTGAGTATCCCGTAGATCAATGTGGCGAAGCTGCTACTCTCAAAGCTCGTGATGAGTACCTTGTTCGCCCTTTCAAGGACTTCGCTCGGGTTCGAGTACTCAAATGCCAACGCTTTGACGGTGCTCTTTACCAACGTTGTGAGAGTAGCGGCTCGGATTCCCTTGCCGGATATGTCGCCGATCAGAATCCCGACGTCGTTCCCGCGCATCTCGAAAATATCGAAAAAGTCGCCACCCACGCGTGCTGTCTTGGTTGCAGATTTGTATAGAGTTCCGAATCTGATTCCTTTGATCTTCGCTGGAAGAGTGAGTTGAGCCTCCTGTAGGATCGTGGCGTTCTCATGCTCGGCCTCGTAGATGCGAGCGTT
>JAUVYG010000028.1 GCA_030603185.1 Actinomycetota bacterium | reverse complement strand
CATCGGCCTCGGCTACCTTGGGGTGGCGACCACTCCCGTGCACCTATTCTGGAGAGACTTTGGGATTGCGGCCGCGTGCCTGGCGATCCCTTATGGGGTACTAAGAGTCACTGCTCAAGATGCAACCTGGCACAAGTATGTCGTGGCCGTATGCACTGTCTGTGCCGTTTTGGTCATATACTCGGATTTTGAGATAAGCCGACATGTGTTAACGGCATTGGTCATACCGTTGATAATAGTCTCGGTATATTTTGATCAACGCCTCACGCTCATCACCGGAGCCATAACCCTGGTCCTCGCCAACCTGATGGACGTCATCAACGGCGCGACGGTATTCACTCCTGTGCAGTCTGTGGATGGGCGGAACGTGATTCTGGTGGAGTCCCCACAAATTGTTGAGGATCTGATATACCTGGATCTGGGATTCGCCTTGATCATTGGTGGATTTGTGGTCATCGCCGACAGGTCGCGAAAGTTATTTGATGGACTTGCTCGAGCTGAGGATAGCATTCGAGAAGCAGCCAACCACGACGCGTTGACCGGACTGCCGAACTTCAACATCTTCCAGCAGAAGATGCAACAGGCCTTTGCACATGCAAAGATCACCAAAAAGAAGATGTCCGCGATTGTGATCGGAGTCGGTCGACTTCACGACATCAGACAAGCTTTAGGTCACGGCGTTGCAGACGAGGTCACGGCTGCCTTAGGTACCCGCATCGCAAGGCGGATCCCTGAAGGGAGCACCGTAGCCAAACTGGAGGGGGATGAGTTTGCCGTTATCCTTCCCGATATGACTGACGACAGCGATGCTCGGACTTGCGCCCAGCGTATTATTGACGAGCTTGAGCCCCCCGTGGACATAAAGGGCTCCAAGGCTATAGTCGACACTTACATTGGAATCAGCATATTTCCCGATACCAGCGACAACGCTTCCGCAATGGTGAGGCAGGCCCAAGCAGCTATGCTGCAGGCTCGCTCTGGTCGTGAGAGTGCCTACCGTGTATTCGATCTCGAGGCCGATGAGAAGAGTCGTCGCAACTCGGCTATGGAGAGTGACCTGAGGCGTGCGATTGATAAGGACGAACTTGTCGTTTTTCTTCAGCCAAAGGTCGACTCCAAGACTGGAGTAATCGTAGCCGCTGAGGCGCTCGTACGCTGGATCAAACCTGGTGAGGGCATGGTCAGTCCAGGCGAGTTCATTCCACTCGCCGAGAGGACCGGTCTTATTGTGGATGTTGATGCCTGGGTGATGAAGACGGCGTGCAGACAGGTCAAAGAGCTGCATGATATGGGTCACAAAATAAGGTTGTCGGTTAACGTCTCGTACCAGGATTTCTCAGACTCTGACCTTCCGGCCATTGTGATCCAGGCTATTGGTGAGTCCGGTCTCCCCCATGAGAGCCTTGAGCTCGAGATCACTGAAAGCGTTGCGATGTCAGACGTTGATAAAGTCTGTGCCGATCTTGATATCATCACTTCCCGAGGTTCAACGGCCAGCATAGATGATTTCGGTACTGGCTACAGTTCGCTCTCCTACATGAAGCATTTTCCGATCTCGACTATCAAGATCGATCAGTCATTCATTCGAGGTATCGGGGTTTCTCCTACGGATGAGGCTATCATCACGATGACCACAGATATGGCTCATCACCTGGGGCTTCATGTGGTGGCTGAGGGTGTCGAGACTGATGAGCAATTGAAGTTTGTTCGCGAGCGCGAGATCGACGAGGTCCAAGGCTTCTATTTCTATAGACCGATGCCGATCAAAGAACTTATCGAGGCGCTGTCGCCATCTGTGGAGCCTAAGGCGGAAGAGGTCGAGGCGGATTCGGTTCCGGCGTAAAACGGCAACTCATCGCCTTCAACTGCATCGTGGAAAAGGTGAGGCAGTGTGCCGTGCCGCCAACTACCCCAACCCTCCACAAGATCACCTGCGGTGGGATTGGCGTAGTAGGGATAGTCTTTTACAAATGCTGAAACTCGACCGGCGGGGGAATCAAGCTGTAAGAGCAGGGCGGACTGGGCTTTGTTTGCACCACCACGATGAGTGGGATAATTCCTAAGATATTCTCTGCGGGACTCGAAGGGGGTGGGGCGGGTCAGTTGGCTATCATGAATAAATCCGTAACGGCTGCTTTTGCGATGCTGATATGGGTCACTTGCTTGCTGGTGGCCCCCGTTGCAGCAAGCGCAACTGAACCTGAAGAGGGGCTGCAGCTACTTGAAACTGCTCTAGAGGTAGGCGATGTGCCTGCTGATTACGTGCTCGTATTGGATACGTCGAGCAGCATGAAAGACGTATTCGCCACTGTCCAGGAATCTTATGTCCGATTCATTGGGGCACTGGATATCGGGGATCACCTATCCATAATCTTCTTCGACACTTTTCCGGACCTTAAGTTTACTGGACCTATCGACACCGAAAAGGATCGTTCGCAGGCTATCGACATCGTTCGAGGGGCATCTCCAGATGGTGCTCTGACTGACATTGGGGCAGCCATCGAGCTAGCTCTAGATGAGATAGGCAGACCCCTGCCCTCTCCGGTTCAGAATCTGATATTTCTCACTGATGGAGAGCATGATCCACCTGACCGCAGTAGAACGAGTTACTCCAAGAAGACCGGAGAAGAATGGGATGACCTAAGGGCTAGCGCCCAGTCGGTACGAACCTTTCATAGGGTGTATGGGCTCGGCGTTAAGGACAATACAGATATTGATTTGCTCAAGGGTGTGTTCGTGGGTGCGAGCATTCTGTCCCTTCAGCCGAATCAATTGGGCGGATACTTTGACCGGCTGAAGACGATTGTCCGGGTGAACAAAATAGGCAGCAAGCTTGTTCCAGAGCTTGAGTCGGGGACTATAGAGGTGGTCTCGGACTCTACTGACCTTAATTGGGGCGACATAGGTGAGAAAGAGCTGGTCAGAGAGTACAGACTCAGGTCCGGGTATTCCAATTTGCCCGTGAGTGTTGATCTGTCCGGAGTCGAACTTGGTCATGAGGAGTCTGGCGACTATCAGATCGAACTGGTGAATGTACCAGAGGATCTTGTTCTTGATCCGGGACAAGTATCCGAACCGTTCATGGTCAGAATATCGCGGACAGGATTACCTGCATTAAGTATCGGTGAGACGACCAACACTGAGTCACACACGATTACCTTCCTGCTGGAAGGTAAAGTGCTGCCGGATGACACCATAGAGGACGTGATACTGCTTAACCCGACAGCAAGCACCAAAGGAGTCACAACTGATATCGAATTCGATATCACTGATGGACTGAGCTGGTGGACTATTGGCTACTGGACTTTGGCTATTCTGGGTGCGATTGCGTTGCTGTTGGCAATCCGATGGTTCAGGAAGCCGCGCTTGAGGGGTTTTCTTGAGTTGACCCCGAATGAGCCTTATGACGGCGACTATAAGTCGACATATAATCTAGCCCAATTCGGGCGCAAGGCTACTGTCGGAACAAAAGATGTGGTCATTCCTAATGCCAAAGAAAACGGAACACTCTACGCGAAGCGTGAGCGCGATGAGGATAGGCGAATGCGTACCGTGATTTACCTGCGATATGACGGCATTACTCAGGAAGTCGATGATATGGGGTCTGAGTTCGAAGGTTGGAGGGTAAGTATTGGCTCTAGCTAAGGAAAGATGGGGGACTGAATGGACGCGATAGTAATAGGGTGCGGTGGTACCGGCAAGAAGGCTCTAGCTTTCGTCAAAGAGCACATTCTTGCAGACCATGATGACGATTTGAAGAAAAGCCCGTTCAAGTTGATATCAATTGATGCTGACAAGTCAGATGACGGTGAGAAGTCCACAGAGAGTGGCGTTCAAATAGATGATGGCTTGATCCATATCCAGGCGGACATTGATACATATTTCGGTGAGATTGAGAATCTGAATGATGCGGCCCAAAAGAGACATGACAAGTATAAATACTGGTCTTGGATAAACTCTGACGAGGCTAGGCGGCATCCTTTGGTCTCTGACCAGGCACATGCATTGGTTGGAAATGGGATGATGCGGGAGCGAGGTCGCGCCGTGACATTTCAGAATGCTCGAAAGCTTCAGAGCGATATCGCAGACGTATTTCGCCAAAGTGATAATACGAAAACGTATGACAATGCTAGGGTCACTTCGGAAGTTGGCGACGATGATAAGAAGTCTGACGAGGGCGGCAGTCGAGTAACACCAATATTTATTGTGGCATCAACTGCAGGCGGAACGGGATCGGCACAGTTATTCGACGTGGCAGCCTGTGTGCATGCCGCGGCACATCAGACTATTGGGAAAGGGAAGTATGGTGTGTACCTGGTCCTCGCACTCCCTAAGTGCTTTGAGAAAAAGGTCCTCGAATCTTCCAAAGGTTTAGACGATGTTGTCCCTCGCATGTGGGCCAATGGATACGCTGCACTTCGCGAGATGAATCGGCTTATGAGAAATCGATCATTCCGAGTCGAATACGGTGATGATCTAGAAATAGGCGTAAATAAGGACAGCTCGATATTGCCGATAAGCAGCTGTTTTCTGGTAGACGGAAGAGGCGAGGGCGGAAGCAAGTACTACGATCAGGAACCAACGAAGGGACTATATCCCGCAATTGGGGATTTCGTGTATTCCTTGATTTCCAACACTTCCTTTGTGTCCAGGAATTGCAATGCGGTGGCATCGGCTATCAATAGTGGTAGCGGACTGTTTTCGTCTTTCGGAATGCATACCTACCTGTACCCCGCATCTGAAATAACGGAATCCTTTCACAGTAGGTTCGCGCACGACATTGTGGACGGCATTCTTCTGAGAGATGAAAGCGACAAGCACTATCATAGTGACGCAACGGCGTTTCTTACCGGCTCTACGAGTCTCGGCTGCCAGATACCCACAATACTGGATCCTTCAGGGTTGGTGAATGAGACGAACCTGAAGAGGTTCATGAATTCTACAACCCTGCTTAGCAATATTTCCACTGGTGAAAACGTAAAGCTTAGAGGTAAACCAGCCTTCACGGAACAGGACGCGATTCCCGTTGGAATAAGTATCGCGCATTCCCAGGTAAGAGAGGATGCAGACCTACTGAAGGCAGAATTTATGGGAAACGATGGAGATTCGATCAAGGCCGCGCCACCTCAAACAACCAAGTACCCTTTCTACCCCACTCTTAGCTGGTTCATGAAACGAAACGAGCAGATGTTTGAGCAGGGACTGTGGACCTACATAATCGACCATATGAACGACCATAAGTTCGGCGGTCTGCACGACGCGCGGATGATCGTAGACGAAACCAGAGATTTGATTTCTTCTTTCCGGAAGAAGTGCCAGGAATGGTGGCAACGCGAGGACATGAGGCTAGTTAAGCATGCAGGGGAAAAGCTCAAGAAGGCTCAGAATGAGATGAGCGACAGGGACTTTCCGCTCTTTAAGTTGGATAATGCCTCGGAGCAGAGGAAGTGGTTGGTGGCCTATGACAAGCACCTAGACGCAGAGGTCTGGGAGCATGCATGGAAGGCTGCAGACCTAATCTTGAGAGAAATGGTCACGGTATGTGATCGGGCTGCCAATGCTTTGGGCAATAGCGAAACGAGTCATAGAGTCATTAGGGACCAACTAAAGTTGGATGCGAATCAGTCCCCCAATGTTCGCAGAAACAACGCGCTGATTGTCGGAAGAACGTATTTGTCTTCGCCGGATTATGAGAATGATCTTTACGACAAGGTGAAGACCCAAAGTACCAACGGGGAACCAGATAACAAACTCGCCAGATTGAGCGAGGCGGGGAAGCAATCTGGCCATTTATGGTGGGATTTCAACCAAGACTATCTAGTGAGTCATGGCCACGGTGGACCGGAGTTGCCGATTGTACAATGGCACAGGAGTCGAGTGCGCGACAGCGGTGACCAAGGGTTTGTCGACAAAGAGACCTATCTTCAGATCGCAGAGAGTGTTGATTTCAGCATTTCAAGCATGGTAGGGGCCCCCACTGTATATGAGCGGCTCACTGAAGTCATTGGAAATGGAGACCCGAAGGAAGCCGCAAAGAAGCTGACCGCCGAGGCGAAGGATATTGCGGGAATAGCGCTCCACTTGCAGAAGACACCGGCATCAGCGCCGGTCTTTCATGGGAAGACCGAGGGCGGAGACCCCTTGTTTGACAGGTTGGACGGGGTGGAATCACATGAAGGGCACTCTGATAAGAAGCTGTTCGCCATTAGCATGGAGAACAACATCGAGGTTGAGGACCTCGGAGATAGGGCCGAATTCAGAAATCACTATGATCGGTTCGTCAGAGAGTTCCATGACACAACGACATCTGCACATGTACACGTCTTTCGGGAGGAAAAAACAGCCTGCTACTTAGATCGCCGCATCGCTGCCTTGGCTGAAGAGGATCACGATTTCTTCACCCAGCTACAGGGGGCAGAGGGTGAAAGAATCGAGCTTCCCCAGGAGGTCGTCGCATATCTTGGCGAGATTCCAAAGCTAAGGATGGCAGTTGCTGCTTTTGCTGCTGGCAAGATCTCTGCGGCGACCAAGGGTAACGCTACCAGCGTAGTGTTTAGCCAGGACACCAAAGATTATGAATTGGCACGGGTTGACCAGGCCAATGATTTTGCCGGGGCTACCCTCGCTGCGATCGGAAGTCTAATGAGCGGCTCACATGGCGCAAGAGCAATAGCTAGGTGGTACTCGGATCTTGACGGCCCTGCTCTCTCTAAGCTTGTGAAAAAGGCTGACCTGAAGCACAAGAAAGGTGAGCTCATGCCCGAGAAACTGCGAGAGGGCAAGGAAGACAGTATCGATGCTCTTGGCCTTCTTAACCCAGTGTTAGGCGTTGTCATCGATGACCTTGAAGTCAGAGTTGGGTAGCGCAGAGGTTTAAGGTTGTACACGCTCGGGGTCCTTTGGCATTATTTATGACCGTGAGTCAGCCATTAGAATCTCGGAATCTTTAACGGTCATACCGGTTGATATTGCAGCCGCTGCGGAATAGATGCGGATTTGCGGACGATACTCTTCGGCTTGATCCGCAGCAGTTTCCCGCGTCACTTTGTCAGATTTGTAGTCGACAATGACCAACTGGCCCTCTTCTTCGAAAAGTAGATCAATCACGCCCTCGAATAGGATGAGATTATCCCCCGAGGCCAGCGCAAGGTTGATTTCGTCGGTCGACATCTCGTGGTCTGCGATCTCACCGGGAAGCTTTACAGAAAACGGTATTTCTCGCCAAACACGGTCAGCTTTGCGGGCACGCCTGATCACATTGTCATCGAGGCAACTGCTCACAAGCATCCAGAGATGGCGGGCTCCGACGTCCGAAAGACCTGCGGTCTCTGCATGAGCATTGGCAAGCGCTCTCGCGGTGTCGCCATCACTGTTGAACTCGACCGCCTCCATCACCTTGTGGAATAGTTTTCCAAAGTCGGTGGCCGAGATGTTTTCCTGCCCTTTTTCCCAGACTGTCACTGTTGTGGGTTTGTCGCCCTCTTGCTGGTACTTCTCTGCTTTTATCTTTGAGGCCGATGTGGCCGTGACTCGTGAGGCTGCTTCGACCCGGACCGCTCTATTCTCGATCCACTCGCTTCTTCGCTGCATCTCTTTCTCGATGTCCACACTTTTGGTCTCTGCTGTCCCGAGAGAGGATCTGATGTCGAAAAAGGTATTTTCGGTGTCGTCTCGTTCCATAGAGCCACTGGACCGTGGAAAATCAGGGTTGAAGAATGCTCGGAATCCATCTTCCCCGGGATTCTTAGTTCCGTACTTGTTCTGTTCCGAAATCACCAGCAGGTCACGCGCTCTTGTCGCTGCGACGTAGGCAAGACGAATCTTCTCAGCAGCAACTCGCTCTGCCTCCATTTCTGAGAATCTACAGAAATCACCGGTCCTGACGTAGCCGGATGCGCAGCCAGCAGCGGTAACACTCAGCTCAAAACGCTCGTTCTCGCGATCTACGATCAGACAATCACCCGAGTTTGAACCAGCCTTGGCGGTGTTAGCGAGCATTACGATTGGATACTCAAGTCCCTTGGACTTGTGTATGGACAGAATAGTCACCTGGGGAGTCTTCTCGTCGACCCCTACGGATTCAGCCTCCTTCCCTTTGTTCACATCCATATGCCGTAGCCAGTAAGCAAATTCCTTTAGACTTCCCGTCCCGGTCGCTGCCTGATGGCCTGCGACGTCGACGATTTTTCTCAGGTTCTGAGCTCGCTGATCGCCCCCTGACCGGGTTGACGCTATATGCAGGGCACCCGTCTCTTCAATCAGCAACTCGACAACAAGGTTCCTGGGGACCTTTAAGGCTTTCTCATTCAGGTTCGTTAGGACATCGAAGCAATGTTTGACTGCCGGATGATCATCGATCTTGGCCTCATCCCCCGGGTATATGTAGTTTAGATTTCCCTCAGCGGACCAGGAAGCCAGCTCATCATCACTGACTCCGAAAAGGAAGGATCGTGCGGTGGCCACCAGGGCGATCTTGTCGGCTGGATCAGCTATTGCAGAAAGCGCGGCAGAGAGGACTCGAACTTCCTCCTTTTGGTAGTAGTTCTTACCACCCTCGATCCGATAGGGGATATGTAGTTCTTCTAGGGCAGTCTGGTAGAGATCGACACTTGAGAACGTCGGCATCAAGATGGCAAAGTCGCCGTAGTCTGCGGGCACCCATTCAGTGCCCTGATCCGCCTTGCTCGAACTTTTTCGGATTTTGTATCCGTCTGCTTTAAGGCGATGAATGGATGATGCGACTTTTCGGGCTTCTATTTGTCGAGCATTGCCGATTGATAGGTCTTCCCCTTCGGAGGGAGCGGTTGATTGGATAAAGGCGACCGATGGCTGCTGAAGGTCACTTGATCCCTCTTCTGCTGCAAACAGCGGCTCATACTTGGGCTGGTAGCTTCCCTCTTCGGACTCGATCATCACCTCATCGAAAGCGGTGTTCACCCAATCGATGACCCCACTGACCGATCTGAAGTTCTTCGTGATTTTGAGATCGGCTTCCCTGTCACCTGCGATCACAAGACCTCGGACCTTCTCGAAAAGCTCGATATCAGCACGGCGGAATCGGTAAATGGACTGCTTTGGGTCACCGACAACGAATAGGCGTCCGCCGTCTATTTTCACGTCGGTCCATGAATCGGCGATAGGATTGGACTCAGCCAAATAGAAAGCGATCTCAGCTTGAAGGGGGTCGGTGTCCTGGAATTCATCCAGAAGGATTGCGGAGTATTTCTTTTGGAAATAGCCACGGACCGCCTTTTTATCCTTTAGGAGATTGCGCGTACCGATCAACAGATCTTGAAAGTCCAGAATCTGATAGTTCGATTTCTGGTCATCGATATAGGTCAGAAATTCGTCCTTGATAAAGTCGATTATCTTGACGGCATATTCAGCCCCTATATGCGTGCGATAAGCTTCCAGCGTTTGGGGCAGGACCTTGAATCGCTCCCTCTGTTCTTTGACGGTTTCACCGACCCAGTTTCCCTTGGCCCCGCGCATCTTTTTGTCATAGGCAAGATCCTTGAATAGCCACAGGGCGCGCTCGGTATCGTCCATACCCTTGATGTCCTGGATGCGCTGTAAGGATTCAAGAATGTGCAGATAGCCTTTGTCTTGATCGTTAGTGCAGTTGTCATTTGCGAAGGCGACCAGTTCGGTTGCATGTCGGAAAAGTTCTGATATGCACTCTTCGGCAGAGGACGGTCCGGCAAGATCCTTTGATTGCGTGGTCATGTAATCACCTGAGGCGACAATGTCTCGGTTGTGGTACATGAGCTTGGCAAGCTCGTTGAGCTGATTGAGCGTGATGCCGATATCCAAGGCTAGTCGAAGAGCTTCAGAGGTTCCGTCCATGGCTCGCCTAAGCCATGACTCCCACACATCGTCAAAGAATAGGGACGATTCTATGGCATCCATCATGCTGCATGCTGGATCAAGCCCTGCTTCGACCGGTCTCTCCTTGAGGATCGAATGGCAAAGCGAATGAATCGTCGTTATATGAGCTGAATCAACGCCCCTGAGGGCAGCCTTGGCAAGCTCGACGATCTCAGGGGTACTGGCCAACAAGTACTCGTCCCTGCCGACACTCTCGCCGGCGGCTGCCGATGCCAAGCCGTCCCGAACACGCGATTTCAGCTCGGCTGCGGCGGTTTCGGTGAATGTGATTGCCACCAGCTGCTCTATCTTTATGTGATCAGTGCAGATCATCCGCAGAATCCGCTGAACAAGCGTGAAGGTCTTTCCGGTACCGGCGCCCGCTTCGACGAACAGATTTCTGTCTAGGTGTGTTATCGCGGAGAACCTATCAGCCTTGTCTCGTTCTAGCCCAGTAGCATTGAGAGTCGGGTTCATTCGATTCCACCCAGCTCTCGAATCGAGTCAAGTTCGGGCGAGACCTTGTTTTCGAGCGGTTTTGAGCACGCGATCTGGCAAACAAGTTTGTAATCGCAGTACCTGCACTGGTCTTGATCCCATTTTTCTGCTGGTGTTGGGATGAACAGTCCGTTGTTGCATGACGTAACTATTAGTTCGATTGCTCGGGTGAGTCTCTTCTCGATCGACTGCCAGTCATCTCCGTTCATCGAACTGAGCTTGAAATCAGTTTCGGGTGAGGTCATATAGTACGAGCTGGAACTACCTTCGAACTCAGCCTCTAATGATTCGACGGCAGCTTTTAGGTAGAGGGTAGGTTGCATGTTCTTTCCCCCATTCAGGGAGGTGGCATCCTTAGCTTTCTTGCCGGACTTGTAGTCGATGATGTGGATTGGATTGCCTTTGGACTGACCCGACGGTGCGTCTAGTCTGTCGATGTAGCCGGAGTATTCGATGGACCCTGCTGAGGGCGTCTCGATCACACTTGGGCCTACCTTGTGTTCGAAAAGTGTCGGCACCATCTGGTCGCCGGCAGCTCTGCGAGCCTCTACGAGGATGAACTCATCGAGGTCTTCCAGCACCTGATCCCTTTGAGTCGTGTTCAACATTCTGTATTTAACAGGGTCGGATATGAAGTGATGTTCGAATTCGTTGTTCAGTATTTCTCGAAGTCGCTCCCTGTACTCGACCACCAGGTCCGGATTTAACGGCAGTTCATCCGAGTCACTTAACTCGGTGAGGAGGATTTGAAGTGCGTGGTGAATCGCCAGACCTTTTTCTATGGGGCTGATCCTGTCAGCTTCCTCAGGTCTGTCTACGGATTTAACCCCCATGACCCGGTTGAGCAGGAATGAGAAGGGACAACTTGCCCACTGCTCAAGGGCAGAGGGGGACCATCTCTTGGTCGACTTCATTGATGCTGCAAGAGCGAGGGTTGATGAGAGTTTACCGTCAAAAGGACCAAGGGCAGAATCGGCACTTCTCTCTCTGAGTGACCTGAATACATTGACTGAATGCGGTGAGGCTGAGGCCAAGTATTCGGCTGCCTGAGTGCCCGATGAATCACGAAACTCAGAGACACGGGCAAGGTCATATTCTTGCATGTCAACGCTATCAGCGGCTGAGCCCTGGGCAATATTGTCCAGGCGTACCCTCTTAAAGAAAGGAACTGATTCCAACTCTTCAAGGCCGATAGACTGATTAGTTCGAATAGAAAGATCTGAAAGAAGAAGGTGGGAAGGCAGACTGTTCTTGCCCGTTGCGGGGTCGAGGCGAGGATAGGTGAGCACCAATTTTTCTGTGGCTGCACCGATCGCCATTTCGTACAGAAGTGCCTCTTCGGAGCTGCGCGCAGAAGAGAGGGAGAGCGGGGTGTCGAGGTCTTGGCTTAACACTGACTTCTCGGAATCGAGAAGGATCGGATCTTGCTTTGTTTTAGCCGGGAACACCCCGTCGGTTAGACCAAGAACGATGACCAACCTAGCAGACAATCCTCTGGCGGACATAATGTCCGATACCGTGATCCCAGTGCCGTATTCGCCGTTCTCTTTGGACTCTGAGGCCAGGACATCCAGTAGTTCTGTGGTGAAGTCTTCGAGGGTGCATTGCGTCTCTGAATTCGAGCCGATCTCGGACACTCTCTTTATCGCACCAATAATGGTCTTGATGGCCGACAGTTCATCGTTATCGCTCTTTAGGGCAGCATTGATGAGATCAAGACCATTTCGAAATACCTTTTCTATGTCGGCCGCAATGTCCGCCCAGGATCCCGAGGTGACACGGATGAGCATCCTGTCTTGAACTAGAGCAGAGAACTCTTTGAGTTCGGAGATTGGCCCGAGGGCGTTCTCGCTTTTTCGCTTGATCCAGCCGGGGACAGCTGGATCGCCGATCACGGACTTATGGTATTTGGTCAATCCGTCCAGCCTGCTGATCACGTTACCTGGGAACTGGGTCATTCCTGATCTTCGCGAGGCTTCTTCCCAGCTGGATCGGTATTCACCGAGTAGAACCGAGAGGTCGATTAAGTCTGTTCTGGTGAAGTTGTCGTCATTGATGGCTGTGGGCGCTCGCAGCAGTGACCTGAAAAGTTTTCCAACTCTTGTATCCATGTTGGATGCCGCGCTGGGGCCGTAGTATGGAATCCCTGCTGACTTGAGCACCTCGGCGATTTGAGCCGGGTAATCTTCTCCCCCTCTGTAGAGAATCAACATCTCATCAAACTTAATGTCCGGGGCGCTCTGAATGGAGACTCGCAACGCCTCGACCGCCTCACTTCGTTGCCCTGGGCACGAGAACACAGTCAGGTCAGCGGTTTGAGACTCCGCACTACCGACCTCGATCACCTTAGAACCTTGTCCTGTCAGCCATTCATGCGATGCCTGTGTGAAGTCACCAATGGGTGCCGCAACGCCAATGGGCAGGGTGGTCGGCATATAGACCGACAAGTGGATCTGTTGACCGAGTTCTTCAAGTAGATGTCGTTGGCTGCCGGTGAAGTCGTATATTCCATATACGAATAGTCGCTCCGTATGATTGTGGTCGACGAACTCTTGGGCGTTTGCCGCTGCGTCTAGAAGTAATTTTGTACTGCTGGGATTTGGCGAAGGGGAGTCAAGAACCGCTCGGTAGACTTCCGATATGTTTCTTATCTTGGCGGGGGAATGTTCGGGGAACCTACCTGATGAGGCGAGGCGAGTGAGGTCATCAGGTGATACTCGCGCATCTTCGAGATCATCGATCGTCGAGACGAGGGCGTTGTGCAGCCCGGGCTTCTCTTTGATGCCCTCGAAGTAGTCGCATGGATTGTCATTTAGGTATGCCCTGACCGCGATCCTCTTACCGGTCTTGGCGCGGGGTGTGATTGACCGACCATGGATGCGTTCACACATTTCCTCGGAAAGTGATTTAAAGGTCAAGAAGCGAATGCCCATGTGGCCGGCCGGGCCGCCCTGTTCTTTGATGTGGGCGGCTAGTCCGCGCGACAGATAGCGAGCGAGGATGTTGGACCCGACAAGGACCACAACCGGGTCCAGCGGGGTCTCACGAGCCGCCAAGATATCATCGAATAATCTTTTTTCTAAGTGAGGGTGAAATGCCCCTCGAACCAATGTGATTTTCCCCATGCATCTCATCCTACAACAGGACGGTGACAGTCAGTCTTATCTACGGCAGGGGGGCAAGGCTGAGAAGCGCTGCCTGGATGGACGGTTCGCGCGAGGCCCAATCGCGGATCACATTGAGCAGCTCTTTGTGCTCGTGATCGGTGAGGTCTGCACCAAGCACCATGTCGAGATTCGCCTGTGCTTTTCTGACCAGGAAGGTGGGGTCTGATTCCGGGGTGATTCTCTTTTCTGTAAGCGCACAACCCAACCATGCGAGGCCAGCCAGCCATTCGAGCGGTTCCTCGTCACTGTCGAGGATGGCGGCAGAAGTTCGAAAGGACAGAGCGGCCTGCTCGACCTGGCCCTCACGGTCCAGGCAGTCCGCCATCCATAGATGGGCAGCACCGAACAGGTCGCGAGAGTTTTGTTCATCGGTAAGCCGGATCGTATCTCCGTAGGCGCGTATCGCCTCACTATGCCATCCGTGGTCGCGGTGAATATGGCCGAGATGGATCAGACTGATCGCAGCATCATCCGGGGCAGCGCATTCCTCTAGGATGGCGACTGAAGTCTCAAGAGCGTCCACCGCTTGCTCATACCGGCCGAGGTCTCTGCAGTTCATGCCGTGGTAGCGTAACGTGTTCCCGTACTTACGTTCTTCGCCCCGGGTCATGAGTGCGACCGCAAGAACGCGAGTGGCGAGCTCCCTGTGCTTGGCGGGGGTGAAGGAACAGCCTGTACATCGGCGCGCGGCATCCTCGAGCGTCTCAGCCTCGAGTTTTGAGTTGAGTGCGGTCGCGGCTTCGTTGATGTCGATCTTGCTCACAGAAAAATCGCTCACCGTCTGTTCAAGGTGGTCGCGATAAGAGTCAGGGAGCTGTCCAATGTTGATCATGCCACCAAGTATGCAGCCTACAGGGCTTGGATGCTACCCGCGCAGCGCGTATCGCAGAGTCGATGAGACAACAGACCCGACGCCTAGACCGTGGGCTTTTTCAGGAGTGATTATTCGGCCACTCAGGTCATAACAGCTGTCGAACTTATCAATGGCAACCTCGTCTATGGATAGCTGCATTTTTGCGGCCTTTATCAGCATCTCGAGCATCCAGCCTTCGCCTTTTTCCTGAAGGTCCATGGCCTTGAACGCGGACCGATTCAGCACCCTGTGTGTGCCCACGCTAGAGATATCAACCTTGCCGAATCGCTTGAGTAGCCGACTGCTCAGGCTGGGCGACTTCTCTGAGTCGAAGGGATTGACGGGTTTTGCCACGGCTAGGTCGGTAATACCCTCAAGCACGGGAAGGATCACCTTGCCCAGTTCGCCGACGGTGGTCGGATCCGACGGGTCGACCAGGACTATGGTCTTGTAGTCTTCAGCCCATGAAACGCCACTGCGAATAGCTGCCCCGACCCCGATACCTGGGGACATTATCGTGATCGAGTCACTGATGACTGGGGCGTGAATCCTTCGTTCATACTTTGATCGGTTGATCACAAAGACCATATCGATGACTATGCGTGGTAACGCCTCGATGATCTCGGTGACTATATCTAGATCGTTATTCGCGGGAATAATGGCCGCGATCCCATTCTGGGTATTCATGTCTTGTGTATGCCCAAAATCAGAGAGTAGGCATCATGGGCCAGGTATGGAACTTTGGGGAGTCTACTTCAGCGCGAGGAGCCGGAGCGAGGTTGTCCCGAGGGTGGGCGACGCGATCCTTGGGGGCGTCCGCCACCGTGGCCGCCACCCCTTGGTCCTCCGCGATGATCACCCGAGCCAGGACGCTTTCTGGGAGGCTTGGGGATATCGTAAGACATGTAGTCCTCCGGCAGGCTCTGCCAGGGAATCTCACGATCGGTGAACTTCTGAATGGCTGCCAGGAAACTTTCTTCCCATGGGTCGACGAACGTGATGGCGTCACCCTTGGCTTCAGCTCTAGCAGTTCTGCCGATACGGTGCACGTAGTCGTCAGGGTACTCGGGGGTATCGAAGTTGATGACATGTGTGATGCCGCTAATGTCGAGACCGCGGGCCGCGATGTCAGTGGCGACCAGGACCTCGAAGCGGCCGGCACGGAAGCCCTCTAGGGCGGCCTGCCTTTGGGCCTGGGTGCGGTCGGCATGCATTGCGACCACCTTGAAGCCAAGTCGCTCAAGGATGATGGCGACACGATCGGACCCTCTCCTGGTTCGGCAGAAAATCAGAGTCGGACCCCGCTCCAACTTGTCCAGCAGACAGACAAGGAGTTGGTCTTTCTCGGACTGGAGTACTCGGTATATCGTCTCGGTGATGCCCTCTGCGGGAGTGCTTTTGCGCCCGATTGTGATCTCGATCGGTTCCCACAGAACACGATCAGCGAGTCTTTTGATCTCAGGTGGGATGGTCGCCGAAAACAGCATGCTCTGACGTCTTTGCGGCAGCATCTTCAGGATGCGGTTGATCTCAGGAGCGAATCCCATGTCGAGCATACGGTCGGCCTCGTCCAAGACGAGCATTTCGACCTCGCGTAGGTCAGTGTTGCGGCGTTGTATATGATCGAGCAGTCTACCTGGAGTGGCGACAATGACGTCTACGCCATCTCGAAGAGCCTGCTCCTGCGGAGGAATCGGAACCCCACCGTATATTTGCACGACCCGAATTTCCGAGTACTGGCTGAGCGCCGCGAAGTTCTCGTACACCTGGACGCACAGCTCGCGGGTGGGTACCAGGATCAGGCCACGGACCCTTGGGCCGCGGCCGAGCAGCTGCATCATGGGTAGTGCGAAGGCAGCGGTCTTTCCAGTGCCCGTCTGTGCGCAACCGATTAAGTCTTTGCGCTCAAGAACATGTGGGATTGCTTGAGTTTGAATCTCTGTGGGCGTATCCCAGCCCATTTTCTCGACTCCCTTTAATAGCTCAGGGTCGAGACCTAGATCAGAAAAGGACAAATATACCTCCGTAAATACTTGGGAAAGTATACCCTATCCACAGAAACACTCTTAGACATGAATTCAATGCTCTGATGGGTATGAGGGTTAGGTGAACATCGTAGAAAAAGCCACCAAAGTCATTGATATATCGGTGCCTATCTCAGAGCGCCTGCCGACTTGGCCGGGGGATCCTGCGGTCTCAAAAATCGCCTTGACGGATATGTCCGAGGGGGATCAATCGAATGTGAGTGGCCTGGCGTTGACCTCTCACACTGGCACTCACATCGACGCTCCCAGGCATTTCATCGAAGATGGAGCTCCAGTGGGCATGTTGCCTCTGGATAGCATGGTCGGGATCTGTCAGGTCATCGATATCGATAAGACTCTGGGCGAGATCACCGCGGATGATATCGCCCCCTGCTTACCACTCACGGCTCAGAGAGTTCTTTTTCGGACCAGGAACTCTCATATGTGGAACGACACGGCCTTCTTCTCGGACTACATCTCGCTTGGACTGGATGCCGCCCATCTTCTCATCGGGGCTGGCGTTAAACTGGTCGGCATCGACTACCTGTCTATAGAGGCATTCAAGAACAGTGAGTATCCGGTTCACAAAGCACTTCTCGAGGCGGGGGTGGTTATCCTGGAAGGGCTGGATCTTCGAGGGGTTGAACCCGGCACCTACCGCCTGACGGCGTTACCATTGCTTATCGCGGACGGCGACGGAGCTCCCGCGCGAGCTTTTCTTGAGTCCCTGACTCCCTAATAGGACCGCATTTCAGCTAATCTGTGAGAATGCGGAAACTACCTTATCCATTCATTGTCATTGTGCTCTTGATCTTGTCAGCGGGCTGTCCAGCTGGATCGTCAAGCAGTACAAGTTCGAGCTCGAATACCCTCGGGGTCGATGTCGACGAGATTATCGACGAAGGCACCGCCGACGAATTACTGGATACGATACCCGGGCTGGTCTCTGTGGGCGAGACCGCAAATGCCGGCAGCCTTGACTGGACAGTCACTGGTGTCGCCTGGCCTAAGACAGTATCCTCCGGCCAGCGTACGGTAGAAGCTGCGGGAATCTATTTGGAGCTATCGATCGACGTTGCATTGATTGAGGGTCTGGCCGGCGGTCACTTGGATCAAGGGCAGATCAGTGTCGTGGATAGCGTTAGTCGCAGGTTCTTTCCGCACGGGGATAGTTTCATTCTCGGCAAAGAGAGCCTTTTGCCGTACCCATCGAATCCCGACACATTCATCGATGAGGTCATCACTCGTGACGTCTTCGCCGGGGAGCCTATTGCCGGTAAAGTACTTTTCGATCTTCCCACTGACGTGACGGGGTTGCGACTTGTGATCAAGGACCAAAGGGATCTATCGGTAGAGAATCTGTTTATTCGAATCTCTGAGGCCGAGGCTAATGTCGGAATACGCACTGATGGAATGGATCAGTAGTCTACTGAATTTCCGATCTCTGTGATCTCGAGCCATGAGTTGCCTCGGTTGAGGGGGATCTTATTTCCGTCGGAGTCCCTGAACTCTATTGGCTGCGAGTTACTCGAACGATGCCAGGTGCCTTCGACCACATCACCGTCCCGGAAGACCAGAGCATTCCCGGTCCCATCCAGTCCGATGTGTACACGGCCCTTGGAATCAAAAGTGTCCACGGTGGTGAACATGACCATGATGTTCTTGGCGGTCACCTGTTCACCGAAGGCACTGTCGATGTGAGAGACGCCGCCCATCTTTCTGGCATAGGTGTTGGTCTCGGGATCGTGTGTCCAGATAACATTGTATGAGC
>JAUVYG010000120.1 GCA_030603185.1 Actinomycetota bacterium | reverse complement strand
AGGATGAGAGAGCAAGCTACAGTACGGTCCCTCCGTTCAACGGTACTTTTCGCTGCCATCTTGATCATCGCGGTCTTACTTATTGCCCCCTCAGCTGCACATGCCTACGGTCAAGGTGCCAACATCGCCGCAGCGAGCGACAACAGTTATCCGATCTCCTCCGACGGTGGCACTCTTTGGTCCTGGGGGAAGAACGATGGAAACGAGTCATTGGGTCGCGAACCCGGTGGAGGAGACACTCTCACCCCCGGACCGGTAATCGATGCAGCTCCCGACGTTTGGGAAAAGATTTCGGGAGGCCTCTGGCATGGCCTGGCCATCAAGCAAGGCGGGACCTTGTGGGCGTTTGGAGGCAACGCACGCTATCAGTCCGGCCATACGGGCGCGCCTAGCTCGACGCCAAATCAGATCGGTGGGGATACCGATTGGACCCAAGTATCTGCCGGAAGCGAACATTCCCTCGCCCTCAAGTCTGACAACACTCTTTGGTCTTGGGGCTCTGATGTCACGGGGACCCTTGGTCGGACCATTGCTGGTAGCCATACAGAAACACTAGGCCAAGTCAGTGGGAGTTGGAAGTACATCAGCGGAGGTCGAAACGCATCTTACGGAATCAAGACGAACGGGACTATGTGGTCATGGGGTAGCAATAGCCAATGGGCATTGGGTAGGCCAGATGGATCGGGAACTGACGTTCCTGGTCAGGTGGGATCGGGCACGAGCTGGATTGAAGTATCAAGTGGAGTGAATTATGCACTTGCCCGTAAAGATGACGGCACGATATGGTCTTTTGGTTCTGACGCTAATAACTCACTCGGAAGAGACGGAGACACTTCTGTTCCGGGCCAGATCGGCTCGGCCAACAATTGGGTGACTGTCTTCGCCGGAGAGTACGCCGGATACGCGATCAACTCTGACGGAGAGTTATGGGCATGGGGGTACAACGGATACGGCCAGGTTGGTGACGGCACAACCACCAACAGACCACTCCCTGTTCAGGCTGGAACTGATACTGACTGGGATTCGGTTACCGCTGGTTATCAGCATGCGATGGCCGTTAAAACCGATGGTACCGTTTATACCTGGGGTCTGAACACGGATCTTCAGCTAGGTCGATCTGCACCTGGCGAGGGAAACCAAGGGGATCCTAGCCAGGTAACCAGGGGCGGAATCGGATCTATTATGACGGCTGACGCTCAAGCACCTCAGTCACTTCCCGTTACTACGCTTCAGGCGACTCCGGATGCTTCAGGCTCTGGCTGGTTTCCGTCCAATCCGACGATCAGTCTTTCTTCGAACAAGCCGGGAACGACTCAGTATCAGTGGGATTCTACATCCGATGTCGGATGGAACACCTACTCGGGAGCGTTCGCGGCCTTGGGTGGCACAAATACTCTTTACTATCGCTCTATAGATTCAGGCACTGGTCTGACTGAAGACGCCAAGAGTCAGCTGATACGAATCGACAACGTCGATCCCACTGATCCGACGACTGTTACTAGTGATACACATGGGGTCGGCGTCTGGGATGATACTGACATCGTTCACGTGACCTGGTCGGGTGCTTCCGATCCTGAGTCAGGTATCGATGGGTACTCATACGTCTGGGATCAGTTCGCCGAGACATTGCCGGACGATATCGTCGAGACATCCAGCGAGGATGCAACAAGCCCCAGTCTTCCCAGTGGAGATAGCTATTTTCATCTATCTACATGCGACAATGCTAGCAATTGCACGAACACCGTTCACTTGGGACCATTCCAGATCGACACGGTGAATCCGAATGATCCGGGCACTGTCACTACAGACACTCATAGGTTGGGCTACTATTTCGCCGATGAGCCGGCCCACGTCACCTGGGACGCGGCTACGGACGACGCCAGTGGTATTGCCGGCTACTCAGTTCTGTGGGATCAGAATGCTGTATCGACGCCAGACGTGACCATTGATACCAGTGCCACTGAGGTTACTAACGACGCACTCCCCGATGGTGACAACTACATACATCTCTCTACCTGTGACAATGCGGGCAACTGCACATCCACCGTGCACCTAGGCCCCTTTAGGATAGATACGTCTCCTCCGAGTACCCCGGTCTTATCCGCAGTGCTCCGAGACTCTAGGGTAGCCGAGTTGTCCTGGACCGGATCGACAGATGACGGAAGTGGAGTCGTTGGCTACCGGATCTTTAATCCTAAGACGGGCGAGAAGATCGATTACACAAAGGGACTCACGATCAATGTTGAGGGACTACAGCCATCAGGCACCTACTACTACTACGTGGTGGCTTTTGATAAGTCGCGAAAGAACTCGGGCAAGAGTAATTATGTAAAAGTGGTGACTCCTGCGGCCCCCACGGGGGTGGATCGAATCGCGCCCTCTACGCCACGTCTTTATGGACTGCCGATCGACGACACTCATATCCGATTGAGATGGACAACATCAAGAGACCATAACGGTGGGCCGGTCTCATATAGGGTTTATGACTATGCAACTAAACAGGTTGTCACAACAACGACAAATACCGAGTACACCGCCACCGTTGCCCCGGGTTCATACCACGGCTATTTTGTGGTGGCGCGGGACACTTCTAACAACCAATCCAGACCGAGCAACAAAGTACGGATCAAGATAGACGCCGGGGGAGACACTTTCGCCAGTGACGGCGATCCTGTGACCGTCGCGCCGGACAAAAAGACTATGGTCACATATGAGGACGTGAAGGCCCCGGGTAAGACCACGGTAAAAACGATGCCGGAGCCGCCTGCCCTTCCCAGGGGGATCAAGTTTGCCGGCTCGGTGGTCCAAATAAAAACGACCGCTCTACCTAGTGGAGCGATTCGAATCGCGCTCAAGTATGATCCACGAAAGGTGAAGAATCCCAGAGCAGTTCGTCTCTACCACTACGAAGGTGGCAAGTGGAAGGACATCACCATTCGGGTCGACTACCAGAGAGCCATCATCTGGGGTCAGGCAACGTCGCTATCGCCATTCGGACCGGTAGAGATGGGTCTGCAGCCGGTTGGATCGAACTGGACCCTCGCGCTTGCGGGGCTCGTGCTAACTTCGGGCAGTCTTATTCTGTTCAAACGCAGATTGTCAGGAGCTAGCCAGCAACCTTAAGATGCCTGACCTTGTCGTACTCTGCCAGAAGAGCGGTCCATCGCTCAACGTGTCCCATCTCATCTGAGCAGTTCTTCTCTACCATCTCGCGGCTGTCGTCGTCCCAGTCCACAGTCTCCAATAGCTCTTTGTAATGCTTGACCGCTCTGTTTTCGAGCCACACGCCGCTTTTGAGAACTGATCGGATTCCAAGGATTCTGGTGGCAGTTCCTATGGTCATGCCACCAAGCCAGAAGATCCCTCTGATCTTGTTGGGCTTCCAGCCGTACTCGTACAGCTTTACTTGGAAGTCAGCGAGATGGGTCATTTCATTGCACATGGCTGCGATTCGGACCCTTTCAGGCTCGGTCTCATTCTTGGTCATTTGAAAGCGGTAGGTAGTGCCAGCTAGAAGTTCAAATGAATGGAATCTCCTAAGAGCCTTTTTGATCTCTTGGAGCCTGGCGCGATTCATCCCCCTTCTGCGAAGCTGAACCTGCTCGATCCTGACGGGAGTCCTGATCAGAGCCATGTCGAAGCGGGAACGAATATCTGTCAGTATCACGGGTCTTAGCATCCTGAATCACCCCTCGAATAGACGTACACCCCGTACAATTTGTTCATACCCCTCGGGCCAATATTGAATGGTGGAATCGTCAATCGATTGAGTTGCCCAACCATTTGTGGGAAGTCATCCAACTAATCGGTACCTAGTCGGGCTCCCAGGGTATAAACTGAACTGTAAGAGAGGCTCACCATGTGAGTCCAGCAGACTCAACAATTAGGAGGATCACATGGGAAAACATAGGTTGCTCGGCTCGCTGATACTGGCAGTTGTTCTCACGCTCATTGTTTCTACGGCTTCGGCGGACGGTGAACACGGGATTGCAAAGGCGATCTCAGTGCAGGATGCAGCCACCGACCAATTACTTGCACTGCCTGATGTTGTGGGTACAGCGGTGGGTCACGGGCCTGATAATAGACCGGCCATTTTCGTTCTCACAGAAAAGGCAGGTGTACGTGGGATCCCCACCAAGATCGATGGGGTTCCAGTGATACAAAAGGCCGTTGGAAAGATTGAAGCGCTTCATCATCGTAATGGTCACAATGCCGGCCCTGGTGGCGGTGGTGAGGATCCTCCTACTGATCCTCCAGAAGCTGGACGCACCGACAAGCAGCCCCGTCCTGTTCCTATTGGTGTCTCAACTGGGCACTTTGACATCACAGCTGGCACGATCGGTGCCCGCGTTAAGGATGCATCGGGTAACGTCTACGCGCTGAGCAACAACCATGTCTATGCCAACGAGAATCTGGCTAGTGTCGGAGATAACGTTCTTCAGCCTGGTCCGTATGACGGTGGAGTGAATCCGACCGATGCGATCGGAACACTGTCCAACTATGTACCGATTGACTTCTCTGCAGGAGGCACTAACCGTGTCGACGCTGCAATAGCCGCGTCCTCAACAGCGATGCTTGGCAACTCGACACTGTCTGATGGTTACGGAACGCCACGGTCCACGACCATGACTGCGGTCCTCAACATGAAGGTCATGAAGTACGGACGCACTACAGGTTTGACCAAGGG
>JAUVYG010000105.1 GCA_030603185.1 Actinomycetota bacterium | reverse complement strand
CATGGAAATGTTCTTTCGGGGTACTTCGGGACTGCTAAGACCGCACTGTTCAGGTTTATCGAGAAACTCAGTAGTCGTCACACTGATGCGATTATCGCCATCAGTAAGAGTCAGAAGGCCGAACTGGCCGCACTCAAGGTATGCGATGAGTCAAAGATCGAGATTGTAAGACTTGGTTTCGAACTCGAGCCGTTCGCAGCAATGGCACGACCGGAGCAAGCTGTAGCTGCATCCAAGAGGATCCGAGCCGAATTGGGCATCCCAATGGCCGTGCCCGTCGTGGGAATCGCGGCGAGGTTGACAACCATAAAACGAATCGACAGATTCATTCGCGCCGCAGCTCAAGTGCGGGACAGTAGTCCCGATGCCCATTTCCTTATCGTCGGAGACGGTGAGTTGCGAGCCGAACTGGAGCAGCTTACGGCCGAACTTGGACTTACTAAGCGCGTCATATTCGCAGGCTGGCGCAAGGACATGCCCGAGCTGTACGCAGCAATGGATGTAGTCGCCCTGACATCGGACAATGAGGGCACCCCAGTCACCCTCATAGAGGCGATGGCGGCTGGCAAGGCTGTCGTCTCTACGGATGTTGGAGGGGTAAAGGACTTGATCGAAGATGGTTTGTCCGGTCGTATCGTGGCTAACGGAGACGAGCTGGCAGAGACAGCCCTCGCTCTTTTGAGTGATAAACAAGAAAGAGATCGGCTGGGTCGAGAGGCTTGCGAGTTCGCCAACGCACAATACTCCTTCGCAAGACTGCGCTCCGACATAGATGCTTTATACAGCCGTCTGTTGCAGGACAAAGCTGTTAGAATCTAGTTATCGACTCGGAGGTTAATCCAGACTGGCACGCCCAAAGAAAAAGGTTCGCAGCTCTGCGCGCGCGGACGTAAAGACACTTCAAGATCATATTGAGACCGTGATTCTAGCAGGGCTGATGCTGATTGCCTTTGCTGTGCCGATGATTATCTCGACCAAGATCGGTCAGCAGATACATTTTCCCAAGATGATCCTGCTGCAGGTCATTGTTCTGATTCTCGCCGGTATCTGGGCGATCGGGTACTTCTTCTCGGAACGTCCAAGGATTCGTCGCAGCCCGATGAGTGTCCCTATTGTTCTTTTCTTGGCTGCCGCAGCTGTGGCTACGGTCTTCTCGATGGATCCCTCGCTCAGCTTCTATGGAAAGTTCCGTAACGCAGAGGGCCTTGTTCTTCTTCTTGTTTATGGCGCTTTGTACTTTCTTGCCATGCAGGTCGACTGGTCGAACCTCCGGCTCATTCGATTGGCTCAGGCGCTGGTCGCCGGTGGTGTGCTGATCGGCGCGTACGGGGTGCTCCAGCATTTCGGCTGGGATTTCATTTCTTGGAACAAAGTACCGTTCACTCTAAGAAGATCATTCGCCACCTTTGGTAATCCATCGCTCCTCGGTGGCTATATGACCCTTGTTATGGCTCTTTCCATCGGACTCTATCTGGCTGCCAAGAAGCTGGGGGAGCAGATACTGATGGGAGCGATAGTCGGCCTGTCAATGGCCACGATCCTGTTTACCTACACGCGCAGCGGATGGCTGGGAAGCCTTGTGGTCATCCTCATCCTTGCCGGTGTTCCGCTGGTCCGCATTCTTCGTAAGGTCGACGTCGGCAGGGATCTCAAAGGATTCCTGAAGCCCGCTTTGGCGTTAACGGCCGTCATAGTGGTTGTCGGAACTGTGTTCCTGGTTGAACCCATTATTCGTTCTGGCTCAGACGGTGGAGCCACATCCCCGCTCAGCGCTGAGGCACGATTCACAATAGTGGGGGACTCTAGCATCGAAGACCGGGTCGAGATATGGAAGAGTGCGCTGTTCATGATCGCTTCAAGGCCCCTAGTAGGCCAAGGTACCGATCTTTTCCAGCTCAGGTTCGGGCAGTTCCAGACTCTTCGTAGCGCTCAAGTCGAGAAGGCTTCTGCACATGCTGAAGATGCTCATAATTACACTATGGCCGTCGCGTCCACCATGGGACTACTTGGGATGGCTGGTTTTCTCGCTGTCATCTTCTCGCTCATCGGGTTTGGGCTGAGCCGTCGCAGCTATCTCGTCAGTAAGAATAGAGACGGGCAGGAAAAGGGCGGGGTGGGACCCCCTCCCCGAAAGAAGAAGAGCAAGAAGCGAGAGTACGGCCGTCAGCTGGCTGAAGAAGACAAGCCAGACTACAAGTGGACCAGAATGGTCATGACTCTTGCGGTATTCGCCGCAGCCATCGGTTACTTCGTCGACGTGTCTTTCACCCTCAATGTGGTTGGCGGTGCCTCGATGTTCTGGTTGATGATCGGTGTCATCGGTGGTCTGTACAGTCGCGAGAAGCGCCTGGAACCCGCCTCTATCAAGACTCGAGATTCGTTTGCCTGGCCAGGTGTCATCGTGTCCTCTTTGGTGGTCGGCCTAGGCGTTTACATGACGCTTTCCTGGCTGGTTGCTGATTACAGGTACGGATTGGCTAAGAGCACCTTTACTGTTGCCAACCAAGTTCAGTCAAAGGAACTCGCTTTTCAGGCACGAGATCTCTTCTATGAAGCGTTAGAACTCAATCCCCGAATGGACAGGTACATGTCCGACCTATCGCAGTTTATGGTCCGCACCGCCGTAAGTAGTAACGATAGGGACTTCTGGAGAGAGGCAGAGATCGCCAACAATAAGGGCATGGAGACTAGACCCCTAGAGCCTTGGTTCCATGTGAACGCGGGGGTCATTCTGATGACAAAGAGCCGAGGGAATTCGGATTACATCGATGACGCCGAGGACGCGTTCAAAAAGGCCCTGGATCTGTATCCGAACTCAGCTAGAGGCCACTACTTCTACGGTATCTACCTTAATGAGTACCAGCGCTTCCCTGAGTCCAGGGAGCAATTCCTCCTAGCCCAGGAATCCGACCCGACCTATCTGGACAACACGTACGCGCTCGGGCGCTGGTATCAACTGGCCGCCGCTCGAGCTGAGGCGGGCACTCCCGATGCTGGAATAACAGCGACGGAAGCCAAGGCTGAGGCCATCGACCTGTTTGAACAAGTACTGGATAGTCAGCCGGATCACACCAACGCTTTGTCGGCCATGGAAGAGATCAAGACCTGAGGGTTTGCTGTGATAAACTAGCCTGGACTTTGTGGAGCGCTACGGACGATAGCAGGGAAGGTTAGTTGAAAGTACTTATCACCGGTGGGTCCGGATTCATCGGTTCTCACCTCGCGGAACTACTCCTTTCTAACGGACATCAGGTCTGTTCGCTGGACGATCTTTCCACCGGAGAATCAGGCAATGTCGACCACCTTGAGTCCAACCCGGACTTTCAACTAGTCGTAGGGTCGGTTTTGGACACTGATCTGGTAGATAAGTTGGTCGAGAGATGCGATGTCATCTATCACCTTGCTGCAGCCGTCGGCGTCGAGCTGATCGTTTCGAAGCCCCTTGAGTCTCTTGAGACCAATATCCGGGGCAGCGAGTCCATTCTTAAGCACGCGCACAGGTACCGGAAGCCTGTTCTCTTGGCCTCAACGTCAGAGATATACGGAAAAAATACTGAAGGTCCCCTCAAGGAAGAGGACGACCGTATTCTCGGCTCACCACTCAAAACCCGTTGGAGCTACTCGACCGCGAAAGCCGTTGACGAGATACTGGCTCACGCGTACTGGAAAGAGTACGGACTGCACACTGTGATAGTCCGGTTGTTCAACGTGGTCGGCCCCAGGCAGACGGGGATGTACGGAATGGTGTTACCGCGCTTTGTACGCCAGGCTCTTCTGAACGAAGACATCACGGTTCATGGCGACGGTAGCCAGAGTAGGTGTTTTGCCCACGTGGGCGACATCGTTCACGCGCTGTATGGCTTGATGCAATCCACGGATGCAGCTGGTCAGGTGTACAACGTGGGAGCTACTCACGAGATAACCATTCTGGACCTTGCCAAGAAGGTGGTCTCTGTAACCGGAAGTAGCTCTAAGATCGAGTTCATCCCTTACGATGAAGCCTACGAAGAGGGGTTTGAGGACATGCAACGTCGAGTTCCCGATGTAGGCAAGATCGGCGAGATGATCGGCTGGAAACCCACTACCACTCTTGATGAATCGATCGACAGTATCATAGATGGCATGCGGTCCCGCCTGGCCAGATAGGTAAGAGTTGTTCACTGAACTCGGACCTCACACAATCGCGATAAGCACTGTCTCGGCATTCCTGATAGCTATCCTCGTGACCCCCATCGCCAGAAGAGTCGCTTTACGATGGGGCATCATGGATGATCCGGGGGCTCGAAAGGTCCACGTCGAACCAGTTCCTTACCTTGGCGGCGTAGGTCTTTTGATCGCGCTGGGCGCGGTGCTTATTCCTTCACACGCGGTCGGTGGGGCCCTAGTGATAGTCGGCCTGTCGATCATATTCGGGACGATGGGTTTTCTGGACGACTTTAAGCGTGGAGGGCTTTCAGCTAAAACTCGTCTGCTCATACAGGCGGTCGGAGCGAGCCTGCTCTTCCTCGTCGGTGTTCAGATCAGTCTGTTCGACGTAGTCGCTCTGGATTTTCTGCTCACATTGATCTGGGTGGTTGGCATCACCAACGCCTTCAACCTGCTGGATAATATGGATGGTCTGTGCGCTGGTATCGCCACTGTTGCGGCATTCTTTTTCGCCATACTTGCATTTATGGAGGGGCAATGGCTGGTTGGCGCATTGTCGGGTACAGTGTTCGGGTTCACCCTCGGATTCCTGATCTTCAATTTCGCCCCAGCTCGAATTTTTCTGGGTGATATGGGTAGCCTGACGTTAGGCTTCATTCTTGCAGCTATAGGTATTCAACTTCGTTTCCCTGAAGTGGCTCCCAGCATAGCTTTTGCGATTCCGATCCTGGTTCTCGGAGTGGCTGTCTTTGACACCGCTCTGGTCGCAGTTCTCAGGCTAAGGGACGGGGTGCCAGTCACCCAAGGTGGGAAAGATCACACTTCTCATCGACTGGTGAACCTCGGCATGCCACATCGTGTGGCAGTTGGTCTGTTGTGGATCGTCACCGCAGCTCTTGGTGCAATAGCTCTGGTGGTTGCAAACCTTCAGATCACTGAGGCCGCCATAGTCGTCACCTCTATCGGATTCTTCGCTTTAGTCGCCGGGGTCGTTCTTTCGTTTGTGCCCGTCGTGCGGGTCAAGCCTGACGTGGAGCATGACTATGGCAGCGAGGGCGCCGTTGCGACCGAGGAAGGGACCGTTAAGTCTCCGCCTCACCCCAAAAAGGACTGAGCCGATTTGGCTCGCAAGAGTAGGTCTCGGCCTCAAAAAGCCAAAAAGCACAAGCTTGGAACGGATCCTGGCAAAAGTGATCTAGAAACTCAAGGGCCCCAAAAGTATCCGACACAAAGCGTGGCGGTTCTTCTGCTCGCAGTTCTAGCCGTATCGATGCCGATTCTATTCTCACCAGGAACGACGGATTCCTTCTTTCTTCCAAAACAGACTTTGATGATGTTGATCGTGATCTTGGCCGCTGCCACCCTGATCGGCGGGACGGTTATGGGATTCAAGCTGCGCAGAGGGAACAAGGCTCTGGATCTTGCGGTTATGATTTTGGCCCTTGTGTCTGTAGTCTCCGCGGTCGCTTCTATTAACCCTGGATTTTCACTGATAGGTAAAGTTGCCAGACCGGAAGGACTGTTAGCCACAGTCGGTTATGTTGGACTCTACTTTGTTGTCAGCAGGATCGATTGGACCTCCTCGCGTCTTCGCACTTTGCTCTGGTCCATTATCGGTGGAGCGGTG
>JAUVYG010000069.1 GCA_030603185.1 Actinomycetota bacterium | reverse complement strand
GGCCCGTCCCGGCGACGCAGTGATCGCGGTATCCACCAGCGGCACTTCACCCAACATTGTCCTGGCAGCAGCGGTAGCTGAAGAGATCGGTTTGAATGTTATCGGACTCACCGGCCTGGCCCGACCGGGGGAGCTCCTTTCCAATGTCCAGTCACTTCCTACTTATTGCACCGTCCAGATTACCGTCGCAACAGACGATGTTCCGATGGTGCAGGAGGTCCACGGCGCGGTCCTTCACATTTTGTGCGGTGTTATCGATGAGTGGGCCGGCAGGGCCGAAGAGGCCGAATGAATAACGTAAGCTCGGTCCTGGGTGTAACCAAAGAAAGAGTTCATGAACTGCTAGAGTCCTTCAAAAAGCAGCAGATAATAGTGTTCGGCGATCTGATGCTAGACGAGTATCTGATGGGCAAGGTGAACCGTATCTCACCAGAGGCCCCGGTGCCGATTGTAGAGGCTGAAGAGCGGACCTTTCTGCCCGGAGGCGCCGCTAATGCTGCGGTGAACATCGCTACCATGGGTGGTTCGCCCGTCCTTTTGGGTTTCTGCGGCAAAGACTGGGCAGGCGAGCAGCTGATCGCCGGCCTTGCTCAGATAGGACTAGGGGGGCCTGGCATCATCGTCGACGACGAGGTGTCCACCACCGTTAAGACCAGGATCATAGCCCAGCGGCAGCAGCTGCTGAGAATCGACATGGAGCCTGACGGAGCGCCATCGCAGGCCGCGGTGGATAAGTTGTCTTCCATTCTTAGGCGTGGGGTACAAAGTGCCGCTGGCCTTTTGATCTCTGACTACTGTAAAGGCGCGGTCTCGGTAGGGATCGCAGAGCATGCCATCGATGGGTGTGAAGAGTCCGGAATACCCTCGGTGATCGACTCCAAGTATTTGGACAAGGCCAGATTCGGGGGAGCCGAGATGGTGGCTCCCAATGTGTCTGAGCTCGGAGCCATAACCGGGGTGGACGTGACGACCGACGAAGGTATCGAAGAGGCCGCGGCCCGACTGCGCGAGAGCTTAGGATGCAGAGCCGCGGCCATCACACGAGGTCCCGACGGTATCTCGTTGTTCACTCCTACCAATTCACATAAAGACGCAGTTTGGACCCACACACATCTGCCAGCGATTGCCACTGAGGTATATGATGTAACTGGAGCAGGTGATACGGTCGCAGCCGCCCTTACTCTGGCAATGTCCGCCGGTGCGAGCGACCTTGAGGCAGCCGTCATCGCTAACCTGGCCGCTGCGGTCGTAGTGAGACGACTCGGAGCAGCGGCCCCGACTCCTGATGAGATCAGAGCCATGCATGAACACGTGACGGAGGAGCATCATTTCTAGGCCCCGACCCGCAGCTTCAAAGATACTGAGCGTCGAGGATCTACTAGCGGTCCTGCCTAAGCTAAGGCAGGGCAAGAAGCTGGTCTTCACTAACGGGGTGTTCGACATCCTACACTCTGGACATTCTTCTCTGTTTGAAACCGCTAGGTCATTCGGTGACATGCTGGTTGTAGGGATGAACACTGATGATTCTGTCCGAGAACTCAAGGGCGAGACCCGTCCATTCATCCGACTAGAAGACAGAATGTTTCTTGTGGCTTCACTTGAAGCCGTAGATTTTGTCGTCGAGTTCTCAGAGACCAAACCCCTCAAATTGATCGAGCGAGTCAAGCCCGATGTGCACGTCAAGGGTGGGGACTACGAGGTCGATGAGCTGCCCGAGACGGCTCTTGTCAGATCGCTCGGTGGCGACGTCAGAATCGTGCCTCATGTGAAGGGGCTCTCCTCGACTAAGATCGCCAACCGGGCGCACGAGGCGCTGTCCGGTAGCTCCGAATAGGGCTAGATGAATAGACGCCAATGGGTCATAGCCGCCCTGCTTATCGATGGACTACTTGTAAACCTGGGCATCATCTTGGCTTTCCTGATCCGCTTCGGAGGAGAGCTTCCCGCCTTCAACTTCAGTGCCTATGTGGCTCTGGTCGTTCCGATAACCCTTCTTCAATTGGTCATCTTCGCAGCGTACGAGCTTTATGATCCGGAGCGTCTGGCCGAGCGCTGGGATATGGCAGCACGTGTTATCGCCGGTGTGACGCTCGGTTCGGTCGCAACCGTCGCCCTCAGCTTCTTCCTGCGTCAGTTCTCATTTCCACGTTTGGTCATCGTGATCTCCTGGGTCCTTGTGATAGTGGTGGTCATTCTCGGTAGGATCGTCGCCGCTGAGTGGCTCAGAATCAGGTGGCCCGCCAGAAGAGTGCTGATAGTCGGAGGCGATGAGCAAAGCGCCGAGATCGCTAAAGAGCTTGAGCATAGAAAGGCTTGGGGGTACCGGGTCGTAGGAGTCGTATCATCAAGCAAGGACGCCCTCTCTGTAATTACGGAAAAGGGCGTGGACCAGGTCATAATCACCGTTCCGTCCGGTCATCGGGAATTTCTAGAGGACCTTATCGTTCGTGGCCTGGGGTCGGTGAAAGTGGATGTCGTTCCAGAGATGTACGAGATCCTCATCGGGCGCCCGGATCACACGCTGTTGGCAGACATTCCCCTGATGGCCCTCACGCGTGACCCGGTCTCGACTTGGCGTCGGGTCACAAAAAGAGGATTTGACCTCGTTCTGGCGATAGTTATGCTGCCGTTCTATTTAGGAATGCTTCCTTTCCTAGCGATCACATTGAAACTGGGCAGTCGCGGCCCCGTGTTCTACCGGCAGGAAAGAGTGGGCCGCGCTGGTACCCCGTTCAACCTGGTGAAGCTCCGGACCATGGTCGCCGATGCCGAGGCTGAGAGCGGTCCGGTGATGGCCGGGCGAGAGGATTCCCGTGTCACAAGTTTCGGGCGCACCCTCCGACGTTTGCGCTTGGATGAGTTTCCGCAACTTTGGAATATCATTCGAGGTCAGATGAGTTTTGTCGGGCCAAGGCCAGAGCGTCCTGGATTTGTCGAAGAGTTTAGTGCTGAGATTCCCGGTTATACCGAAAGACTATCGGTGACACCCGGCTTGACGGGGCTTGCTCAGACCAGTGGGGGTTATGGGACCTCTGCCGCCAACAAGCTTAAGTATGATCTGATGTACATTCGTCATCAGTCGTTCGTGATGGACTTAAAGATCCTGATGCACACAGTCCGTGTTGTACTTCGAGGAAGAGAGGCCTAGGTCAGGATGCCAAAGGGCAAGATACCCGGCGCGACCGTTAGCAGGCTACCTATATATGCGAGAGCTCTTAACTCCCTGCTAGCAAGGGGCGTTGACACAGCCTCCTCAGATATTCTGGCTCATGAAAGTCAGGTCAACGCGGCACAGATCAGAAAGGATCTTTCCCACATTGGCGGAGAGGGCACACGTGGTCTGGGCTATGACGTGGCGAGTCTTCTGGGCCGGATCAACAAGGAGTTGGGACTGGATCGGTCCTGGCGAGTTGCCCTTGTGGGCTACGGGCAACTCGGTGCCGCGCTCGTGGGTTACGAGGGTTTTGCCGAGCGCGGTTTTCAGATAGTGGCAATTTATGATGCCGATACCGCAAAAGTAGGAAGCTCGGTTTCGGGGGTCACGGTAGAGGATTCCGCCGACATCCCTTCGACCGTCGGCGACCATCATGTAGACATTGCTGTGTTAGCTGTGCCCGCAGGCTCTGCTCAGAATGCCGCGGATGCCGTGGTCAAGGGGGGAGTCAAAGCCATATTGAACTTTGCTCCGGCTGTATTGGATGTTCCAGAAGAGGTGAGCGTGCGTAGCGTGGACTTGTCAGTCGAACTACAGGTGCTCTCTTTCTATCAATTCAATCGAAACGATGAGTAAAAATGCCGATACACATTAACAGGCGCCTGTTTGAAACCGGCCCCTGCGTTTGCTAAGCTGACCAGGGTTTGTGCATCTAGAAAGGGACACATTTGAATGAGGTTCGCGACGACCAACTAACTTCAGAGGAAGGTTGGGACTCAGATGGCGCTTCGCCGGATCGAGTCAGCCCTTTCATTATTGGAAGTATCGTTGTTCTACTTCTTCTAATACTGGTTCTGGCGGGACTCATCGTCAGGGCTGTCTTCACTCCCGAGCAAGGTCCTCGCTCCGAGGTCGAAAGGAACTTACTCAAGGCTCAGGCCAACGTCAGAGCGCTGCCTAACGACCCGTTCGCACAGTATGACCTTGGTCTCGTGTACAAGCAGATGGGCGAAACGGACCAAGCCGAGGAGCGATTCATGCAAGCTATCGAGCTTGGCCCGGATCTGTCAGATCCTCATTATCAGCTTGGTCTGCTCTACAGCCAGCAGGGCAAAGAAGAGGCCGCAATATCTGAGCTGGCCGAGGCTGCCCAACTAAACCCTAAAAATGCTCAGGCCTCATTCGAGCTGGGGAAGATCTATTACGACAAAGGGGATTGGGAAGAGGCCAAAGAGCAGTTTCTGAGCGCTACATCGGCGAGCCCGATATTCGCTGACCCGCATTACTATCTTGGACTCGCATATGAGCAGCTTGAAGAACTTGATCTTGCAGCTGATGAATTCGGGGCTGCGCTGCAGTTTATTCCGGACCACGAAGAGGCTCGCGCTGGCTTATCGCGTATGTCCCCCGAGTAAGCCCGCTATACTATATAACTGGTGGCAGAGACAGAGCTAGATCCCCCGTTGGTGGGCGCACTGACCCGCATCCGAGGTTGTGAATAGTGCCCCAATTTCTTCTTACAATACTGAACTCGAACGTTGGACGCCTAAGCGTTGGTGCCATTGTGTTCCTTATTGGCTCGGCGGCCACCTACTACTACATGGATCGACCCACCGTCGAGGTGCAGGTTGCTATGGCATGCCTGGTGTGTCACGACGGTTCCACCAACGGTAAGAACGTCCTTCCGGACTTCGAAGTCAAGAATACTCACTTTCCTTTTGAGAAGTTGCTTTGTACCGCATGCCATACGACTCATGGTATTTCGATCGCCAACGCCGAAGAACGCACTACTTTCATCGGATTCTACAAAGGCAAGCTGACTGACTGGTTGAGGGCTGTCCGAGGTGCTACAGCGGATTCCGCTGCAGGCTTGATCGTCGTTGACCTCGAGGACGATCTTTTGGATCCGAACCGAGAATCATTCCAGACAGGTGCCTCTGCTGACTCATTAGGTGCGCCGGAAGCGCCACCTGTGGACATAGACCTGGATGCTCTGGGAGTCAGCAGTGACGCTCGACCAGCTGGTTTGGGCAAATCCGAGTATACTGCCGCTTGGCCTGACATATGTACTCGTTGCCATGCGCAGCAAGCTGAAGAGCTTCTGAAGAAGTTCCAGATGTCACCCTTCAATAGCGGGGGATGTAATACATGCCATAGCTCTCATGGATCCGATTTCCCCGCGATGACTAAAGACAAGGTTCCTGATCTTTGCTGGACGTGTCACGGCAAAGGCGCCTCAGTCGCCTCCGGCTTAGGTCCTGACATAAAGTCGTTCACCGATATGCCGGTTCAGATGGCACCGTTCGAAGGCGGCGACTGCACGCAGTGCCACTATCCACATGCCACTGACGTTCCTAAGTTGCTCAAGAAGGGTGGTGTTCCCTTCCTGTGTAACAGCTGCCACGACGCCATCAATGTCGGCGGTGGAACCGCGAAAGACTGGCGTTCGATGCCTTCGCAGATGGCACCATTCGCCGCGGGGCAGTGCATGAAGTGTCACGTGCCGCACGGCTCGCAATACAAGAGACTACTCAAGCAACCGGTTCCTGATCTCTGTTACAGCTGCCACAAGGCCGCCGACGAGGGTGGCTCTGCTCCGGATATCAAGACTCAGTTCGAGCTCCCATCTCATCATCCCGTGCCAGAAGGCAAGATCAACTGTCTCAACTGCCATTATCCGATGGCCGGACCGTATCCGAAGTTGTTGCAGAAACCCTTCCGCACCAATAATGGAAGTTGCGGTACATGTCATCTGCCCCACGGGTCGTATGGCACCTTCCTTCATGCCGGTGAGAATCGGAAGGTGACGGATGGAGCTGGGCCGAATGGAGTCAAGACTCTGGCCGCCACCCCCGCAGACTCAAGTGTGATTGCGGTTTGCACTCAGTGCCACAAGCAGGATGTGTACGCCACCGAGGACTCCCACCCTGTGCAAGACCGATTCGATCCAAACGCAGGGCGCGAGATTTCCTGCGTGTCTACCTGCCACGCCGGACTTTACTTCCCTGACATGTCTATCTTCGAGAACACGCTATGCGTTCGCTGTCATACGGGACATAACGCGCCAAGCACGGCGATCGGTAGTGATGCAGGACGTCAGACAGGGCTTTTGAAGCTGTCTCATGCTGAGATTAGGGCTCGTACCTGGCAAGAAGCTTGGGCGGGGGGAATCACCTCTGCCATTGTCCAGGCTCCTCATGTGAGCATCGAGACACCGACTGGTAAGACGACTGTCTCCGCCGGCAACCTTGAGCCAAAAGCGCTTGAACTGGTCGGCAAGTACATGAGGTTGGGTGTCGAGGATCAGTTCAAGATCAAGCGTGATCGAGGCTGTATGCTCTGCCACAACGTTAGGGACCTACCGTGACGGGCCTAGGCTTTGCGCTTGCGTCCTCGGTTGAGTATGTAGGCTGCGATAATGACAAGAAGCGCTGCAGCGGAAAGAAGTCCGGCCGCGCGAAGCACTCCGTTGGACTTCTCCGGCTGGTCCAAGATGATCGGAGCGGCCACGACCTCTGCGGTAACAGCGGCAATCTCTCGACTAGGCATGGCCTCTTCGGGGGGCAAGATCTCGATCGACTGGATTCTGTCGTTGCCTCTATCAGCCACCAGGAAGATTCCGTCACCGGTATAGGTGATTCCAACGGGATAATTGAACAAACCGTCAGCGAAACCGTAGTCACCGATGATCGCTCTTTCGCGACCCCGGGCATCCAGGATCTTCACGGAGTTGTCGAAGGTGTCCACCAAGTAGAGGAAGCCCCGCTCATCTTGAGCAAGTCCAGCGGGCAGGTCGAACTCGATGGGGATCTCATTGATCTCGGTGACGGGCTTTCCGACAGACCACAGATGCTCGCCTTCGGTATTGAAGGCCTGCAGCCTTTTGTTGTTGCTGTCCGAGACATAGACCACGTCAGTGGCTCTATCGACCACGAGTCCGTTGGGGAAATCGAACTGTCCGTCCTCACGACCTCTGGTGCCCCAGCGGGTGATGAGCTCGCCCTCCAGATCGAACACGTTGATCCTGTCATAGGCGCTCACGTAAAGCCTGCCGGCCGCCTCGTCGAGCACCGGAGTGATGGGAATCGATTCGACCACGAAGAACTTGAGCTCAAGGTCCTTGTTGAGAACGATGATCTTGGACAGACCCCGGTCGGCGATGTAGATGTCGCCACCGGAAGAAATCGTTATTCCGAGCGGTTCGCTCAGAACGATCGCTCCGTCAGCGGTGCCGGTTATATCCTCGATATACCTGCGATCACTGTCAAACCTGACGATCCTCGAATTTCCAGTGTCCGAGACCAAGATGTCTCCATTGGGCGCGACGGCAGCTTTGAACGGCAGGAAGAAGGAGTCGGTATCCTCCTCCCCGTGCCCGTAAAGACTGTAAAGCCATTTGGCAGCTGCACCACCGGTAGCGGGCGTGTCGGGATTGACCGCTCTCTGTGGCGGAGTATTGATCCTGTCCAGTTGGACAAAGAGAACCACGGCCAGAACGGACAGCACCAACAGAACGAGATAGGGTATGAGTCGCTTTCGCGTGCCGATAACCTTTTTAGAAGGCTTTTTTTCCATGGTTCAATGATAAACGTTGAACGACCAGATGGCTCGGAGTGCCTATGAGAAGAAACATAGCAAACAACCGGGTGATGTCAGTTGTGGCCGCATGCCTGCTTCTCTTAGCGGCCGCGGCTCTGGCCACGTCTGCCCTGAAGCCCGACGTAGTGACCGGCACAGCAGCCGCTTCCGGATACATATTTCCGGACTACATTCCGGAGCTTCCCCACGGCGGATACACCGCCACCAGCAACAAATGTAAGATATGCCACGCTCTTCACGGTCCAGACGACGGGGCCTTTCATCTGATTCGTAACGCTCGACCCGATATAACTTTCTGGGGAGGCTGTGAGCAGTGTCACTTCCAAGGATCAAGCTTTACCGTGAAATACGTGTACACGTTCGAAAGCTTTCTGGGGGAGCACACCATCGGGGCCGAGGTCATCCCTGACTCGACCAATCAACTGCCTGAGCTTGCGTTCCAGCCTGGACTTCCTGTCCAGGCAGACCAGTCTGTCCGGGATGCAGAAGGCCGCGACGCCGCTGACTACGTGACCTACGATGTGTTGCGTTGTCTGCACTGCCACAGCCCGCATGGTAACCAGGTGATGGGTGGCGGGAAGATCCTAAGACAAGATCCTGCACGCAACGGCGGCACTGCGCAGACCGTTACCGACTTCTGTGCAGATTGCCATAACAAGAATGCTCTACCCAACGTTGCCCACCCCCTCTACGGTGATGGCATAGTGAACGTGGCGGGTGGCGCGGGCGGTCCTGTTGGTGACCGTAGAGTCGCCTACAAAGAGCTTGCTGGCTGTCAGTCTTGCCATGCCGCCAAGACCCTCGCAGACGGAGGGCAGTGGCCTCATCAGTCCATCGGCAACAAGTTACTCACCGATAGTTACCAGGAAGTGCCCAACGTGCCAGAGGCACTCAAGGGCGAGCCATACCGTCCATTGCCTAAGATGGACCAGATATGCCTCTCATGTCACGTCAATGAGGACGGTACCGCTGGTGTCGGAATCGACTTCTAAACCTTACCTCTTGTTCAGACGCCTATAGTAGAGGTCAGCCGTAAGGAGGCGCAAACTAATTGCCGCAATATCCGATTAGAGTGGTCCACGTCATCACCGGCCTTGGTACCGGAGGAGCCGAGATGATGCTGTACCGGTTGATTAAAGGGACCGACCGCGAGAAGTTCCAGCCTAGTGTGATA
>JAUVYG010000126.1 GCA_030603185.1 Actinomycetota bacterium | reverse complement strand
GTGATGGGGGTCTCGCGCGACATTACTCAACGGAAACAAGCAGAAGGTCAGTTAAACGAGTTTCAGCAGGCTCTCTTGGCGTTACCCTCGTCCCTACGCGGTATCGAATTCGGCGATGTCTACCGATCCTCGGCTGAAGCGGCCCTCGTAGGGGGCGATTTCTACGACATGTTCCAGCTTCATGATGGCTCCATCGGCATAGTCATTGGGGATGTTTCAGGTAAGGGTATTCCAGCAGCTACGCTAGCTCTTCAGGTGAAAAGTACCATTCGGGCATACTCGCTACAAGGCGATGATCCAGCAACAGTTATGTCCAAGGTAAGCCAAGTTATTGAGTCGAGCCCCGACACCGGGCCGGTCTTTGCGACCGCATTCTTTGGAATCCTTGACCCGAGGTCCGGTCAGCTCACCTACTGTAGTGCTGGGCACCCCGAGGCAATCATTAGGGACTCAGCCTCCAAGGTTTTCACCCTTCACACTCGCTCACTCCTCATGGGCCTATCTGCAGACCTGACCTTCTCAAACGAGGAATTCGTTCTTGAGCAATCCCACACCTTGGTTCTCTACACGGACGGGATAACTGAGGCTCGCAAACAGGACGAGTTGTTCGGCAGCGAGAGGCTCTTAGCCCTTGTAGCGAGTATTGAGACAAATACACGCTGTTTTCCTCAGGAGATTCTCTCTGGAGTATCAGCTTTTACAGATGGCCCACCTTCTGATGACCTGGCGGTGCTTACCGTCTCATTGTCCGACGCCTGATAATGTCCCACCTGCGGTTTTTGCGATTCACACACATGAAATAATCGACCCAAACCTTCTTGCTTCATCCTATCCAATCTTGGTCCCTAGCTTGTGATCCTTCTTGGTAAGCCCATCAGCAATCCCAAACTGATGCGCAATTGAGAACCGGCCCAATACATAAGGACCGATTTATATCTGACGATGTTCTCTATGGCGGAACAAATGTACGACGGGGGCAAGGAGTACTCAGCTGTAATCCCTTAAAGAACCCCAACGGCCGCATCACCCGCTCTGCGTGGCGGTTCGAAAGGAGATGAGATACATGAGCACTAGTAACGCAACTGTTGAGAGTGGATTCGATCCCACAGCAATCGATGGGAAGTACCTGACTTTCACGCTGAACCAAGAGGACTATGGCATTGGAATCCTTGCCGTTCGCGAAATCATCGGCATCGTGCCGACAACTTCCATACCGGGAGCCCCCCTTTACGCGAAAGGCGTCATTAACTTGAGGGGAAAAGTCATCCCAGTCATCGACATGCGCCTCAAGTTCAACTTGGATGAGCGTGAATACGATGAGCAGACCTGCATCATCGTCGTCGAAGTGAGCGCACCTTCCAGCGGGACCATGGAGGTCGGCATCATCGTCGACAACGTCAACGAGGTCCTAAAATTTGGAGCCTCAGATATCGAGCCGGCCCCACGCCTAGGTGAATCAGTAAACACCGATTTCATTCTGGGCATCGGCAAAGCCAAAGAGCAGGTGACCATCCTGCTAGATACAGACAAGACCCTAACCGAATCAGAGCTAAGTCTTCTTAACGAGATAGCCTAGCTCTACTAGAAAGAGGAAGATTTTATGCTAAAGGGCATAAACCTTAGTAAGAAACTGGTCACGGCCTTTATGGTCGTGGCCGCAATCGCCAGTATCATTGCCGCCACTGGCTTTCTCGGCATGCGCAACATGAGCGAGATCGTAACCGAGTTGGGCGACGTATCAATGGTAGGCATGCTGGCTCTGTACGACATGAACGAAGGTTTCATGATGGCCGGCGGTCTAGTTGGCGAAATGTACGATCGTTCAGCGACCCTGGAGTCACGTCAGGAGCTATATCCTGGAATAGACGAAGAGTTTGCCACTCTCAACAATGGCTGGGAAGAGTACGAGGCTGTTCCCAAGTCCGCTGCCCAGGAAGAGGCCTGGGATCAGTTCGTCGGTCACTTCGAGATGTGGAATGGCCAGCTTGACACAGCGATCGTCCTCTCCCAGAAAGTGGACACACTGCTCGCTGCTGGCGTTGCAGAATCCAGCCCGGAAATGACGACTGCCCGTGTCGAGCTTGACCATCATCTAGAAGGTATGGCCGAGCACTACGGCAAAGTTGATGTAGCCCTCGAATCAATGGTCGAGCAAGCGATGGAGATCACCAATGCCCAGACACTTACTGGACAGAATGCCGCTAATACCTCCAGCACTACCATTCTTGGGGTAGGCGTCGTAGGTGTGATCGTGGCTCTATTGCTTGGCGTATTCCTAAGTAGGTCAATCGCTGGATCTCTTAGAAGAGTGATCTCAAGCCTTTCGGTCGGGGCGGATGAAACTGCAGCAGCATCCAATCAAATTGCCGCTGCCAGTCAAGCTGTCTCTGATGGAGCTAACGAAAGCGCTTCCGCTCTCGAGGAAACATCCTCTGCGCTTGAGCAGTTCACAGCTCAGACCTCTGCCAATGCGGACAACGCACAGCAGGCAAGTCATCTGTCTCAGGAGGCCCGCTCAGCTGCGGATAATGGCAACTCGTCAATGTCGCAGCTACGCATGGCCATGAGCGAGATCAATGACTCGTCACAGGAGGTCGGAAAGATCCTAAAGACCATCGAGGAGATTGCCTTTCAGACCAACCTTCTCGCTCTCAACGCAGCGGTTGAGGCGGCACGGGCAGGCGAGCATGGCAAGGGCTTTGCTGTCGTAGCCGAAGAGGTGCGAAACCTCGCCCAGCGAGCAGCGAGTGCAACCAGAGATACTGCAGTGATGATCGACGCCAGTATAGAAAAAGCTCAGAACGGCTCTTCCATCACCGACGAGTCGGGTAAGGCCTTGGACGAGATCTCGGAGCGCGTAAGTAAAGTCGCTGATCTACTGTCCGAGATATCTGCCGCAAGTCATGAGCAGACCACCGGAATTGAGCAGATTAGCACGGCAGTTACTCAAGTGGCCTCTGCCACACAGGCATCCTCACAAAGTTCAGAGGAGGCTGCTACAGCGGCTGAAGAGCTGTCAGCTCAGGCTGTCCAGACGAAGAGCAACGTGATCAGCCTGCTCGAGATGGTCGAGGGAGCAGGCCACGGTAACCAGCCCGTGAATGAGTTGGCAAAGGCTGGCAGCAGAAGTAGAGTTGCCTTGAATTCAGGCGCGCTTGCCCCGGCTCCGAGGCAGCAAATTCCTCTTGATGACAACGAGAAAGCATTGAGCGACTTCTAAGGTAGTAACCGCGTAACAAGGAAGAGGGGCCGGGCTTTTTGCCCGGCCCCTCTTTTACATGCTGACGTGTATAAAGTGACGCCTGATTAGGTATATAGGCTCTTATGAGAGTAAGAGAAGTCAGCATCCCAGTGAACGGCGATGCCATCATCGGCGATTTCAACCACCCCGAAGAAGCCACAAAACTGGTGATATTCGCACACGGGAGTGGAAGCAGCAGGTTCAGTTCGAGAAACAGATTTGTTGCCGAGCAACTGAATCATCGTGGTATAGCCACGCTCCTCATCGACCTCTTAACCAAGGATGAGGAACGCGTCGACATAGTCACAAGAGAAATCAGATTTGACATAGACCTCCTCACCGACCGACTCACGAAGGCCTCGGATTGGGCCTCATCGGATACTGACGCAAAGGACCTTATTGTCGGGTATTTCGGCGCAAGTACGGGGGCTGCCGCTGCCCTACAGGCATCGGTTGACCGAAAGGTGTTCGCGACAGTCTCTAGGGGCGGACGTCCAGATCTCACCGATGAGACCACGCTTACGAAAGTGACGGCGCCTACCCTACTTATTGTCGGCGGGAACGACGGCGCCGTAATAGGAATGAACGAGGCAGCCGCCAGTAGGCTGAATGAGGAATACGAAATCACCATCGTCCCCAGAGCAACCCACCTTTTCGAGGAGTCAGGGGCCCTAGAGGAGGTCGCTGAACTGGCTGGTGACTGGTTTACAAACCATTCGTGATGCGTGCTATTAGGATACTGTGTTGCCCATAAATAGCAACGAGGTCAGAAACGCAATAACGCCTCTGACCTAGTCTTCAAATGGTAGACCAGATTATTCACTATGCGAATTCTAGTCCTCAAATCAGGTTATTACTTAATAGGTGCGTAAAGATACTCTCCAGCAGCTAACAAGTTTTCAGAAGAGCTATTGGGGAATCAACATCCTATGGAAACATTCGATCCCGCTGATCACGAGGAAACAGTAGCTGATCTGCAAGACGCCGAGGCGACATGTAGTGCGCTGTTCGATGTAGCAAGAGACGCGG
>JAUVYG010000136.1 GCA_030603185.1 Actinomycetota bacterium | reverse complement strand
CGCTCACGATCGAATAGAAGAGCGCGGTGATTGCTAAGGAGTGGGGAGTCCGTTCCGGCCTCTCCGATGATCTCTTTGGCAACCTCTTTAGGATTCTCTACATCAGTCACATCGAACAGAGCCATCTTCATGCCTTGCTGGACTCCAGAGTCTGTTGCGTCTTTGCCAAACCCGATCACATGGTTCTCATCGTATGGATGCAGATAATTCGAGAATCCAGGAATCTTCAGTTCGCCCAGAATCTCGGGGTCTGTCGGGTCACTTACGTCGATGACGAAGAACGGGTCTGTCTGTCTGAAGGTGACTACATAGGCCCGATCACCGATGAAGCGGGCCGAAAATACGCTCTCGGTGGCCCCAAAGCCTTTCAATGATCCGACAACCTGCATCTCGTCCCCGAGGACGAACACATGGTTCCTGGACTGCTCCCAATTACCTTCTGTGGTAACAACGCGAAGGTTGCCTTCATGTTCGTCCATTGAGAACTGGTTGAGCAGGCGACCTGCGACAGTTCCCACTCCGGTGTGCTCGATCTCTCCATCGTCCAACGCGAAACGGTATATCTTCGTCGTCTCGTCGGCTCCAAATGAGGAGAATTGGGTGAACGATACGTACATGTTGTCCTCGGTCGAGAAAACGTTCTCGGCCGAACCGAGCACAGATGTCACGCTCGCAGGCTCGTCGGGATCGGCGATGGAGATGCCGGCAACTGTGATGTAGTTTGACCCGACCTCTCCACTGGCATATAGGACATCAGCGTAATCGACTCTGAATGGCTCTTCGCTAACGGCTGAATCCACGACTCCGGGGGTTGTGATCTCTGGCAGATCGGATGAGTTCCCGAACCACTTTTGAGCTTCTTCCCGATGGGCGAAAGGAACGATCATGGGATTACTGGATATCACGTACAGTGTCTCCCCTATCCTGCGCGTGGAGATAGCGCGTCCCTCGACTGCTGTATCTCTGATGAGATCTGGCTCTTCGATATTTGATAGATCGTATACATGCACACGAACCGAGCCGACGCCAAATCTGGGTTCCGGCATGATCATGATCTCTGGCTCAGACATGATGCGCTGCTCACTTCTGTCCGTGTCCGGTGAAATCGTCCTAAGAGTGTTGTCCTGATCTGTGCTGACAGGCTCTTCTAAAACAGTAAAGTCGGTCTGATCGTGACCGATCACCACGAGCTTGCCATCAGCAACATAGATGTCCTGAGGATTGAAGTCATCGGGGAAATCTATGGTGGAGACGATCTCCATATCACTACCGGGGACCGCATCGATGATTACCAGACGGCCGGGGCCGCCATAGATGTTGCCTCGATTAACCTGATAGATATATTGGCCATCAGTCTTAATGATGTCCGCTTCATCTACCCCGGCCACCTGAACATTTGTATTCGAGAACTCCGAGGGAGCCGCGATCTGCGCGGAGGCGTCAGCATCACCGGCTTCTTCAGTTCTTGCCATGTCCTCGACGGCCATCAGCGGCTGTTCAAAGCTCCCGAGCCCTTCTTTCGTCCTGTCCAAGAATGAATGCTCGGCCCTTAGCGCACTGACCACGATCTTGCTGAGCTCCTGCGAGCTGCCAACGGATCGGACCGTGTCCCTCTCTGCCCTTTCACCAATACCAGTGATGACCCGTCCGCCAAGAACGGTCAGAAGAACCGCGATGACCAAAGCAGCTGCTACGGCCACAACCGGGATAACGATGCTGGCTTTCCGACTCATTTCCTTCTCCCTTCAAGTTTAAAAACCCTATTGTCACAATGTAGGACGAGACACTTGGTGATTTGTTCCCGTATGCTGTCCAAATAACTTCGGAATAAAAGGAGTCTTGTGGAGGAAAGCTACAAAAAGATCTTAGAGTCCATCGGGGAAGACCTGAACCGTCCTGGGCTGAAGGACACGCCCCAGCGAGCGGCCGACGCCTTCAGAGAGCTCACACGAGGGTACGATCAGGACATTGATGAGATCTTCAACAATGCACTATTCCCCGCCAACAACCACGGAATGGTCGTGGTCAAGGACATCGAGATGTACTCGCTATGCGAGCATCACCTTCTACCCTTTATCGGTAAATGCCACATTGGGTACATACCGAACAAGACCATCATCGGCGTCTCAAAGCTTGCGCGATTCGTCGAGGTCTTTGCGAGGCGGCTACAGGTGCAAGAGAACCTGACTCAGCAGGTGGCTGAGACCATCATGAAGTACACCGACGCTCAGGGTGTCGGTGTAGTGATCGAGGCCCAGCATCTATGCATGATGATGCGAGGGGTTGAGAAGCAGAACTCTGTGATGCAGACATCGTACATGCTTGGAGTGTTCCTTCAGAACGCGAGGACGCGCCAGGAATTCATGACACTAATAACCTAGGAGGTTGACCCAGTTGGGAGCAGCACTTGTCACAGGGGGAGCCCACAGGCTTGGCCAGGCGATATGCGTAACACTGGCCGAGATGGGCTATGACATAGCGATTCATCACAGCTCATCAGATCCGTCTGAGACCGAGGAGTTAGTCCGCGCCCACGGTGTGACCTGCCGCACATACCAAGCCAACCTGACAAACGCGAGCGAGACGTCAGGCCTTGTGACTCGCGTCCACGACGACATGCCGCACCTGGATTTACTGGTCAACAATGCGTCAGTTTTTCTAAAAGAGTCCATAGCCGACTCCGAGACATCGCTCTTGGACATCCATTACTCAGTCAACGTAAGAGCTCCCTTCATACTTATTCGCGAGTTCTGCGACCTAGTGGACAAAGGCCAGGTCATCAACATGGCCGATACCCGCATTAGTATTGATGACATCTCGTCAGCAGCGTACTCGCTGTCCAAGAAGTCACTTAAAGACCTGACTGAGCTGGCAGCCGTTGAGTTCGCCCCCGATATCAGAGTGAACGCTGTCGCTCCTGGCCTGATCCTCCCTCCCCCCGGGGAAGATGAGTCCTACCTTGATGGCAGATCCGAGGAGGTGCCTCTCAAGAGACGAGGTGAACCTGCCGACATCACACAGGCCCTGCGATTCCTGCTTGAGGCTGAGTTCGTCACGGGACAGATCATATTCGTGGACGGCGGGGCGCACCTTTGATAATCCGCATCCATAACCTTAGACTTCGGGCCGTTATCGGGCTGAACGAATGGGAGCGAAAGACGATGCAGGATGTGACCATTAACCTTGATATCGTTCCAAAATCCGTAACATCGGCGGACACTGATGATGCCTCTGCTACGGTCAATTACAAGAAAGTCAAAGACCGCATCATTGAAGAGGTCGAAAGCTCCAGATTCAAGCTCATCGAAAGGCTAGCCGGTTTTATTCTCGACATGGTGATGGA
>JAUVYG010000084.1 GCA_030603185.1 Actinomycetota bacterium | reverse complement strand
CATGGCCCCGGTGGGACACAAAGTAGCACAGTGACCGCAACCATCGCAGGGGGAGGCAGTCCCGGTAACGACATACTGCTGGTCGGCTGACCACGGGCGCAGATTCAGCTGCGAGATATCCATTGAATGAATAGCTGCAAGACCCCTTCGTCGATCGAGAGGGACGCTCTTGCACTCGATCACGTCCTTCAATCTGGCGGACGAGACACCCTTGCGTTGGGTGTCGATACCGGACATCCGCTCAACAGAGAGCATCATATCTCCGAGAAATCCCCTTCGAGACAGATGAACACCGGACTCGACAGATTCCGATGGACCGCGCTTGGTCTTCATGGATTCAGCCGGTACATGGTGCCCCGCAACTGTTGCGAAATGCTGAACCACTGAGCCGATATGGTCTGTCATTGTGGACCGATCACAATCCTGACAATCGGATCCCGCCACGTTGAATCGGATGATGCCGCGGGATACACCTGCCAAGAAAAACCAGTTGTCGAGCTGACCTATGCATTCGACGATCAGTCCATTAAAGTTCCTGTCACCGCTCTTTCGCCGACAGGAGACCGCAATCTCGCTCGCCTCATCAGACATCCGATCCAGAGCGGATATTGGACCACCGTCACTCATCTCGATAGCACCCGTCGGGCAGACCATGGCACACAGGCCACAGCTATCGCAGTCCTCGCTCTTCACATCCAATGATCCGGGGGTCGATATGACCGAGTGCGGACAGATCGCTGCGCACCGGTCGCACGTAGATCTACTACTAAGCGACCGGGTGCATCTACCGGGGTCGACATCGAGCCGACTCTTTCCTATACCCGACAGCAACTCAGCCGCCTTTAAGATGTCCATCTTTATCTCCCTTTTGGGTCCCCATCATATAGAATCTACCCATGACAAAACCCGAACTCGAATTCACCCTTATATCCGGGCTTTCCGGTGCCGGAAAGTCGCTTGCGATGCGATGCTTCGAAGACTTCGGATATTTCTGTATCGACAATCTACCTCCTGCCCTGATAGATGACATGGTAAAACTTGGACTCATGCCCGACAGCAAGATTTCCAAAATCGCCGTAGTCACTGATGCAAGAGGCGGCGAGTATTTCGATCAGGTGACCGAGGCGATCAGTCGGCTACGTGCGCTGCATGTACCCTACAAGATCCTATTCCTCGAGGCCTCTGACGAAACTCTGATGAACAGGTTCAAAGAGACACGCCGCCGTCACCCCCTCGCGACCGGCGGCGACATAGCCGAAGCCATAAGAACTGAACGCGAGATGCTGGGCAGCTTGCGAGGCAATGCCGACATGGTGCTGGACACTTCGGTGCTTTCGCCTGCAGATCTCAGAGAGACCATACTGAAGTCCTTCCTGAACAAAAAGACCGGCCTACTGATGGTCACAGTGAACTCCTTTGGATTCAAATACGGAGTTCCCCCTGATGCGGATATGGTGATGGACGTACGCTTTCTTCCAAACCCCCACTACATTCCTGAACTCAAGAATCACACTGGGATGGAAGAGCCGGTACACGCCTACGTCATGAAACACGATTCGACAAAAAAGTTCCTGGCCAAGTTCCAGGATCTTCTGTCGGACCTCCTTCCTGCCTTCGTAAAAGAGGGAAAGACTCACCTCACCGTGGCCATCGGCTGCACCGGTGGTAACCACCGATCAGTAGCAATCTCTCGTGAGGTGAGCGAGTACATCAAGAGCCGTGGATATCAAGTCACTCTACGCCACCGAGACATGGGCAAGGATATAGCGTGGGAACCACCGACAAACAAAGAATAGTCGCAATCGGAGGCGGCACTGGGCTTCCTGTCGTTCTAAAATCCCTCCAGGACAGAGTACACAGAGGTCAGCTGGAAGTTACCGCAGTGGTCAACGTCGTAGACGATGGTGGCTCCTCGGGGAAGATCCGGCGGTCACTGTCAACCTTGCCTCCTGGAGACATCCGAAACTGCCTGGTAGCCACAGCGCAAGCTGACGAAGACTTGGTCGAAATATTCGATTACCGATTCTCCGCTTATGGTGAACTAGACCAACATAGCCTGGGCAATCTGATAATCGCCGCCATGACCAAAAAGACTGGCGGCTTCGATATCGCAGTCGAGAAAGCAGCTCGCTTGCTCGACTGTTGGGCGAGGATCCTGCCAGCCACGACCGAGCAGATCTCTCTTGAGGCAACCACCACCGACGGCCGCCAGGTCAAAGGCCAGGCTAACATCGCCCTGCTAAAAGACGACATCGATCATGTGGGGATATCACCCCAAAAACCCCAGGCTTCCAATGCTGCTGTCGAGGCCATCATGGCCGCCGACACTATCATCGTAGGGCCTGGAAGCCTGTATTCCAGCATCATCCCTGCCCTACTGGTACCCGAGATACACACAGCCCTACGTTCAACCGATGCCAAGGCCATCTATATCTGCAACACGATCAGCTACCGCCGTGAAAATCTTGGGTACTCACTTCATGAGCATCTAGCAGCCCTTGAGGTACACCTCGGTGCCGGCCTGTTCGACCAGATCATCGCCCAGGATCCCTCACTGCTGCCTCAGACGATCACTGCTCCCAACGGCGAGATCGCGCTCCCGGTGCCTCTCGGTGAGGAGCTGGAGCCTTCGTGGTGTGTAGCTGATGTAGCCGACGACAGCAATCCAGCCAAGCACTCTCCTGATAAACTCATCTCAACGTTATTCGAGTGTGGAATCGTAACCTGATCGAAGGTTTGTAATGTCGTTCAGTTCCCGCCTCAAGATATCTCTCTCGCACCTCCCACCTGCAAAGAGGTGCTGCCGGATCGCTGAGCTTAGTGCACTCGTCCGACTGAATGGGAGCATTGATTGGGACTCTGAGGAGCCTAAGGGCCTGGCTCTGAACGGTGTGAGCACCGCCCCCATGCGAATCGCTCACGATCTCTTTCTGGATCTATTCGATATCCACCCGACGCTGGAAGTAACCGAAGACAAAAGCCTGGGTCGATCACATCGTTATCGCATCGAGCTGCCTGAGAGCACACCCTTCAGTCAGATCCTGAACGAAATTGGCGTGCTCAGCGACACCCTCGAGAAGATCGAGGGGATTCATCCCCGGATAGTGAAGAGTCCCTGCTGTCGCATCTCGTACGCCCGCGGAGCCTTCATAGCCGCGGGCTCGATCACAGACCCACGCTCCAGCTACCATCTGGAAATAGTCACTCACTCAGATGCCTGGGCCGAACAGTTCATAGCCCTTCTGTCCGACATGGACATAGAGATAAAGAAGACCATTAGAAAAGGGGCCAGTGTTCTCTACGTGAAGGGGTCCGAGAGCATCGCTGCATATCTGGCTCTCATCGGCGGTCACGCTCCCCTTTTGGAGTTCGAAGAGATCCTGGTGAAACGTGAACTTCGTAATGACATCAATCGACTGGTCAACTGTGACGCGGCCAACGCAAGGAAAACAGCTACTTCTGCCCAGAAACAACTTGCGGACATCCATGCAATTGCGCAACGATACGGACTGACGAGTCTTCCGGTTGCGCTTCGCGAGATCGCAGAAGCCCGGCTTGAGAGCCCGGACATCAGTATTGCCGAGCTAGCAGAGGCGATTTTGCCCCCACTCAGCAAGTCCGCCGCAGCTCACAGACTCAGACGCATAGGTGAAATCGCGGTTAAGATACATCACGATAGCCGCTAGCAGTGTTTAGCCACCAGGTAGGTGGGGCAATTAACGGTCTGTAGGAACAGGCCACGAGAGGAGCATTCTTGAGCGTGAAGGTCGGCATCAACGGGTTCGGAAGAATCGGACGAAATGTTTTTCGGGCGATACTAGATGATCCAGAAGGAATCGATGTTGTCGCCATCAACGACATCACCGACACCAAGACACTTGCTCATCTCCTCAAGTACGACTCCGTATACGGTGGTCTTGAAGAGGATGTAAAGGTAGGCAAGGGTAGCCTTACTGTAGGCGGCAAGACGATCAAGGTACTCGCCGAAAGAGATCCAGCCAACCTCCCATGGAAAGATCTGGGAGTCGACGTCGTCGTCGAGTCCACAGGATTCTTCACCAAGCGTGATGGTGCGTCCAAGCACCTAGAAGCCGGCGCCAAGAAAGTGATCATCAGCGCGCCGGCGACCGATCCGGACATCACCATCTGCATCGGAGTGAACGAGGAGCAGTACGACTCCTCGAAGCACAACATCATCTCCAACGCGAGCTGCACCACCAACTGCCTGGCACCTGTCGCCAAGGTCCTAATGGACAACTGGGGCATCGAGTCAGGCTTCATGACTACCATTCATGCGTACACCGCAGACCAGAGGTTGCAGGACGCTCCGCACGGCGACCTTCGACGTGCACGCGCAGCAGCTATCAATCTGGTTCCCGCATCCACGGGTGCAGCGAAGGCTATTTCCGAGGTCATACCGGAATTGTCCGGCAAGCTTGATGGATTAGCGATTCGAGCACCTGTCCCAACGGGTTCCATTATCGACCTGACAGTCAATCTGTCCAAAGAGGCCTCAGCCGATGACATCAACGAAGCTTTCAAGGCCGCAGCCGAAAGTGATCAGCTCGAGGGGATCCTTTACTACACAGATGATCCAATCGTGTCATCCGACATCATCGGTTCCACATTCAGTTCAATATTCGATTCCGGCCTGACGAAGGCTCACGGAAAAACCGCCAAGGTATTCTCCTGGTATGACAATGAGGCAGGATACTCCAACAGAGTGGTAGACCTCATCGGCATCGTCGCTGACTAATAAGAATGGCTGACACCGCAAGCGGCATAGAGGACATAGCCAAGGCCGGACGTCGTATCGTCGTTCGTGTTGATTTCAACGTACCCCTGGACGGGGACCGGATCACCGACGAGACTCGTCTTTTGGCTGCTCTCCCAACCCTTGAACTACTCAGGGACCGAGGGGCGCGCACTGTGCTTCTTTCGCATCTTGGCCGCCCGAATGGGCCAGACCCAAAATACAGCCTTGCACCGGTCGCCAAGCGACTGAGAGAGCTGCTAGGCAGTAAGGTCCTCTTCTGCGATTCCGATCAGGTAGTTTGTCGCGAGGCGACAGATATGGCGTCAGAGGTCGGAGACGGCGAGTTCCTTTTGCTCGAGAACCTTCGATTCAACTCAGGGGAAAAACAGAACGATCCCGAGTTCGCCAAGAAACTGGCATCACTGGGTGAGTATTACGTGGATGACGCGTTCGGTGCTTCTCACCGCAGCCATGCTTCGGTGGTCGGTATCGCCGACTATCTTCCGGCGGTTCCCGGACTGCTGCTCGAGCGCGAGCTGAGCGTACTTGGAAGCCTGACCAAGAACCCCAAGCGGCCATTTGGTGCCGTACTGGGCGGAAGCAAGGTTTCAGACAAGATCGCTGTCATCAAGAACCTCATTGGCATCTGCGACAAGCTTCTTATCGGGGGTGGGATGTGTTTCACCTTTTTCAAAGCACGTGGCGGACAGATCGGCGACTCACTCTGTGAAGACGACCAGCTAGAATATGCTGCAGAGCTTGTTAAAGAGGCTGAAGCACAAGGGGTCGAGCTGATTTTACCCACTGACATAGTCATAGCTCAGGAGTTCTCGAACGACACCGAGACTAGGATAGTTCCATCGGATGAGATTCCTGACGGATGGTTAGGACTTGATATCGGACCCGAGAGCGCTGCCGCTTATGCGAATGCAGTGCGTGAATGCCAGACAGTGTTCTGGAACGGGCCCATGGGAGTCTTCGAGATCGATGCATTCGCAAACGGCACAGAGGTCGTCGCGAGGGCCATCGCTAACTGTTCGGCTACCACCATCGCGGGTGGCGGGGACACAGACGCAGCTATTCACAAATACGAACTTGGCGACAAGATCACCCATGTAAGCACAGGGGGCGGAGCATCCATGAAGCTGCTCGAAGGAATGCTGCTTCCCGGAGTAGAAGTCCTGAAGGAGCAACCATGAGCGAAAGACGCCCGCTGATCGCAGGCAACTGGAAGATGTTCAAGACTCATCTCGAGGCGACCTCACTGGTCCAGGCACTTGGTTACAAGCTTCCTGCACGTGAAGGGGTCGAGGTCGCCATATGTCCCCCATTCACCGCTCTTCGCAGCGCTCAGCTGGTCAAGGACACAGACAATGTCCATATCGAGCTTGGCGCTCAGGACATGTACTGGGAGGACGAAGGTGCCTTCACCGGTCAGGTCTCACCCACCATGCTCAAATCTCTTGGATGCAAGTATGTGATCATCGGCCACTCGGAAAGACGACAGCTATTCGCGGAGACCAACGAGACGGTCAACAAGAAGATCTCATCCGCGATGAGTCATGGACTCGTACCGATATTCTGCTGCGGAGAAACCCTGGAGCAGCGAGAGGCAGGTCAGATGAAAGATTGGCTGGTCTCTCAGGTCAAGAGTGGCTTAGCTGGCATCGAGATCGATAATGGATCACAGATCGTTGTAGCCTACGAGCCTATCTGGGCCATAGGCACAGGAATGACTGCCACACCGCAGGACGCCAATGATTCGTGCCGGGTCGTCCGAGAGACACTCGCAGACCTCTACGGTGCAGAACTTGCTGAGTCCATCAGAATCCTCTACGGAGGAAGCGTAAAGCCGGACAACTCGATCCAGCTGATGATCGAGCCACAGATCGATGGTGCACTAGTGGGCGGGGCAAGCCTCAAGGCCGATGACTTTCTGAGGATATGTAATTACAAAAGTGCCGGGATGTGATGGCGAACCGACCTCGCCCGCTCGCGCTACTGATCCTAGATGGTTGGGGAATCGCAAAGCCCGGTGACTCGAACGCCATCACAGCTGCAAACACTCCGAACTGTACCCGGATTCTTACCGAGGGCCCATCCTCGACCCTTGAAACAAGCGGAGAGGCCGTCGGGCTTCCCGCCGGACAGATGGGAAACTCCGAGGTCGGACATCTGAACATCGGGGCTGGCCGCACCGTATTCCAGGACCTTCTTCGCATCTCCAATGAAGTCGCAGATGGATCGTTCAACGATAATTCCGTTCTTCGTTCTGCCGTGCAGCATGCCATAGACAACAACTCGACCCTCCACTTGATGGGTCTTGTCTCGCCTGGTGGCGTTCATTCGCATACCGACCACCTATACGCTCTACTCGAGATGGCAGAGTCGATGGGGCTGAAGAGAGTCGCAGTCCACGCCTTCCTA
>JAUVYG010000127.1 GCA_030603185.1 Actinomycetota bacterium | reverse complement strand
GCTCGTCAGATCACAAGCGCTGCTGTGATCATGGTTCTGGTATTCGGAGCCTTTGCAACTTCGGGCATCATGATCTTCAAGCAGATGGGTGTTGGACTTGGAGTAGCGATCCTGCTCGACGCGACACTCATCCGCGGAGTCCTTCTTCCCGCAACCATGAAGCTGCTCGGCGAGCGCAACTGGTACCTACCAAGCTGGCTCCAGTGGCTCCCACAGGTATCCCACGGCGAGAACACCACTGGGACTTCAGCTCCTGAGGCTATTGCTTCTGACGAGGAGCCTGTCATAGATTGGACGACCTCTGGCAAGAAGGAAAAGGAGCTTGAACGAGTCTAATTCGCAAAACTGAATAGAGAGAAGCCGCGATGGTACGGCGCGAAAGGGGCCGGTGAGCATTAGCTCACCGGCCTCGACGTTTGCCAATGCTACAATCTGCTCTACCAGCAGATAAGGAGTCATCAGGTGGTAGCGCCACTATTACAGACCAAAGTCTTTATCCCTCGTGAGGGGCCACATCTAGTATCGCGTCCGCGCTTGATCGAGAGACTAAGCGAGCAAACAGAGCGCAAGCTGACACTGGTCTCGGCACCCGCAGGATTTGGAAAGACCACGGTTATCGGCGAATGGCTAGCCGCATCTGACAAGCCATTCGCCTGGCTATCTCTGGATTCAGCCGACAACGATCCCCATCGGTTATTGAGCTACCTTGCTCTAACGCTGCAACAGATCGATAAGCAGATCGGGGTCGGCGTAAGAACGGCTCTTGATTCATCCAGCCCGCCACCTCTGAATTACCTACTTACCGAGCTGATCAATGACATAGCTGTCACAGAGGATGCGTTCACCTTGGTACTGGATGACTATCATGTGATCGAGTCACAAGAGGTGCACGATGCGATAGATTACATCCTCGATCACATGCCTCCCAATATGCATCTTGGGATAACAAGCCGGATAGACCCTCCGCTTGCACTGGCGCGCCTGCGAGTTCGAGGACAGATGATCGAGTTACGCGCGGCCGATCTTCGGTTCACCGTCGATGAGGCCGCGTCATTCCTAAACGACAGCATGGGTGTGGAACTTTCTGCTGAAGACGTTGCGATTCTTGAAAAGCGAACAGAGGGTTGGATCGCAAGCCTGCAACTAGCAGCCTTGTCACTGCAGAGTCGCACGGACAAACACCAATTCGTTGAGGCGTTCTCTGGCAGTCATCGCCATATAATCGATTACTTGGTTGACGAGGTAATGTCTGCTCAAACTGATGAAGAGCGCGACTTCTTGCTGGGAACATCCATCTTAGAGCAGCTGCATGCTCCACTTTGTGATGAGCTTTTAGGGATAACCAACAGCCAGCAGCAGTTAGACAAGTTCGACCGCGAGAACATGTTTCTTGTTTCCCTTGATGATCAGCGGTCATGGTTTCGTTACCACCACCTATTCTCTGAATTCCTTAGCCAACGCTTGTCTGAACGTGGCCCGGAAGAGGTTGCAAGGCTTCACCTAAGAGCGGTCAACTGGATGACGGCGAACGGCTATGTAGAGCAAGCTTTCAATCACGCGATCGCTGCCAAAGAGTTTGAGACTGCAGCAGATATCATTGAGCCGGTGGCGATGGATATGGTCTGGAAGGGGCAGGTCGCCGCTTTACTCAAGTGGACCGCCGTTATCCCGGATGCGGTGATCGATCAACGTCCGCGACTGCTTCTTTCGCAGATCTGGGCCAGCTTATGGTCGATCGACAGATCCGGCGTGCTGCCTCTGATCGAGAGATTGAGCAAGGCTATACCAGGGATTGACGACCCCAAGGGTAAGGCCGAGATCGAAGGAAACTTGAAGTTTATCCGGGCCACCATTGATCGTGATTCCAGTGATTTCGGCGCTGGGATAGAGTTTTCAAAAGAGATACTCGATCTTATTCCCGATGGGGGCCTTCATTTTCGTGCACTGGTCGAATTCGGTCGGGGCTACGAGCTTTATGTGATGGGTAGGCATGGTGAGGCGATCGCCTCTATGCGCGAGGCCCAAGAGGTCGGCCCCAAGGCCCAACCCTATATGGTTCTTTCCGCGATGAGTTGGCTTGGAAAGATCGAAGAGCACAAGGGGAACCTGGCCGAGGCAGCCAAGCTCTACCACTCTGTTATTACGCATGCCGCCGAGATCGGCGGCATCAGTCCACTTCCGGTGGGAGGCTATGGCCATGTGGGCACCGGACGAATCCAGTACGAGAAAAACGATCTGGAAGAAGCCGAGACAAGTATCGTCCGGGGCGTCATGATCGGCGAGCAAGCTCACGAAATAGGGACGATGATGCTGGGATATCTGGCACTGGTTAAGCTTCGGTTGGTTCAAGGCAGATTCGATGATGCGGCAGATGTCATGCAAAAGACTCACGATCTTGCGCCTGAGGCAATGCTACCGGTCGAGGTTGGGCAGCTCGATTCATGGAGCGCGCTTGTGTCGCTAACAAAGGGTGATCGCGAGGCCGCCAGTAAGTGGGCAGATGGTGCGTTAAAGCAGTCTTCTGAGTATCAGTTCATGAGGCAAGCGAGCGATCAGAATCTGGTTCGAATCCTTGTTGGCCTTGATCGAGCTGCCGAGGCGATACCGATAATAGAGCGGACCCTTGAGGGAGCCGAGACTGACGACCGTACAGGGGATGTTGTCGCGATATTGGCGTTGATGGCGATCGCCCACGATAAGGCCGGACAAAAGGATGAGGCGATCGCCACCCTTGTCCGCGCGGTCAAACTGGCTGAGCCCGCAGGCTATATGCGCACTTTCATAGACGAGGGCGAGGCAATGGCTGACCTGCTACGAGCTGTTGTTGGCGTTGGCTCGCTAACCGGATACCTGCGGAAGCTCATAGATGGATTCGGCGCTTTATCTCGTCAGACTGCAGAGGTGTCGCAGTACATGGTCGATCCATTGTCTGACCGCGAGATCGAGGTGCTTGGCCACATTGCCGAAGGCCTCAAGTACCAAGAGATCGCCGACCAACTGATCGTCAGCCTCAACACAGTTCGGTTTCACACAAGGAATGTTTACAGCAAGCTGCAGGTGAACAGTCGCACTGACGCCATCAATAAGGGCCGAGAACTAGAGTTGATCTAGTTCTCGGAGGGCACTATCGCGATTACGATCTTTCCCTTTACGTCACCTGTTCCGAAATACCTAAAGGCGTCAGCGGTCTCGGCCAGGGGGTAGGTTCTATCGATAACGGGCTTTAACTTTCCCGCCTCGAACAGCTCGACAATGTAATCTAGACCCTCGTTCACCTGAGGGACCACAGTACCCAGCTTTTTCCCCTCGCGCTTTCCTATCCGCGCTCCAAATATCTCAGTTTGGAAGAATCGCGCCATTGAGCCTCCGATCACGCCATAGGCTCCACCAGGACTTAGTGAAGCGGCGTAATGTTTAGTCGAGCGAGATGCGGCAACATCAATGATCAAGTCATATAGCTGCCCGTTATTGGCGAAATCTTCTGTGGTGTAATCGATCACATGGTCTGCGCCGATCGAGCGCAACATCTCTTGTTTTCCGGTGCGGTCCACGGCAGTCACTTCAGCTCCGAGCGATTTGGCGATCTGCACCGCGAATGTACCTACTCCACCACCAGCACCATTCATCAGGAACTTCTGTCCGGGCTGTATGCCCCCGTTATAGCGGATACCCTTAAGGGCGAGGGCTCCCACTTGAGGAATGGCCGAGGCTTCCTCGAATGTCATACCGGTGGGCTTGGCGAACAGATTGCCCTCGCGAACGCAGACGTACTCGGCTAGTCCTCCCCAGCCGATCGAGAGGTGCTTCTTGCTTACCTCTCCAAAAACCTCGTCACCGGGCTTCCAGGTTTTTACCTCTTTGCCGACTGCTTCAACTGTGCCAGCTACGTCAGTACCTAGAATCGAGTTCTTTGGTTTTAGAACTCCTGTCGTGCGCGAGATGATTCGAGCGCCCCTCAGCATATCCCAGTCCCATGAATTGATGGACGCCGCGTGAACCTTGACTAGGACTTCGTTGTCCTCGGGGGCAGGTTTGTCTACTTCACTCAGTTTTAGGACATCGGGTTGCCCATATTTTGTGTAGGTTATCGCCTTCAAAGGCCCCCCTCGATACAGTTTTCGCCCAGTTCAGGATAAGCATATGCCCTAACCACATCAAAGACTACATCTTCATGTGGTCTCTTTGCGTCCGCTCCTCAGTAATCTTGCCCCAGAGTTCGAAATTGAACCGACGGAAGCACTATTGAA
>JAUVYG010000013.1 GCA_030603185.1 Actinomycetota bacterium | reverse complement strand
TCCATCATCTCTTCACATGCCTGGAGATGATCACCGGTCACAGAGTCATCGATAACTACCACTTCGGGGCGAAGATCCTTAGTGAGCCTCACGGCCTCAATACGATCATCTGAGCTGGCAACAACATCAATCCAGGCCTCGGACTCGAGCACTTGATGCAATGAGGTGCGAAGGCCTCTATTGTTACTAGCGAGAAGAACGCTTACCTTTGCCACCGTCGGTCCCTTCAAAACGATGCTCATTTCGACTTCATGGAAGTATTGTTCCCCATGCGGGAGGCCAGACATATCGGCTTTACGTGGTAACTTTACAGAAGGGTAAAGGTATTATTAGAATCCGCTAATGTACCTACGGATAGGTCCTATTAGGCTGAGGGCCCACTAGGACTTTAGATGTAGTGACGGATGAGTTTGAGTGGACGAGAGCGGGTGCGGTCAATCAGCTTAGAGCTGGATCCAACCCTCTTTACCGGCCTTAAGAATGGCTGAGGTGCGATTGGATTCGCCCATTTTCGCAAGAATATGACTCACATGAGTCTTCACTGTCTTCTCGCTGATCACCAAATCGGTCGCGATCTGCTTGTTCCCCGAGCCCTCCGCCATGAGCTGAAGCACTTGGAGCTCTCGAATGGACAGTCCAGAGAAATGACTGGAATCCCTGTCTGACGCGTAGGCCGCCTCGGCAACGTACGATGGAATCACGTTTTGGCCCCTGACAAGCATACGGATCGTATCTATCAACTCGTGGGCCTCAAAGGTCGTGTTGATGCAACCATTAGCTCCACTGCGAATAGCGTCCACTACTGCCTTCTTCGCATGCGCGGAAGCTTGGGCAGAAGCTAGAAGAAGCACCTTCGGTGCTGGATCAAACGCGGTGAGCTCATCACAAACACCATTCAGGTTGCTATGCTTGGTTGGCCCCACTATTACGATATCGGGCTGGTGCTCTTTTACCGCACTCGATGCCGAAGACAAATCTGCGCAAGAACTAACCACGCTGAAGTCATCATCACCCGAGACAATACTATGAATACCTTCCCTGATGAGATCCCGCTCATCCAGTATCACTAGACTAGTCGTCATTGTCGGCCTCGAAACTGCACTGTGCACCATGCCTCTCCCCCATAAAAATCTTTTGGCGACGTCCCCTTTGATGCCGCCTTGCTCCCCTGCACCTCAACCAAAAGGCGAGGTAACAACAAAGTTTACTGTCTATAGGCATAAACGTACAGATGTTTGGGAAACACATCTGCGAACTTTTTGCCCACTAGCTGGGTTAATCTATTCTAATTATCGGCATATATCGCTCGCAAATTCACTGATTCCCTGTTCCATATATGTTCCTGGGCTGTAATAATGACCCCATGAGTAGCAAGCCTGGCAAACGCCGAAAATCCAACTTCTCAGACAACGAGTCCGCATTAAGTTGGGCAGTACCTGGGAACACAAAATTTGAAGCCATTAAAACAGGCGCAGCGATTGTTGCCTCTGGACTTAGCTTAAGAGAGCAGATCCAAAGGCTTCTTGAGGTCACCGTGGATGCGCTCGAGCTAGAGGGCGGGCAAGTGGTGCTAGGGGACGCCCTGGGCGGACACTACGTAGTTGCTGAGCTCGGAGACCAAATCGATCTGGGGGATGAACCCACAAACACCGGACGATCCACGCATGCTTTTCCGATAAGACTTGGCGAAGATACCCTTGGCTCGATCGCCATTTTCGGTGGCAAGATAACCAATCTCACTCGCGATGAAAGTCACTTCTGCGACCTCATGGCAAAGCAGCTAATGACAATACTCTCCCAGGACCCGGACGCCCGCATGGAGCTTTTCCCCAGCGAGTAACTCATTCATTGAAATGGGTGGGACTACTTGCTACTGTTAGATTCGCCCTTGGGGGCTTAACTCCTGGTCACAATATCTCTCCCCAAGTTATTAGGCCGAGTGGCGGAATGGTAGACGCGCTGCGTTCAGGTCGCAGTGTCCTCACGGGTGTGCGAGTTCGACTCTCGCCTCGGCCACAGTTCAGGGCTCTTGTCGCGATCAGTGAATTCGCGCCGACATGCCCCCGTAGCTCAGTGGATAGAGCGCGGGCCTCCGGAGCCCGAAGCGTAGGTTCGATCCCTACCGGGGGTACTAGTAATGGTAGAGCGTCCAGACACTAAGGATCACTAAAGGGTCAGGCTAGTGCTGTTCTGGACAAAACTACTACCTCTTCTGAGAAAGCTGAAGTCCTGATCGGATGACATTCCGTCAGTTTAATTTATAGTGGTCTTACCACTCTGGCGAGGATGGCGGAATCGGTAGACGCCGCGGACTTAAAATCCGCTGCTCCGAAAGGGGCGTGGGGGTTCGAGTCCCCCTCTTCGCACCTGGCAAACGCCCCGAAAAATCGGGGTGGCCCCTCATCCCTCCCAAAAAGTTAGGGCCGGGCCTTCAAAAGAAGACCCGGCCCTATTACTTTTATAGTTAGTCGCCTAAGCGACAAGCAGTACTATCGACGGAATCCGCCGCCACCGCCACCGCGGTTGTCAGTCTTAGGACGAGCCTCATTGACAGTGAGTGAACGACCGTCAACATCGCTTCCGTTCGTAGCATCCATCGCCGACTGAGCCTGATCAGCGTTGGGCATCTCAATGAAGGCAAAGCCCTTTGAGCGACCGGTCTCGCGATCGGTGATGAGTGCGCATGACTCTACTTCACCGTGCTCTTCGAATACACCTCGCAACTGATCCTCGGTGGTGTTGAAACTTAAGTTCCCTACATAGATCTTCACAGATTTATCTCCCTGTGTTTTGACCTGATCCCTTGCCGAAACAGTCGTTCTTTTAACTCTGACACTTCGGCTTTGGGTGAGACAAGTCACCCCGATAACAGCTCTAGTGCACTTCAGCGTTGAAACATACCATAATCGGCCTGCACAATCCTAGTGCTTGCAGCTCGCGGTCATTGTGACGCGTGCTTGCATGTAAGGCGGCATCTGCGCAAATACGTCACCACTATGTCCATCTATGCACCCCTGTCACCTGGGTCACGGTTTCGGGCCATCTATTTCATCGTTCAATACCAGTCAGGACACCGGATGTCCCAGCTGTTATTGGCCATGCGCGGTAGGCTGCTAGTTGTAACCTGGCTCGGCATGTAAGAGGCGTGTCGTCCCGGATGTCCCACAACATAACGCTGGAGCGAAAACTTATGAAAACCAAGATCCCCGGTTGGGGAAGAATGGTCCTGCTCTCAATTCCCATACAAATCGCGATAGTTTCGGGATTCGCCTGGGTATTGAATGAGGATGACGCAGTTGCTTCCAACGCCGAACACGGAATCGAGCGGTCAGTTGAAAGTGTTACAGGTGAACCGCTCGCGCCCCGGCACATCGCTCGAGCAGATGAAGAGGAACAGTCCGCGCCAAGGGCTCAAGCGTCTGCCAGTGCCCCACCGGTGAATGAACCGCAAAATATAAAGCCACCTCAACCTCCTGCGTCCGCTCCTGCTCCTATCCCCCCGGTGCAGGCTGTTGCAGCCGTTAATGTTGAGCCGACTTCGTCGGCTCCGGAACCCGGGACACCCGTAGTTCCTCAGTCTCCCGAACCTCCGATCAGCCCTGTAGCTACCCCTCCCGAGCCAGAGCCCGCATCCGCGCGAACGATCAAGATGGGAGCATATATCTCTGGTCAATCCATCCGCGTGCTTGAGGACTACGAGAACATGGTAGGTCGGCACCAGGATGTGTTTCACTACTTTCGTGCCTGGGGGCCACGCCTTGACTCAAGCCTCCCTCGTGACCTAGTGGCCCGAGGGACGACACCCATGATCACCTGGGAACCATTTGGTTATTCGCTGGATGGAATGATCCAGGGGCAGTACGACCAATACATCAGGGGCTACGCGGAAGATCTCAGCCGGATCCCAGGTAAGGTCTACTTGAGACCCCTCCACGAGATGAACGGAGACTGGTACCCATGGGGAGCGGGCAACAACGGCAACACTCCCGCAAAGTTCAAGGATGCCTTCCGACATGTTTCCAGCCTGGTAAAGTCGGTTGCCACCAATGTTGAGATCGTATGGGCACCCAATCATGTGAGTTCGTCAGACGGTTCTGCTCGTTCGATACCTCAGTACTATCCTGGCGATGCCTATGTAGACCAGGTCGCGATCGACGGCTACAACTGGGGAAACTCTTGGGCCTCATTCGATCAGGTATTCGGGCCCGCCTATCACGAGATCACAGCGATCACTAGTAAGCCGATAATGGTAGGCGAGACCTCTTCGGCTGAATCCGGAGGGAACAAGGCCCAGTGGATCACAGACGCCTTCGATAGGATCGCCAAGGACTACCCTGGAATCACCACCGTGCTCTGGTTCAACTCCGACAAAGAGAGAGACTGGCGAGTGAGCAGCTCAAGCTCCTCCCTTGAGGCTTTCAGGGTAGCCGTCCGCTAACAGTCCTTTAGAATTCCTATGTTTGATACTCCCCCTCCCGGGGATTATGACCATTGATGAATGAGTCTAAGGGCGGGGAGGGTGCTTTCTGTGAGGGATCCGATATATCCGGTTCTCGCGGTGATATGCATACTATTGGCGGTGATGTTGCTCGCCTACGTATTCAAGGACGTCCGCCGATCTGGAGCAGATAGCAGCCAGTCAGAGGCTTCACCACCTGTAGAGGTCCATGTACACAACAACATCGGAGTCGCGAGTCCGACAAGTCCAGGGAAGACTGTGCAGGTCGAGGATGTCATCGATGTAGGGCACCAGGAGGAGCTACAGCAGTCTCAGCGCCGATCACTGGATCTCTAAGCGCTCTCCGATCAAAGGATTAATGCGGAGCTGGGATAACCCGTTCGTTCTCTTGATCCCAATCAAAGACCTTGTCGTAGGTCACCTCAACCTCGGCCGCAGAAATGCCGTACGTCTGGGCGACATTATTGAATACCTCGCCAGCAAAGGTCTGCGCCTCCTCCAGAAGCTTCTTACCTTCGTCCGTAGAGACATCGACGCCGCCCAACTTATTGACTGGGCTGTCCAGGGCGTAATACTGCGCGTCAACCGCATCTGCAACAGCGAATTCACCCTCGCTCGGCGTGTTCGGGTCGGCAGGGGCGTCGGGCGTGGTGGGCTCAGCGGTATGTGTTGCATCAGCCGGGGGGATGGCTGCGGCTGGAATACTAGTTTCCGTGGGGGCTGCAGGTGCAGGCTGAGCGGCATTTGATGGCTTTGGCAAGCCTGCGGGTTTGATAGAGTTGATCACTACGGCGAATGTGCCGATTACCACGATCACCATTGCCCCGACAGCAATAATCACGGTGTTGCGTTGTTTCTTGGTCCAAGTTGACATAGGCTTCCTTGTTTCGACAAAGTTACCCACTCACTATACACGCGAAGAGCTTCTAACTCCTGTTGGGAGCTACGCCTCGAAGTCTACAGAGGATCCGCTCGACGGTCTCGTGATCGATGCCATCCCCGCACATCCATAAAAGGTGTACCGTCGCCCTATAATGTGTATCTACATCTGCAAGGGCACTGATAGCCCCAAAATGCCCGCCCACGCTGAGAGGGATGCAAATGGACGAGGAAGAACTGGACGAAGATGAACTGGTTGAATCCCCTCAACGGAAGAGATTTCGCATGATCGGCGGCCTCATCCTCGCAGCCATCGTAGTTTTATTCGCCCTGCAGAACTTCCTGACACCCGTGAATTTCGAGCTTGTCCCCCTGGTCCAGTACAAGGTTGTGGACGGAGACATCGAAGATTCCACCTCTCTTTCGCTGGACGACGCCCCCTACCAAGACCGACTCACAGATTTTCAGGATGATGGGGGCAGGCATGAAGAGATCTGGGAGTACCTGACTGAACTGCTTCCTCCTGATGTGACCACGTCCATAACAACATTCCAGCTGGATTCGGATGGAAAGGATGAGGGCATCGCCTATGTCGAGAGAAACAGAGATGATCCATCTAAGTGGCTGCTCTCAGTTGATATTGATGATGCCTACCTAGGGAACGAGCTAAACAGCTCGGACCTGGCAGAGACCCTGATCCACGAGATGGCCCATGTGATCACCCTGGGACCCGATCAGATCGATCTTGAGATCGAGGTAAATCTTGGTGATTCTGACGAAGGAATCACACAGGAGCTGAACGAACTAGCCCTGGCAGCGTGCGCACCCCAGTATTTTTCAGGCGACGGATGTGCATGGCCCGGGTCGTATCTGAACCAGTTCTACCAAGAGTTCTGGCTGGACCTATTCGATGAGTATGACCAGATCCAGTACATACAGGATGATCAGGACTACCAAAACGCCTTGACTCGCTTCTACAACCAGAACTCAGAACGTTTCGTCACTGAGTATGCTTCAGAGGGAGCCGAGGAGGACATCGCCGACTCATTCATGACTTTCGTGCTTGAAGAGCGGCCGGAAAGAACAAGCTCTGAGGCCGACCAAAAGGTGGAGTTCTTCTATCAGTTCCCGCAGTTGGTCGAGTATCGGGATCATCTGCTCGCAAACCTGGACTAAACCTCGTCGCGTGACGCCTTGAGCTGGCCGCAGGCCGCAGAGATGTCGCTACCATAGTTCCACCTCTGGGTAACATTAATACCCTTGGAATCCAGTACATCCTTGAACTGTTGGACGACCTCACCAGAGGACGGCTCGAATCCGGGTACGCCTGGATTACATCGAATAAGATTCACCACACAGTTACGGCCGCGTAGCAGGGCCGCAAGATCTGCGGCCAGAGAGGTGGAGTCGTTGATCCCGTCTATCAGGGTGTACTCGTACATGATCTTTCGACCAGTGGCATTGAAGTAGTGCTCGCAAGCGGCGAACAGATCAGCCAGAGGATTGCTCTCGGCCACCGGTATCAGTTTCTGCCTAAGTCCGTCATGAGGCGCATGCAGGGAAACAGCCAGGTTGAAACCCAGCTCTTCACGCGCCAGCCGATGTATGCCCTCGATGAGTCCGATGGTTGAAATCGATATCCTACGAATCCCGATGCCGAATGTGTCGTCACGATTCAAAAACCTGACCGCCTCTAGGACGGCTTCATAATTAAGAAGAGGCTCCCCCATACCCATGAACACAACGTTGCTGACCCGTTCATTGTCAGCTGCCAGTGAGCGAGAGAACAAAAGAACCTGAGTGAGGATCTCGTCTCTTGAGAGATTGCGGTCATATCCGAGGCTGCCTGTGACGCAGAATCCGCATCTGACCGGACAACCGACCTGGGTCGATACACAGACTGTGTTTCTGTCTTTATGCCGCATCAGGACCGTCTCGACCTTAGAACCGTCAACTGCCTTTACCAACGCCTTGGTTGTCCGTCCATCGGCAGACTCAAGGACCTGGGCGTCGATGTCCAAAGGAACCGTGTCGGCTAGTCGTTGAATCATTCCCTTGGGAAGATTGCTGGCCTGATCCCAGTCTATTATGTGGTTCTTGAACACAGCATCCATGACTTGAGCGAGCCTATATTCCGGCTGTCCGTCAAGGATCTGGTCGACTGCAGAAAGGTTCAACTACAGTTCTCCCTACGGTTTGTGGCGGTGCAATATGAGCGTTTTTCCCAAGCAATCATCCTACCATCAGCACTTCTACACTGAATTCACTCAAGTTGGCCTGGAAGGCGCAGTTTTCTCGTGTATAATAAATCTGCCCAAACTTGGGGGTATAGCTCAGTTGGGAGAGCGCCTGCCTTGCACGCAGGAGGTCAGCGGTTCGAGCCCGCTTACCTCCACCCAAGAAAAAGAAGCGCCTGGACAATTGTCCAGGCGCTTCTATAATTTCGTCCTCTAAAGCTACTCGATGTCTGCGGCGTCTCCGAGATCGACGATCACGCTCAAATCCTCAAGGAGTGAGGCGTCGAATGTCAGCTGAAGGCCAGTTGCATCCTCAGGAACTTCGTAAAGTACCTCACCACGACTTTCTCCATCGGTAGCCACTCCACCATCAGGACCTTCTCCTAAGTCCTCATGGAAAGTCTGTTCATACTCTGCGCCCTCTGCATCAGTCACGGTCAGCTGGAGAAGGGTGCTGAAGGTCTTTTCCTCATCTGCTAGATTTCCGGCGGTCACCTCGACCACCATAAAGATGTTTCCATCAGCAGCTTCGGTCAGAATACCATCAGCTAATGTCTTGACCTGGTGAACGGTTAATCGCCAATCGCCCGCCTCGACTGTTTCAATGTCTGAATCGTCAGAGGAATCTTCATCTTCTTCCACCACATCGGCGACATCAGTAGCTGCCACTGACTCGGTCTTGTCTTCCGGGCAACCAACGACCATGAAGGTCAGGCTCAGGATCATGAACAGGAGCAGGAACTTTCTCAACTTGTACCTCTACTTTCTAGTCCAGAGACACCGCATGACCGCTGTCTCCGCCGATTATCCTTCTGCAATGCGAGCATGATGCGTCTTTTGCATCCTGGCAACGTTTTCTAGCGCACTCGCTGGTGTAGAATCATTGGATGGATAGTACTGTAAAAATCGCACTAATCTTGACCGCTGTCGCAATACTGATATTTATCGCCGGTTTCGCTGGTTGTTTTGAGACCTCCAAGCTTAGAAACTCCGAGATGTTCGAGGCTATCAGTGACCGTCAAGAAGGCAGTGGATCTTCTAGCGGCTCTGGCTCTCAACCAGGCTCAGGGTTCTCTATTGACCCCTTCTGACACTCCGGCCACCGACAAGCCTCCCAAGCTAAGAAAACGTGACCTCGTCGAATTGAACGTGGATTCACTTGCCTATGGCGGTCGAGGAGTCTCAACTCTTCCCGACGGACGTATCGTCTTTGTCCAGCGCGGCCTGCCTGGTGATCGAGTCAGTGCCTCGATCACCAAGGTAAAATCCAGTTTTGTTGAGGCCAAAACGGAAAATGTCCTTCAAGTATCGCCTGATCGAATACCTGCTGAATGTCCACATACAGACGACTGTGGTGGATGTAGCTGGCAGGAACTTCCTTACCAGGAACAACTCAGATGGAAGGAACAGCAGTTCGCTGATTCCCTTGGTCGGATAGGTGGGATCGACATTGAGCCCGAGCCTATCATCGGTGCGGATGATATATGGGCATACCGAAACAAGATGGAGTTCAGCTTCGGGGATGGACCTGACGGCGACCTCAGACTGGGGCTTCACCGCCGGGGCAGCTACTGGCAGATCGTCCCCCTTGAGTACTGCCACATTTCGCCCAAAAGAATGAATGAGGTTCGGTCCGCAGTCCTTCAGGTTGCCGTCGACAGCGGACTGCCCCCATATCACAACCGACGCCACGAGGGTTTTTGGCGACAGCTAACCATCCGGGAAGCTCACAACACTGGTGACCTTCTCATCAATATCGTAACGGCTTCGGGTGATCTTCCCAAGGAAGAGCTACTCGAGGCGCTTGCTCCTGTTGGGGCGTCCACAATACTGTGGTCCATCACCGACCAACAGTCGTCAACACGGATCGATTCTGTCGAAACGCTGACGGGTGACGGTTTCATAGAGGAAACCTTAAGCACTAGAAGATTCCGCATATCCCCCACTAGTTTCTTCCAGACAAATACTCGAATGACAGAAGTCCTATATAAGACGATTCGTGAGGCGGCAGAGATCAAGCCGACCGACAGAGTGCTAGACCTGTACTGCGGAACCGGTTCCATCGGCATCTCTCTTGCTGACAAGGCACGAGAGGTGTTCGGGATCGAGTTAGTTGAGGGGTCAGTAGAAGACGCGCGGCTCAATAGCCGGCTGAATGAACTGGAAAATATCGAGTTTGCCTGCGGTGCGGCCGAGGCGGTTCTAGAAGAGCATCACTCGAGCGGTGGATTCGATGTCGTGATCGTAGATCCTCCGAGATCCGGCCTACACCCTAAGGCGCTGAAAGACATTGTGAGCACTCGAGCGCCCAGAATCGTCTACGTATCGTGCAATCCGACCACTCTGGCGCGCGATCTAGCGGAGCTCGTCTTGGCTGGATACTCGGCTGTTAGAGCCGTTCCCCTCGACCTTTTCCCCCACACCTATCATCTTGAGGGCGTCGTCACCCTGGACCTCGTCACTTAACGGAACCGCTACTGGTCTGACCGGCTGATTCTTTCGACCCCTTTTGAACAGCTTCTTGATAAATTGGGGCATGACCACACCCTTGCCGTCCGGTATGGCTTCTTGGACTTCACTTTCTCCCACCATGGCTTCTAGCTCCAGTAGCACCACATCAATGTCTTGAGACTGTGCAAGCAGTGCATGGGCTGCGTCGGTACTATCCCCAGCTGCAGATGCGTTTCTCTCGGTGACGCCCTGAATATCCTTAACCGAGGAGCTTACAGTGGCTACACCCTTTGCCTGTTCCTGGCTTGCCTTGCTGATGTCGGCAATATACTGTGCGACCTTGCCGATCCGTTCGGTGATCTCTTCAAAAACCTCTTCAACCTGCTTGCCAGTGGTCACTCCCTTGTCAACGCTGGTGGAACTGCTGAGGATAAGAGATCTGGTCTCCTTTGCCGCCTTAGCAGCTCGAGTCGCAAGAGTGCGGACCTCATCGGCTACCACTGCGAATCCTCGACCGTGCTCCCCCGCGCGTGCGGCTTCAACAGCGGCATTCAGGGCCAGTAGATTTGTCTGGAACGCGATCTCTTCGATGACCTTGATGATCTTTTCTATCTCCTTCGACCTAGAGTCGATATTGGTCATCGCGTCTTCAAGGTCGTTAATGGTCTCCTCGCCGGTCTCTGCTGACTTCTTAGCCTCTTGGGCAAGGCTATTGGCCTCTCCGGCATTCTCAGTATTGGCTTGAGTCATCATCGAGACATCGTCCAAGACTGTTGAGGCTTTCTCTAGTGAGCTGGTCTGATCCATGACTCCGTTCGATAGCTCGGTTCCGGCGTCTGACACGCGGTTTGATGCCTGCTCGAGCTGATCGGAGCTAGCTTTCAGTCCGAACATGGTCCGGATGATAGGCCTTGCCACACTTCGAGACACGTAGAAGGCGAACAACAAGATCACCAGCGAAGCAATAGCACCGGATACGGTCAGTGTCTTTCCCAGGGAAGTGACCGGCGCCAATGCCTCGCTGGCCTCGATCTCGGCGACCAGTGCCCAGCGAGCACCTCTATATAGAACGGGCTGCCAAGAAGCCAAGACGTTAACACCGTCTTCGTTAGTAATAAGTGCAGTGCCACTGCCTTCGTTCAGGGCCTCGTCTATAGCCCGGGAGTCATGTACAACATTGTCCAGAATCGAACTTTTGACCGTCTCTTGCTCACCAATATTCGAGCGAAGGTGGTGGTCCTGCCCCACCAGCTTGATAACGCCTGTCTCCCCCATCCCTGACTCGCTCTCTACCAGCGTCGAGATCTCGTCAGCGGAGTAAGCGGCGATAAAGGTGCCCACTGTCTCATTATCGGGACCGAATATCCTGTGAGAAACAAAGCCAACGGCCTGATCCAAAGGCTCGTAGTACTTGAGGTCTCCGACCAGTACACCTTCTATGCCTTCGGTGTAAGCAAGGGCCAGGTCAGTCTCCATAAGTACTTCATCTGTTTTGAGATTGGCTCCGAGATCAGAGTTGCCCATATTACTGAACACAACGTTGCCATCAATATCTACGATGTAGATGTCAGCCCAGCCAAACCTCTTGGCGACCTGGCTTAGAGAGCCGTGCCATCTTTTGTCGACCTTCTTGTACTCAGGACTGTCCAGACCACTTTTGAGAGCCTCTGAGTACTGGCCGATGGAATCCTTGACCATCGGTTCATGGGCGAAAATATTCACAGAGAAGAGCTGATCCCGCAGATGCTCCACAACTTGAGTCTGCTTTGCCTGACCAATAGCGGTAAGACCTGAGAAGGCCTGTTTCTGAAGTGAGCTAGAAGCCACGTAGTAGCTGAATCCCGCTACTGCGGCAAATGGCAACAAGCCTACCAGCAAGTAGGTGACCATCAACTTTGGTCGCAGACGTAAGTTCCTAATTAATCTCATACTTCATCCATCGGGACTGTCAGGGCCGTTCTTTAGCAAAAGCTGATTTGCGGGAAAGAACTACATAGAGGAGAGAAAACATAAAGGGGTGAACGCCATGAAGAAGACAACGGTAGCGCTGATTACTTTCTTGGCAGGAATCGCTGCAGGAGTGGCCTACGGATATAGACCGCCCACAGAAATCAGGCTAGGTGAACGAAGGTCCGATCCGGCTTTAAGACACCTACATTCGGCCCACCCAGAAGAGGCACTGGAGGCCGAGGCAGCCGCAGTAGAGCAAGGCAACAAGATAGTTCAGGAAATCGGGAAGAACTTGAAGGTGGATTCAATACCGCACTGGGACGATGACCTAACAGTCACGAACAGGGTGCGTACCAACCTCGGCAAGGACACTCTCACCTCCCAACTTTCAAGGTTCAATATCGACACCTTCCACGGTATGTGCACAGTGCATGGTCACGCTGACTCGTTCAACCAGTACAAAAGTGTTCAAAGGGTAGTAGCTGAGACCAATGGAGTAAAGAATGTGCGCATGCATGTGTCGGTAGGGGACGTACCGGCCCACTCGATTTGAATAGGCTCTCTTAAACCGGTTAGAATTAGAACCCAACAAAGATCAATCGATTCATAACCACCTAGAGGGAGCACCGTACATTGGCAAAAAGGATCGCAAAGGCGGGAGGTCGCCGTCGCCTGTACGTGCTGGGCGGAATCGCCGCACTCAGCCTAGTAGTAGTCGTCATTGCCATTGGGCAGCAAGACAACAAGTCCGCGGATACTGATGTTCTAAGGGTTCTTGAGGGTGAAGTCCCACAGTACCCCGTGACACAGGAAGAAGCCGAGGAGGCTGTGAGGAAGAAGATTGAAGAGGATCCATCCCTAGCGGGAAGACAGTCGGCAAGTGAGGGGAATCCCACGCCCGATGATACCTCGGGCACCGCTAGCTCGGGTGGCAGCAACACCAACAGCAACGCCTCTTCAGGAAGTGGTCCTCTCCCGAACTTCAACAGCAACGATGCCGAGGACAATGATCCTGAGTGCCCAGTCACAGGATGCAATGGTCCGTACGAGAATGACGAACCCATCGAGGAGCAGAAGAGCGGCGAGCAGATACTGGCTGATCTTGCATCAGGTGCTGGTCTCGAATCCACACTGGAAGCTAGGCACGAGGCACTAGAAAAGGCTCGAGGCTATTTTGAGGATTCGGTTGCCGCTAATCCGACCAACGAGGACGCCTATTATAGTCTCGCTTATGTGTATGCCAATCTAGCGGGGACTTACTTCAGCAACGATGATGACGGGGACGATGATCAAGGTGTAGAGCTTCTCGAGAAGGCTCGTTCAACTGGCGAGGAAGCTAAGACCTTGGCTTCAGACCACAACAATTCGACTATCGCGTCGCTTTCCACCAACCTCATCGAGGGAGTTTCGGACTACATCGCCTCAGTCACCTAATAAAGTGACTAGGCGGTTCTATCAGAATCTGACCTGTGTTCGATGGCGTTCAGTAGTTCCTCTTTGTGCTCTTCACGATCCATGTAGTCATTCTCGACCTCTTCGAACCTGTGATGCTCTTCGACACGTACTGACAGCGCAAGAGCTGCAACTACGACCAATAGAAGAAGGATTCCCGGAACCAGCAACACGAGGCCAATAGGGCCATACCAGATGATGGCTATGATTCCCACAGCCTGAAGAAATATTGACAGAAGACCGCCAGCTACCAACATCTTCCTGTACCTCAAAACATCGCTACTGTCCGGACATCTAGTTATACCTCATCAGTAACGTGTCTAGAAACACCTGAGCTGACTCAAGATGTGAAGAGACGCCAAGTTATGGCATATTCTTTACACCACATTTGTCACTACAATCCAGGAAAGGATCATCGTGGAAATCAAGTTCGAGGTCCGTACCGGCGAGATAGTCAACATGAAGGAACAGATCGGCGACATCGAGTTCGGAGAACTCGAGTCTCGGATAGATGAGAGCGACGATCCCTTCGAAGTTGTCGCTCACGATATGTTCGAGTCAGAAGAACTTCACTACGTTAAGTGGATGGAGATCGACGGAGAGCGCAAGAACGAGCCGTTCGATTACGAGTGGCACGTCCCGCGCTGGTGGGAAAACAAGGGTTAATCCCCCACAAAATAAAGGAAAGACCAGCTGCAAAGCAGCCAGTCTTTCCTCAGGTGGAGATGCAGAGCAATTCCCAGCGAGGAGGGTCGCTGTAACGGGGATTACTCATGTCTGATTCCATTAACCCAACCGCCAGTACCTAAGTCAACTCAAACACGATTAGAATAGCATTAGAAAGAAAGTCCGCAGGTAGATGGGGTGCGATTACGATTCCCTTAGAGCTCTTTAGTCCCGATCTCGATCTCTCCTTGGACCTCGTCCATATCCTCGCAATAGATCTTGAAGGCCAGTTTCAGAGGTCCTGACGGGTCAGGGACATGTAGCTCTGCAACGGAGTGCTGACGTCCCGAGAGGACAACGTTCTCGTGTCCACCCCTATACATCCTGATCCGCCCATCGCCCTCTTCCCAGAAACGTCTATCCAGATAGGCGCCCCCGTTGTCTCGAAGGTTAGCCTCTCCCTCGCCGGACCACTTGAATGCTGCATGTATGTACTTGGCGACCGCGCTCCCTTGATTGACTAGAGATATCTCGATGGTGTTCGACCTACCCATAATGAGCACGGCCCGACCGTCAGCCTGTGGATTAGACAGAGAAAGTGCGAGCTTGGGTGCGCGAGTTATCCCCCCAAGCTCGATCAAGGTCAGATAGCTTACGTATAGAACATTCGCAAGGGTGATCAGAAGTATCACAAAGGTGATCACTACCAACCTGGATAACAGCACGCTTCCAGCGGTAGGTTGATCAACCAGTAGGAACGCAAGTCCTATTCCGCCCCCAAGGCTTACTACAGTCAAAAGACTCAGTATGCCTGCCCGTTTTCGAACCGCTCCTAGCGCGGACGCTCCAGCACCCTGTGCCTGCCTACCAACTACGACCTGCCCACCGGGCTTCTTGGGGTCACCTTTGATGGGGCCTGGCTTGGGGGTATGCGCCTGCCCCTCACCACTGCCATTCTTCGGTGGACCTATCAGAACGCGCTTGATGGTCGATGCCAGGCCAGCCATCAGTTGCCCAACCCGACCTTTACGGTCTGAGAGCGGCTGTGCAGGTCATCTTGGTATATCTCGATCTGATTAAGATCGTTGTTGGTGTCTCTGAAATACGTAGCCACCCAGTGAGGGTAGTACTTGGCAAACTCTGCCGCAAGCTCTTGAGAGCTCAATCCTGATAGATCGAGATTGAAGGTCTTATCGTAGTAGTCTGCGCTGCTAGCGTCGTCGAATATGTATACCTGCACTTCAGTGCGCGATCGAAATTCCTGATCCAACTGCGAACCAAGCTCGACGAGATTCGCCGACGCATCACCAAGAAGAACTATCTCGACGGTACCGTGGCTACCGACATTCTCGTATAGTACGGGTCCATCTGATACCTCGGCTGCCGTGTTGGAGACCTCTGTGACAGTGGGGCCATCCGACCCAATGCCGAACAAGCCGACCCAGACTGCGGCCACGACGAGTACCGCGCCTAGGCCGAGAAGGCCCTTTGACAGTATCGATCGGTTGTTGTCCATCCATGAAGCCTTGGGGCTCACAGGATGATAAGTCAGCCTTCCGGAAACGATTTTGGCTAGAGCCTTTGCCTTTTCCATGTCGATCTCAGCTTCAACACCTTGATCTCGCAATTCATCCAGGCGTTCCGTGTAGTGGTCGACCTCTTTTGAGTAGTCGAGTTCTGTCACTCGTGACATTTCGACGAAAAAGTCATGCAGATACTCAGCGTCGCGAAGCGCACGATCCGACTCACCGATTAAGTTCGTCGCCTGCTCGGTATCACGCTCAGCCTTTTTCAGAAGATGCTCAAGCAGTCGCTTCTCCTTGTCGGGGCCCAGCGGCAGACCGGCAAGCTCAGAGTCTAATTTGCTTTCACTGCTTTTCATTATCATCCTGTGGCTCGTCCAAAATAATGCCAGTAGGGGCTCGTAACTCCCATTCTGTTCAACCTGTCATCTATCTACTCTGACGCACAAGGCGCAGAGTGCCCGAAGGCTGCCTCTACCCGCTCCACCGATTAATCGGAAGAACTGTTTGAGTTGCACCCAGCCGGAGTTTACCCGTTTCACCCGGTCACAAGGACCGATTCGTCTCTGTGGCACTAGTCGTCGGGCCTGGCTTACCCGCCTCGCCGTTAAACGAGCGGCCTGCTCGCGCACGGAAATTCCGAGCGCGGGGTGTGGGATGTTTCCTCTAGTGCCCGAGGGCACCAGCGACAGGTCGGCCCCTATGGCTTCCTGTAATACCTAACAAAAGTATAGCCCTGGTGCAGTTGGAGTCCAACCACATGGGCAAACAAAAGGCGGGCCATCGAAAAACGATAGCCCGCCTTTTCAGTTCGAATTCAGGATCAGCTGATGTTTTCGTTCAACCATTCGGTAATGGCAGCGGCTTCATCATCAGTCATCGGGCACGCGTTGGGCCCCTTCATGCGGTCAACCGTAGCAGCCCAATCACGAGGCGATGCTGCCATCCATACGCCGGCAAAACCCTCTTTGCCCTCGATCTCGCCGCGACCTTCAGGAGTAATATCAGCTCCGCTGCCATCCTGGAGTCCGTGGCACTGGGAGCAGACCTGCGCCATAAGAGCCTCTGTGTCGTCGCCACCTTCAGCTGGAGCCTCAGCAGCATCTTCTTCCGCAGGAGCTTCCTCCGTAGGAGCTTCCTCAGCAGGAGCTTCCTCCGCAGGAGCCGCCGCGCCCTCTTCAGCAACTGCTAAAGCCGCACTAGTTGTTGTAGTAACTGACGACTCAAGACACCCGATAGCTACGAATGCGACAGCGAGAAGCATAGTAATACGTACTAGTAGTGAGACATGCTTCATCATACTGTCACCTCCTTCCAGATAAATAGAACTGTCAGAAACGTTCGTCTGCAATGAATAAATCTATGCAGATGTTTGCCAGAAGGATGCTAGTTAGGTTTCGGGCCTTTGTCAAGCAAATCATGAGGGGAGTGACCTGGTTCTAACTGCTCAGATGACCTGCGTGCGGGGTAATCATAAAGCCCCTTGCGCATCCGTCGAGAAACGCCCCAAAGGTCCCGAATAATCTTGTAGCCATCTCGGAACATACGAACGCTGGATTGGCTATCGTCACTGAGGGCCACGGGCACTTCCTTGATTGGAAGTTCCAGTCTGCGGGCAATTGCGATGAGCTCAGCGTCGAAGGCGAATCCCTTGATCCTTTGTCGTGAGAAAAGGGCCTCAGCAGCGGGTCTAGTAAACCCTTTGAAGCCGCACTGAGTGTCTTCGTATGGGGAAAGTCCCAGTAGATTTATCCAATAATTATATAAGCGACTGGCGATGCGCCTACTAAGTGGAGGAGGTATCTCGGCCCTCGACCCCGGATCCGTACGTGATCCGATCACGACTTGATATCCGCAATCGATGGCGGACAGAATGTCCTCTATCTGCTGCACGGGATAGGCTAGGTCCGCGTCCATGAACAACAAGTAGCGGCCATGAGCCACTCGCATGCCACTTCGTACCGCATACCCCTTTCCCTGGCGAGGGGCGTAAGACACAGTGCGCATCTTCAGGTCGTGCTCCGCGAACTGGGCCATTACTGATTTTGTGCCATCAGTACTGCCGTCATCGACCACGATCACTTCGGAAGAGTACGGCTGCAACGACAGGTAATCAAGCAGCTCTCGAAGAGTAGCGGGCAGCCTGGATTCCTCGTTGAGGGCAGGAATGATGATTGAAACTATGGGCTTCTGCGACTCGGTCATGCCCGCACCTTTCGTTCAGGTAGTCTCTAACAGCATATAATCATCCGAATGAACCTGTTGGGGTCTCTCAGGCAATATGATACGGCTACAGTTGTCAACATAGCAGGACTGGCAATCGTTTACCTGTTTCTGCTGTTGCTTCTCAATCCCCTGTTGCTTTTCGGCGGAGTCACGACAACAGGCGGTGACACTGGCACCCATCACTACTTGGCCTACTACATGGAGCACTTTCTTCTATCAGAGGGCCAAATAAGAGGGTGGTCACCCGATTGGTATGCCGGATTCCCTATCTTCTTCTTCTATTTCCCACTGCCCTACATACTAATCGCACTGTTCGATGTAGTGCTTCCCTACAACCTGTCCTTCAACCTGGTCACCGTGCTGGGCCCACTTCTGCTTCCGGCGGTCACATTCTGGATGCTAAAGAGGATGGCGGCGCCCAACCCTATGCCTTTGCTCGGAGCAGGCGCCGCAGCCGCATTCCTGGCGCAAGAGAACTACACGATCTACGGTGCCAACCTTGCATCAACCTTGGCAGGCGAGTTCTCCTTCAGTATCTCTTTTGCACTTGCCCTGGTCTTCTATGGTCTTTTGACCGTGGCCCTATCAAAGCCATGGAGGGGTGATGGGCGGGTGTGGTTCGTGGCAGCTGCGGCTACCCTTGCCGCCGCGGCCCTGTGCCACGCGATACCCGCCGCGTTCGCTGGCATAGCAGCGATCGGTATCGCGTGGCGTCGCTGGACCGTTTGCTCCCCCACCGCGCCGCGACGCTTCATCATCGCTTTCATGGCTGTCGCCGTCGGGTTCGGACTGGCTGCCTTCTGGGCTATCCCTTTACTAGCCAACATCGGTTGGACGGCCGACATGGAATGGTTGCCCAAGCGTGACCTTCAACTACTTGCCCCGCTCGAGATCGCGATTGCGGTTCCATTGGTCCTTCTGGGAGCCGGTTGGGCGCTGGTGCGCCGTAAACCATGGGCCACATTCTTCCTCTTCACATTAGTCGCCTCAGCGGCCCTATTCTTGTTGATGCCGACAGGGTCGATATGGAACACGCGGTTCCTGCCCTTCTACTACTTCTCGTACATGATCCTGGCAGGAACCGGAGTCTACGTAATACGAAACCTGCTGGGTCGATTACCACTTCTGTCAGGCAGCACAGCTCCTCTTCTAGTGGTCGCTATCGTCTTGGTCACTTTCTACTCGACCAGACAGTTCATCCCCGACTGGATTCGCTGGAACTATCAGGGCTACGAAGCAAAAGAGGGCTGGACAGAGTACAAGGATCTCAACGATCTGATCGAATCACTTCCCCCGGGCAGGGTCATGTGGGAATACACGCCGGACAATGAGGAGTACGGCACCCCAAGGGCACTTGAGATCATTCCCTTTTGGACTGGCCATCCCACGATGGAGGGGCTACTGATCGAATCCAGCATCACCTCCCCCTTTCACTTCATCAATCAAGCAGAGTTGTCTGTTGCCCCCACATTGGCGGTCAGAGGTATCGAGTACCCGCCGACCAACGTTCAGAGGGGCCTCGACCACCTTAGGATGTTCAATGTTCGATACTTTCTCGCTAGGTCGCCCGAGGTCATAGCTGAAACGCATAACTACCCAGGGTCGATGCTTATCGAGGTGGTCGGGAAGTACGCCATATTCGAGCTGGAGACCGACGGGTACGTCACGGTCCCCGAATACGAACCAGTACGAAGGGATGACCCCGAGTGGCTGGACCTGTCTCTACGTTGGTATCAGGAACCAGACCTTTTCGACGCCCCCATCGTGTGGGATTTCATGTCGTCCGAAGAGGACCGAGACTTCCTTACCGAGGAGTTGGCAACGCTCAACGGAGGTCTAGCGGAGGCAGCTCTCGTCAAGACCGCTGATCCAGATAGCGAGCCCGTAGTGATAACAGAATCTATCGACAACGATAAGATCACCTTCACCACCAACCGTGTCGGTGAGCCCCACTGGGTCAAAGTGTCGTACTTCCCGAACTGGAAGGCTACCGGCGCGCGCGGGCCGTATCTCGCGAGCCCGTCATTCATGATGGTAATTCCGACCCAAGAAAACGTGACCCTTGAGTTCCAGGCCGCAGCTCCGGACAGAATCGGGGCTACAGTGTCGATCCTATCTGGACTATTCTGCTTGGCATTACTTGTTCGCAGAAGGCGAAGCTTGCGGTAAGCTTCTCGCCATGGCAAAAAAGTCTCGTAAACGACAGCAGGGTGTTGACCCAACAGCTCAGGCTCATCGCGGTGAGCCAAAGCGCAAAGAGGTCAAATATAGATATCGCCGCAACTACTTCATGGGCATAGGCATGATTCTATTCACCATGGCCTGGGTGGTCGTGGTCACACCCCTGCTGAGTGAAGTGGGAACGCTAGCGACCATCGGCTACGTCCTGTTGGTCGTGGTATCGGTTATCAATATGTTCATCGTCTTAGGCGCTCTTCGCCTCGTTCCCTGGTCCCTAAGAGAGATCGAGTTGACCCGGAAGTCCGTGATCTTCCGTATGGCCAACAGAAAAGAGCGGACCGTTCTTAAGACGATCACGGCAATGAGATTCCAGAAGAACCCCATCTTTCTCTTCTCGAGAGGCCTGGTCCTAACTGGGGTCGATGACAACGGCAAGCCCGTCAGGGAATCAGTGTTCTTCGGGGATATCGGAAAGAAACAGGTCTACGCGCTGACTGAAGATCTTAAGGCCTTCGTCGAGTCCGAGTAGCTATCACTTAGGGGTAGGTCCGTTCAAGGTACTTGATAATGGTGTCAGCATCTTCCTCTGAGACTGGGGCGCCGTTGTTCAGACGCATCCGGTCGACCATCACCCTCCACCAACTAGACCTGAAACCTGATGCCTCGTGCCGACCGACCACTCGATCTAGCGTATGGCACAGGGTGCACCGAGCCATATACAGGCTAGCGTCATCTGTAACAGACCCCGTATAGGCATCCGGATTAGGAGGAAAAGCTCTTGGTGTCTCATCCCTCTGCAGAGCGACCGGGTCATTATCGTTCACAAAGGGTAGCAGCGGGTCAGTCGCCGCCTCCGGCAGATAGACCAACTGCACAGCACCATCCGTTTCAATCCCGTTCTCGTGCCAGGTCACTGCTGACTCGAAGATCCGGGGTTGCTCCTGATCCATTGGACCTGTCGCCACTGCTATCTCGTCCTTGGTCTCAAGGTCATAACCGTAGATGTCCCAGTCGCCTCCCCGGTTATCCTGCCAGACGATGTAGCGTCCGGATATCACGGGGTAGGTCTGACTCCCCTTATCCCTGGTTATTCGAGTCTCTTCCCCAGACGATGGATCGAACATGTAGATGTCCCATTGTCCGTTCCGATCATCATGCCAAACCACCTTGTCACCATCTGTGGAGGGGCTGAACTGACGGTCATCGCTATCGGCCACCACCAGACCCTCTCCGGAATCAAGGTCATGCATGAGGATATTCCAGTCTCCCGACTCACCGGTCGGAGACACGCTGGCTATCTCGACCCAGGCGACCCGCCCTGCGCCCACAGCAGCGTACAGTTCTTGCTCTTGCCCTCCCGCTACCACAACCTCTTCGTCAGTACGTAGATCATAGGTGACGATGTCCCAGCTGCCGTACCGCTCATCTATCCACACGACCACTTCACCGGAGATCTGTGGATTGAATTGTGGGGCAGGGTCGTCGGCAAGCACTCGTCTCACACCAGCTGCAAGATCGAGCAGATGAATATCGGTGTTCCCATCGCCATCCTCGTCTTCCTGCCAGACCACCTTGGATCCTGAGACCGAGGGCCTTTCCTGGACAGCAGATCCCACGGCCACCGGGATTCTTACGCCGGCCCGGATATCCCATGCATAAACATTCCAGTCTCCGGATCCATCATCCTGATAGACCAGGTAGTTCTGAGAGATCTGGGGGAACCACTGCCTACCGGGCTCATCGATAGTCAGGGGTTGGCGAACGCTATCCAGCGGCAAAGGCGCGGTCTCACTCGAGACGATAAGGGTGACAATAACCAGAACGATAATCGCTGCAGCAACCGCAATGAGGACAACGGTTCTCAGCCGGGTGCTAACCACCGAGTGAGTCTAGGAATGCCGCATACGATTCGACTTTGTCCTCGGGCACCGCAGCGCCTTTGTTCACCATTCGGCCGATCAAGTCCTTCCAGGCATCGCCCTCGTAGGCCGCTTGTTCGACACGGTCAAAGGTGTGGCAGACAGTGCAGGCCCCCTTTACTTCCTCTTCGGTGGCGGGTTCAACGGTGGGATCTGCCTCGCCACCCACGGCAAGCAGACCTGCGTCTAGAATCGGTGAATCGGACATAGTCGGAATGGTGAGAGACAGGTATCCGACGTTCTGCGCTACGTGGCAGGTATTACACATTGTGGCAAAGCTTCCGTACTCAGCCTCGAACTGCTCGTGATCCCTTGAACTTATAGCATCAATAATTCCAGGATAGGCCTCTTGAATGAAGTTATTGGTGTCTCTGGCAGAAGCCGGATGGATAGCTGCGGCCCGGCTCATAAGCACCCTGATCTTCTTGGCTTGAAAATCAGCGAACTCCCACTTTTCCTGCTGGGCGGCGACGTAGAGATCTTTGTATCGTTCTCCTACATCGCGCATAAGACTGGAGTAGTCGACCGGAGCTACTTGAGGGGGCGTATTGCAGCCACTGGCGATAGAGAAAGTGAGGAGGCCAATAACCGTAGAGAGAAGTACGATGGCTGATCTAGAGGTCCGCATACTTTTCTGCAATCACTCCTGTTTCTGATTACCCGGGTGGCCCTAAAACGTTTCCATACGAATCATACCCTGGGCACTAGCTGCCTTCAACAGCTGACGGTTTCAATCACTCAGAACAGATGAGGAAGTAATTCCCCCACAGCAAAAAAGCCGAAGAACCCGACAACGAATAGCACCGGCACTCCGTAGTCCTGCGCCTGACGATGGGCTTCAGGTAAAAGGTCATTGGTAGACACATAGATGAAAGTACCGGCTGAAAGCGCCAGAACTACACCGAGTACAACCAGTGAGGTCCCCGGCGATATCGGAATAGAGATTCCAACGACAGCACCGACCAGCGCCAGAACCGATATCAATATCAGTATCAGCCAGGTGCGTGACTTTTCATAACCATGGGACAGCATTACTGCTGCTACAGACACTCCATCAGGAATCCGATGTACCAGCACTGCAACTGCGACCAGCAGCCCCAGCGCCACATTCAATTGACCGCTGACCGCGATCGCGAAACCATCCACAAAGCTATGAAACCCGATCCCGATCAGAGCGGTCGAGCTAAAGGCATGAACATCGCAGTCCTTATCACGACAGACGTGAATAAGAGTTATCTTCTCGACAAGATACAGCAGGATAAAACCGACCCCGACAGCTACCAGGGCTGATTTGCCGGCGATCTCAAAACTCTCGGGAAGCATTTCAAGTAATCCCACCGACAGAAGAATCCCAGCCGACAGTGCGACAAGTCGGGAAAGGGCCCGCTGACTGAATTCGCGCGAAGCCAGCAATGGAAAGGCGCCAGCTACTAGGGTCGAAACCGCGGCCAAGGCCGCTAAGCCAAGAACGTTCAGATCCAACCTCCTACTTCGCTGAGTACCAATCAGTTCCGACAGACATATCGATCTCGAGCGGTGGCTTAAGCTCGAACGCACCCACCATGGCCTCTTTGACGAACCTGGAAGCCTCGTCTCGTTCTGAGTCCACGATCTCGAGCACAAGTTCATCGTGGACCTGAAGAACGACTCGACTCTTCATCGCAGCAGCCTTCAGAGAGTCTTCGAGATCGACCATCGCCACCTTGATAATATCGGCAGCAGTTCCCTGAATCGGCATGTTGACCGCCAATCGCTCGCCGAAAGTACGCATACGAAAATTCGGGGAAGCGATCTCCGGGAGGTACCTGCGCCGGCCGAACAGCGTCGTCACATAACCATCACGGTGGCCGGCAGCTATTGCGCTGTCGATGTACTCCTTAACACCCTTGTAACGCTCGAAGTATCGGTCGATGTACACCTGGGCTTCTCCGATGGGGATTCGAAGTTGGTCCGAAAGACCTTTTGCAGATATGCCGTAGACGATTCCGAAGTTGACCGCCTTTGCGCGACTCCGCATCTCAGAGGTCACTTCTTCGCGCGGCACCCCGAACACCTCGGCAGCTGTCCGAGCGTGAACATCATCTCCGGTCAAAAAGGATTCGGTCATGATCTCGTCTTTACTCAGGTGAGCGAGGATCCGAAGTTCTACCTGAGAGTAGTCGGCCACCAATAGACCGTCATACCCCTTACCTGGAACAAAGGCCTTCCTTAACTGTTTCCCTAGTGGCGTCCTTATGGGGATGTTCTGAAGATTGGGGTCCTTGCTCGAAAGTCGACCGGTGGCGGCGACCTTCTGATTGAACGTAGTGTGAACCCTGCCGGTGATCGGATCGACCAGCGTAGGCAGTGGTTCAAGGTATGTCCCGTTCAACTTGGTCAGCTCTCGGTAGTCCATTATCTTGGCTACTATCGGATGGTCGTCGACCAAGAGTGAAAGGGTCGAAGCGTCCGTCGCAAAACCGGTTTTAGTCTTCTTGCCCGGTTTTAGGCCAAGTTTTGTGAACAGAATCTCTTGCAGCTGCTGCGGGCTGTTGATATTGAACTCTTCACCCGCGTCCTCTAGGATGGCCGTCGTCAGCTCGGCAATGCGAGTTCCCAGCTGGCGGCTGAGCTCCTGGATGTACTCACGATCGATAGCCACGCCCCGATCTTCAACGTCGACCAGGGCCCGCATCAAAGGGAGCTCCATGTTCTCAAGCAACTCGATCTGATCCCTCTCAGCCAGGATCTTCTCGAGTTCGGGCACCAGATCAGCCAGGGACGCAGCTCGAGCCGACATGACTTCCCCTGGTGATGCCTCGCCGGTTTCAGTATCAACCTCAGGAAGTAGCTCGGTCTCGACTTTGACCACTGGGCTATCAGGTATCGTTCTTTCCAGATAGTCAGCTGCGAGGCGAGACAAAGTGTAATCATTGACGGTGGGCTCGACCAAGTAGCCGGCAAGCCCTACATCGAACACTCTGCAGTCCATCCTTACTCCCCGACTGCGTAGTTTGCGAATGGCTGCCTTGGCATCTTCAAGAACCAGTCGTCCCTGATAAGAGCGACCGAGCGCGCTCAGTCCATCCAGAGACTCAAAGAGCGCGTTCGGGTCCAGCGCTAACGACCAACTATCCTTGCCGTCAGACAATAGAACCGTCGTCAGCGCCCCAGACTCGTCCACCATCATCTCGAGGCCGAGGTCCGGCGAGCCCGACTTCTCCCACTTTTTCGCTAGAGCAGGGAGGTTGTCATCAGTAATAGCTGTGACAGGTGGCGCCTTGACCGGCTTCGGCTGGCTGGCCTCGGCTACATTCGCACCAGACTGCCCGGACATCCCGTGTGCGACATTCATTAGCTGTTGATATAGAGTGCGGAACTCAAATGATTGAAAGACCTGCTTGACCTGCACATCATCCCAAGGACCCCACTTCAGTCCGTCCACATCCGTACCGATTGGCACGTCCCTTTGAAGGGTGACCAGTTCCTTGCCAAGAATGGCGCCGTCGGAGTGAGCGATCAGGTTCTCTCTGAGCTTGTTCTGCTTGATATTCGGAGCTGCGGCGATTATCTGCTCAACAGTTCCGTACTCTTTGATCAACTTGATCGCGGTCTTCTCGCCAACCCCGGGTACTCCTGGGATATTGTCTGACGGGTCCCCTCTTAGAGCGGCCATCTCGACCATTTGGTCAGGTCTCAAGTCATAGCGCTCTGCGAGCTTGTCTTCGTCATATATGACGATATCGCTGATGCCCTTTCGGTTGGTCATGATCTTGATATGCGGTGAGACGAGTTGATAGGCGTCTCGATCGCTGGTAACCACCATGACCTCCCAGCCCTCTGCTTCGCCTCGGGTAGCGAAGGTGGCGATGACATCGTCTGCCTCGTACCCCTCGACCTCGACTACAGGAACGCTAAGAGCGCGGAGAACTTCACGAACGAGAGGTTGTTGTTGCTTTAGCTCCACCGGAGTTTCAGGTCTTTGAGCCTTATACTCAGGGAATATCTCTCCCCTGCCTGAAAGTCCCTTATCGAAAACCGCGGCTATCGCAGCAGGCCGGCCTATCCGTTCCAGCAATTTGATGAACATCGAAGTGAAGCCGTAAACAGCGTTTGTCACCTGCCCGTCCCTGGTCGTCAGTGTCAATGGCAGTGCATGAAACGCCCTGTAGAATAGGGAATTCGCGTCTAATAAAACCAATGTTGGTCGGGTTTTTGAACTCAGTTTTTCACTCATTCTCACAGTCTATCTCTAAGTCGTGGGAGTCAGTGAAATTGATGTGACGCTGTAATGCCTCCGGTTGTGTGATATACGAGAGGTATGCCGATATACAAATTTCGCTGCCAGTCATGTGATCATATTTTTGAGGATCTGGTCCGGTCAGTCGGAGGGCAGCCTGACGGCTGCCCGGACTGCGGCTCACAGGAGCTGACCAGACAGTTCGCCGCGTTCTCGGTGGGAAAATCCACTGCGGTCGTAGCTGCTGCCGAAGGTCTGTGCGG
>JAUVYG010000074.1 GCA_030603185.1 Actinomycetota bacterium | reverse complement strand
GCCGGAGTCGGCGCGTTCATCATCATTATTCTGGCCTCGTTCTCTGCGGGTTGGGACAAGTTTAAAAAGGTACGCAACGCGGCGGTTGTATTCGCCCCGATCGCTTTGGGGATATCCTTACTCCTGCTCGCGACCGAGCTCACGCAGACGGGTAAGGCCTACTTGCCATACCTATCATTCCAGCCTAGCTCGGCTGTTTGGTGGGGCAGCTGGATACAGCTGTTGTTCCTACTGGTAACCGCGGTATACGCGGTCAGTGCCATCGGAATCGCCAAGTACGGGGAAAGCCTAGAGAAATTACTGGGAGCCATCGGCGTGGCACTGGGTATCGCGGTCATTTTCTATCACGGCTTCTTCCTTGCTGACTTTGGTCGCGCTGTTTGGGCAGTTGGTGGGATTCCGCTTCTGTTCCCTCTAGCGTCCATGGCATCCGGCGCAGCTGTTCTAGTTCTGCTCGGTGCGGTTCCAGGAAGCAAAGATACTCCCGGGGTCACGATATCAAGGACCATGGTCTGGGGATCCCTGGCTACATTGATAGGCACCTTCGCATACCTGTTCTCACTTACCAGCGCGGGTACGGAGGCCCAGGCCGCAGGGGAATTGTTCATCTCGGGTGACATGTCGGCCGCTGTATGGGTCGGGGTGTTCGTGCTTGGAACCATAGGTGTGGTTCTGGGGTGGCTGGGTGTCCGCAATAGCGGCGTCGCAGCCACCACTGATGGAGGCGAGGTGACCTCTTCAGTCGCGATTCCTCTTGCAGCGGCAGTGCTCGTATTGCTCTCGATCTTCATGATCAAGTACGTAGTGGTCATCGGGGGGCAGACAATACCGCTGCTACCGATCACATGAGCGATAACGTAAACGAACAGAACCAACAGACGGTTCTGGATGAGACTAGGCCGGGGTCGCACATGCGATCCCGGCCCGAGCCTCTCGCTAGAGGCTCGCTGTACTCACTGTTGTCCGAGGTCTACTTGCATGAGCCCACCCGGGATTTTCTGGATGGACTCAAAAAGGAGCCGATGCTATCCGCGCTCAAGGATCTCAAAGTCGACCTGGCCCAGGACTCAAAGTCCGATGAGGTAGAAACGCTCGGTTTCGAGTATGCCCACCTATTCTTGGGCCCCGGCCCGCATTTGCCGCCCTTCGAGTCGGTGAACGTTATGACGGACGGCAAGGGAGGGCACGGGCAGATGTTCGGTCCTGCTGCCAGAGAGATGCTTCATCTGTTCAAGTCAAGTGGTCTGGCACTCGGGCAGGAGCTGAAGGACCAACCCGACCACGTGGCAGCTGAGTTAGCCTATATGGCTCATCTTTGTCAGGTAGAGTCTGAATGTTCTGACGATGAGCTGGATGGATGTCGAACCCAGCAGGCTGAGTTTCTGGCTGATCATCTCGGCACCTGGGTGCCGAGCTACTTGGCCCGAGTGATTCGAACGGCTGAGACAGCTTTCTACAGACAATTCAGCGCTATGTGTATAGAGTTCATCAGCTCAGAGCAAGAGGCGCTATCCGCCGGATAGCTCTTCGCCAGCCCGCCGCTTGATCTCGCGGGCAGTCGTGCGTGGTACACCGGCGGCCTTGACGATCTGTTCTTCAGGGGCCGCTGCCAATTCTTCGAGTGAGGCGAAGGCTGCGAGCAGCCTTCGCCTTCTTGTTGCTCCGACACCTGGAACCGAATCAAGTGCGCTTCTGGTCATCTCTTGCGACCGCAGGGAGCGGTGGTAACTGATAGCGAACCTGTGGGCCTCGTCCCGCATCTGCTGAAGCAGTCGCAGTGGTGCTGAATCTGCCTGAAGTCTGATCGGCTCCTTGGACTTTCCCGGCAAGTACAGCTCTTCGAGTCGTTTTGCCAAACCGACGAGAGGGATGGAATGCCCCGCTTTATCGAGTATCGAGGCGACGGCATTGGTCTGGCCTATGCCACCATCGACGACAATGAGGTCCGGGGTCTGAGCAAAATGTCTATCTTTCGAGTCTGTGTTCAGGTGCTTGAGGCGCCTTGTCAGGACCTCTTTCATCATTCCAACATCGTCGAGTCCGTCATCCAAGCGAATTCTGAATTTCCGGTAGCCGGCCTTTTCCGGGCGCCCATCCACAAAGAGGATGAGGGAACCTACGCTGTTCCGGCCTCCGGTGGTCGATATGTCGTAGCACTCGATCCGGCGCGGAGCGGACTCGAGAGACAGGGCCTGACGAAGCTCCTCGATCAATCGAGCCGACTGTTCGATTGACTTGGTCTCAAGACTCATCTCCTTCTCGATACTGTGCTCGGCGTTCTCTATGGCCATCGCTACGAGTTTCTTCTTTTCCCCTCGCATCGGGGCAGAGAGCCGTACCTTTGCACCTTTGGTCTTGCTTAGCAACTCAGCAATCACTTCATGCTCCCCAGGAAGCTGGGGTAGCAGCAGATCCGGAGGGATCGGGGGCCCCGAGGTGTAGTACTGGCTTAGGAAGGAGCCGATCACCTCTTCTTCAGACGCGTAGGGGAACCCGAAGAATTTGCTGTCGATTATAAGGCCTTCACGGATGTTCAATAGCTGGATGACGCTGGATGTGGCCGTGCTAGCGAACCCGACCACATCCGCATCGCGTGCGCTGACCGAGACCGCCTTTTGATCTTCTAGCATTCCCCGGATGATCTTGATCCGATCCCTCAAAGCCGCTGCGCGCTCAAAGCGCATTTCCTCGGAGGCAGCTTTCATCTGCTTATCGAGGCGCTTCAATATCTCACCTCGTTTGCCTTCGAGGAACATGCAGAGCTCGGTAACCATCTCTCGGTACTCATCGGGGTCGGCTCCGAGGCACGGGGCCATACACTTACCGATGTGATAGTCGAGACAGGGACACCTTCCGTTGCGTCCCTTTTCAGGGGTCCGGCATGTACAGATGGGGAATATGCCCCGCAGGAAATCTACGGTTTGACGGGTCGCCTTGGCAGTGTAAGGTCCGTAGATCTTGGCGCCCTTGATGCGCGGTCTACGCATCACTGACAACCTCGGATACTTGTCGGCAACGGTTATGACCACGTACGGGTAGCTCTTATCATCCCGCATGAAGATATTGTACGGAGGCCTGTTCTTCTTGATCAGATTGTTCTCGAGCATCAGGGCCTCGAGTTCGTTCTCAGTAACGATGAAGTCGATACTGCGTGCTTCGCTGATCATGATTGCAGTGCGCTCTTGTAGGTCCTTGGCTAGATATGAGGTGGCGCGGTTGCGAAGCACCTTGGCTTTGCCCACATACAGGATGTCCCCGGCGCCACTCTTGAAGATGTAGCAGCCCGGTTTCTTGGGAAGTAGTCTTATCTGCCTTCGCAGCTCAGGTATATGTTCTCTGGAACGCAAAGCACCCATGACTCGATGATAGTCCAGTCACGGGTGCTTCGTGCGTACCGGTTCGCTCCGCTAGGGCGATCCAAATCTCAGGCGAACTTGGGTTGCTGCTCTTTTCCCGTGTTCTTCCGGAGGAATTGGAGATAGGAGTTCAACTGCGCCTTTAGGTCAGGCGGCAGGGTGGCATCGGCTTGGATTCGGGTCTCAAGCTTTCCTTGCTCGGCAATCACCTCAGCCAGGTCAGCATGGCCCGCGGCCTCAAGAAGTTCGCAGTAGCTGATGGGTAGGTGGGACGACAGGTCCCTTAGAATCTGGGGGGAAGGCGGCCGCCCTTCCCGGCGCTCTGTATACATGCTGCGCCAAACGTTGCTGACGTCCACATCTGCTCGAAAGCACAGCTCATTCAGTGTGACCTTTCGCCCGAGTTGCTGGCTCTTGCTTTCGAGCAGATTCTGGATCAGCTCTCCGAATCGGGTCAGGTATCGTGTCGGGCCATTCATGTTTCCTCCGTCGTCTTTGTCGTGACATTGCTCACGTAGGGGTGTGATGAAGACACTATCCGGAGACTGCAAGCGAGCATATCAACCATGGTTGTATATGGCCTCAGCGAGAGCAAATGGGCAGGAAAAAGGCGGCGACCCTAATGGATCGCCGCCTTAGATCACGAACTATAAGCCGCCTTGCGGCGGTGGGATCGGCAGTGGTTAGACCGCCTCAACACCCTTAAGGGTAGGTACATTGTTAAGAAGCACTCTCTCGATACCGTTCTTGAGTGTCATCTGAGACATCGGGCAGTTACCGCATGCGCCTGTCATGCGCACTTTGGCCAGTCCGTCTTCAACTGCTACCAACTCAACGTCGCCACCGTCTGCCTGTAGTGCAGGACGAATCTGATCCAGTGCCTTCTCTACGTCTTCGTGCATTCATCTCTCCTTTGTAAGAGGCTCACCTCAATGGGAGCAAAAGTATACCAATCAATAGCAAGCACAGCGAAACACGCCTATGGGATTCGCTGTTCGAATTCTCTAGTCGGTGACTGTGTTCAGTTGCTCTACGACTTCATCAGCGTCTACGCCGTGCATAGAAGATCCGAAAGCAATCGTCTCCATGGAGATTCCTGGACATGTGAAGCATCCATCACCGAAGTACTTCTCTATGACTTTAGACGCAGCTGGCTTAGCAGCGAGAATCTCGCCGATCACCATGTCCTTTGTAAAGGTCTGAGTTGCTTCTGACATCGGGCCTCCTTTCAAGTCTCGATTATTGACATTGCATGCCCCGAGCTCTTTTGGGCTAAACGTTTACGTTCAACTAAGTCCCAGACAGATGTCCCGTGCAGCACACCCAGCATACTATCGTGTGCCTCTGACCACAAACCACAGATGGGACATGTTGGCTTCAACTCGCAGCTGAGGTCCTTGTCACACGGTTTGGTCAGAACCGGACCCCCGACAGCCTCGACTACCTCTCCGACACTTAGTTCGGCTGGAGTTCTGCTCAATCTGAATCCACCCCTGGCTCCTCTGCTCGCCACGACCACCTCGGCCTGCTTCAGGGTGTGCAAGATCTGAGGTAGGAACTTGGGAGGTATGTTCTGGTTTTCTGCTATTTCACGGGCCATGACCCAACCAGGATCTTCATGGTTCTCAGCAAGGTGGAGAACCGCTCTTAGTGCGTATTCTGTCTTGGCGGTGATCTGCATAGACGTATCCTTGCTCGGCTTGCGAAGGAAAACATAACTAAAATGATTATATATACTATTACCCAAGTACTCAAATCCTAAAGCCAGTGGGATTCAAGAGATGAAAGCTATACTGTGACTCTGAAAACCATGGAAGCGGGAGGATGAGCGCTGACCAGTATCGATGCGGTTTTTCTGGATAGAGATGGCGTGATCTGCGCGCATAGATCCGATCACGTAAAGAGTTGGGATGAGTTCAGTCTCATTCCTGGGGCGGGCTCTGCCATTGGCCGCCTTAATGAATCGGGTATCAGGGTCTTTGTTATCACCAATCAACCCGGAGTCGCCAAAGGTATTTTCACTCTCGGCCAAGCAGAGGATGTGAACAATCGAATGGTCGACCAGTTGTCGCGGGACGGTGGGGAAGTGCAGCGGGTATATATCTGCCCCCATCAAGAGAGCGATCGATGCGACTGCCGAAAGCCGTCCCCTGGAATGCTCGCGGAGGCTGCTGCCGAGTATGGGGTAGACCTGACCCGGTCGGTCGTGATCGGAGACACCGTGAGGGATCTAGGGGCTGCGGCTTCAGCGGGGGCAGCGTCAATACTTGTACGTACTGGTAAGGGCGAGACGGAAGCCGCACGACTGTCCGGTCTGGGCCTTGAACCCCGATACATCGCAAATGACCTATCCGATGCTGTAGACCATCTGCTGGATGGAATAGAATAGGCACATTGATGGAACGTGACGGTTATCTCACCCAAAGGAGCCACACTGGACCCCTCGGACTCGCAACCTCTTCTCGATGACCTGGACCACTTAAATAGGCTAGACACTACCGGCATGTTCGAATTGTTGTTCAACTTGCCGGACAGGTGCGGTGAGGCGATGCTTCACAGGGTCGATCTTTCCCATCAGTACACTCAGGTCCAATCCGTCGTTATCACGGGAATGGGCGCATCCGGCATTGGCGGGGACATGCTTCAGACGCTGCTGGGTCCCAGGATAGAGGTACCGATCGTGGTCAATAAGGGCTATGAGATGCCTGGATTCGTCGACAATCGCACTCTGGTCATCGCGATAAGTTACTCAGGCACCACGGAAGAGACACTGTCTGCTGCTTCGGCCGCCTTGGCGCACGGCGCAAAGGTCATCGTAGTGACTTCTGGAGGCCGACTCGAAGAGATGGCCAGGGACGGTGGCCTGCCGCTTATCAAGGTCCCGCCAGGGATGCTGGCACGATCGGCACTTGCATATATGTTCTTCCCTCTGATAGCCATCTTAAAGGCTGCCGGTATCACGCAGGGAATAGATGGTGAGGGTGAACTGGTGTCACTTCTCGCCGACAAGAGGCACAGCTATAAGCCTGAATCTGAGCAGTCTTTCAACCTAGCCAAACAACTGGCCTCACGCATCCATGGGTCTCTTCCGGTCATATACGGAGGAGAAGAACTATCCGGTGCTGCCGCTATGCGCTGGAAGGGGCAGTTCAACGAGAACGGGAAGATGCTGGCATTCGCCAACGTGTTTCCCGAGATCAACCACAACGAGACCGTGGGCTTTTCCAATCCAAGGGACATCCTTAGTCGCGTTCACCTGATATTCCTTCGGGACAAACAGGATCACCCAGGTATTCTGGCGCGCATGGAAGAGACTCGATCGCAGCTGGGTAGCGAGCTCGGCGGCATTACCGAGGTGTGGGCCGAGGGGCATTCCGAGGCCGCCCGGTTGTTCTCGCTGATATACCTGGGCGACTATGTTTCGCTCTACCTGGCACTTGCGAATGAGGTGGATCCGGCTGAGGTTGAGCGCAGTGACTTCATGAAGGCTCGAATGATCGAACGAAGTGAGATCGTCGAAAAGGGTCAGTTCTGACGGGCGCTAGAGACGACATCCGCAGTGCTGGCGAGATGATACAAGGTCGGCTTGGACAGCTTCGCCCCGCTATCGCGGTCGTACTCGGCTCAGGACTGGGTGGAGCGGCAGATGATCTGACAGATAAGGTCACCATCCCGTACAGGGATATTCCTGGCTTTCCGACATCCGGGGTGATCGGTCACGCCGGCGAATTGCGAGTAGGAAAAATGGGCGGCGTGGACGTCGCTATCATGGTCGGCAGAGTCCACATGTACGAGGGTTACTCTGCTTCCGAGGCTGCCTTTCCCGTAAGGGTCCTTGGCGAGATCGGGGCAAAGACCGTTGTCCTGACCAACGCAGCTGGCTCCCTGAATCCGCAGTTAGCCACCGGTGACCTAATGCTAATAGTGGACCAGATAAACATGACCGGAACGTCACCAATCGACATGAACACTCAGCGGGAAACCCCATTTATTGATATGGGGCGCGCCTATGATCCGCAGCTATGGGAAGTGGTGACCAGAGCCGCGGCCAAGACCATCAACAGACCTCTTCATCTCGGAGTCTATGTGGGTGTCAAAGGGCCTCAGTATGAGACGCCCGCTGAACTCAAGTTCTATCGAGCTGCGGGAGGGGACGCTATAGGGATGTCCACGGTCATCGAGTGTATCGCTGCCCGCGAGGCTGACATAGCGGTGATAGGCGTCAGTGTCATCACTAATATGCCTTTGCTTGAACATGGAGCTAGTCATCAAGATGTCGTTTCTTCGGGGTCAGAGGTCATTCCTGATATGAAGGCCCTCCTTGCGGAAGTACTTGCCAACCATCACCATGTTTAATAGAAATTCACGGCGGGAAGGGCCAGGGGTATTGATGACAAGAATCGGTCCAAAATTCATACTGTTGTTGATCGTTATCGGGGCAATGTTATTGGCGGCAACTGGCTGTCCGGATGACGAACTAGAGAAAGACACCAGGGAAGACGTGGGCGCAGATAGTCCCTCTTTCGATGAGTCGAGCGAGAGTGCGGATCGTCCGTTCGAGGAGGAATTCAACTCGGTTGATCTTGGCATCTCAAGGGATGTAGTAGAGGGTGAGGATGTGCTTGGGCCCCCAACAGTCTCTGAGGGTAGTAGGGCGATATACCTTGAATCCGGCGACGGCGCCGGCATGTCCATCGATGTACTCATAAACCAGGCCATTGATGAAGGCGGCACCTACCTCATGACCTACTGGGCCCAGGGTCAACTTAATCAGATCTCTCGTGAGTGGTACCAAGGTGGACCAGATGGATTCTCAAACTCTGAACATCGGTCTCTGGTTGCAGGGTTCGCCGGGCTCGAAGAGGATGAGTTTGCTGAGGATGACTCCAGAGTCGTACGTCTGCACAATGCCCTTCGCGATCAGCTTGATGCCGACCTAGTCATGGGGGAGCTGTCTGAGGACGGAGTCCGGGAACTTCTCGGTGACTGGGATATGTTGACCGCGGTTGGGGGCGAGGGAGCGAATCTAAATGAACTGCTGTTCTTCGAGGAAGATCCTGAGCGTGACCTCACTGGCCTGTTCGCAGGCGATGCGATCAC
>JAUVYG010000017.1 GCA_030603185.1 Actinomycetota bacterium | reverse complement strand
GCAGTACCAATGTCAGCGACGATACAATCCTGTCTACGGTGAGCTCTAGCGGCCAGAGCGCCTAGGATTCGATCCATACCGACCTTTTCTGGCTGGTCCACAGCAAGGGTGAGCCCGAGGGGCATATTGGGGTTCAGGATGACTGGCGGCTGTCGCAATCCATCCGAGGTAAACGCCCCTACTATCTTCGTCACGTCTGGCACGACCGAGGAAACGGCGAGCTCTCGCACCAAGTGGAGACTACGGCTCGTGTCCTCAAGGCCTCTAACGATACACTCGGTCAGTGATTCGGTGTCCGTCGCGGAAACAGTCTGGAACTGGAAGGACTCGACGATCTCTTGTCCGTATACAAGACCGCACTCTATGGTCGAGTTACCCACATCAATGACCATGAGCATGCAAGATCACCTCCACCTTTCTCATTCTCGCTCTACCGCATGATTCTATCGTACCCGCTTGACCGATTACCGACCGAGAATCATCATTGTCAACGTTGTTTTAATATCAAGGTTTACAATGCCTCGGATGGAGAGACCATGACACATACATTGCTTACTCATGCGCGGGCCGAGATCGATACCCGTGGAGCTATCACGATCGATACCGCTCGGCAGCTCAGCTCCTCTGGCAGTGATCTTCTCGAGCATATGGTCCAGTTGGCTCATGAGGTCCAAAAAGAGAACAGCGGATCCAACGTTGACCTGTGCGCAATCGTCAACGCACGGTCCGGCAAATGCGAACAGGACTGTGCGTTCTGCTCCCAATCAAGCCATGCCTCATCCCATATCGATGTATACGGTATGAAGTCGGCGGACGAGATTCTGTCCCATGCCAAGCTTGCCGAGGAGGCGGGAGCACATCGGTTCTGCATCGTCACAAGTGGCGGTGCCCTGAGCGAGGCCGATTTTGAGACGGCGTTGAATGCCATAGGTCGCATTAAGTCTGAGACCGGCCTTCAGAGATGTGGCTCTCTTGGAACGCTGACGGCGCAAAGAGCGGAAGCACTGGCAGCTGCCGGACTGAATCGTTACCACCACAACCTAGAGACCGCGCGGAGCTTCTACCCCAGCATCTGTACCACCCAGGACTACGACCGTCGAGTCGAAACCATAAGACACCTCAGATCGTCGGGCATAGAGGCTTGCGTCGGCGGCATTCTCGGGCTTGGCGAGTCCCCTGAGCAGCGAATCGAGTTCGGTGCGGAGCTTGCTGAGCTCAGGCCGGATTCAGTTCCGATCAACTTCCTGACACCCAGACCCGGAACAAAGCTTGAGCTCCAGAGTCCTCTCGACTCAAAAGAGGCCATCAAGTATTTGGCCATTTATCGCCTGATGATGCCCTCATCCATAATCAGGCTCGCCGGTGGTCGATGCGAGACTTTAGGCGACGATCAACTGCAGGGCATGCGAGCCGGGGTGGATGGTCTGCTGATCGGCGACTACCTCACAACATTCGGACCACAGATAGAAAAGGATCTGGCCGCTCTTGAGGAGCTGGGATTTTCGGTTGAGCGCTCCCGTGCGTGATTTCCGGGTGATCGACTCTTGCCAAAAACAGCTCGACGACCTCGAGAAAAGCAGTCTAGTGCGTCACGCCAATATCGCCGAGATGACGACTTCCGTCACCGGCAGATTCAGCCTACCGGATGAACACCCAGTATCTGCCACCTTTTTCGCTACCAATGATTATCTGGGCCTATCACAGCACCCCCAGGTGAAAGCTGCGGCTGTGCAAGCGACATTCCGGGGTGGCACAGGTTCCGGAGCCTCTCGGTCGATATCGGGAACATCACAAGCCGTGGTCGACCTCGAGACATCATTGGCGGCCTTGAAGCAGACAGATGCTGCCCTTGTGTTCAGTTCAGGTTTTCATGCGAACCATGGGGCCATCACCTCACTGGTCGGTCGAAACGACGTGGTCCTGTGCGACCGGCTGGCGCACGCCAGCATTATCGACGCCGCACACACCAGCGGAGCCCGCTTAGTCCGGTTCGGGCACAATGACGTTCGGGATCTCACAAAACGTCTGGATGCTCTACGTGCGGGCAACCGAAAGGACAGCAAGGTTCTTATTGCTACTGAGGGACTGTTCAGTATGGACGGGGATATCGCTCCCCTATCCCAGATCCTGGACACCGCGGCCGAATACGGTGCGGCTGTGCTGATCGACGATGCTCATGCAACAGGGACGATCGGACAACGAGGTGCGGGTTCCCTTTCTCACCACGATCTTCACGCGCATCCCCTCGTCGTGGACGGCAATGCTATCCAAGTCGGGACATTGTCCAAGGCTATCGGTTCCTTGGGAGGCTTCGTGGCGGGACCTCGACCGCTCATTGAATCACTCAGGTCCCGCGCTCGTAGTTTCACTTTTACTACAGCGCTTCCCCCCGCCTCGGTGGCCGCAGCTGCTACCGCCGTCAAAATCCTGTCCTCCAGTGAAGGTGACGCCCTCAGAGAGAAGTTGGCAGAGAACGTCGCTCTCTTGCGGACGCTCCTGGCAGAGAGTGGTCTCGATGTAATGGGGGATCCACTATCCCCCATCATTCCCGTGGTGCTCGGGGACTCAAGAACAGTCATCAGCAAAATGAAGAGTCTTCTACGCAGTGGATTCGTCGCCCCTGGCGTCAGACCCCCCACTGTGCGGGAGGGTTCCGCTCGAATACGGCTCACCGCTAATTCAAGTCACCGCGCTTCGGATATTAAGCGGTTATGTAAGCTGTTCGATCCGGCTGAACCGGAATTCTCAGCCGGAGCTCCCTCCGACTCAAATATTCTGACGGTTCTAGGATCAGATACAGGAGTCGGCAAGACGTATATCGCCTGTCGCTTGATAGAGCAGATGCTAAGCGAAGGCCTGGCGTGCGACGCACTGAAGCCGGTCGAAACCGGATATGGGGTAAACGGGGTCGGAAGTGATGCTTCCAGCCTTGCGGCCTCCCTGGGACACAACGATCCCAGCAACGTGACCGTGTTCACCTCCCCGGAACCAATATCCCCTCACCTCGCCCTGGGCGGGACGTTTGACGAGGCAAGAGTCATCGATCAAGTTCGCTCCAGAAGCGCCACAGCTTTCACCATCGTAGAAACGGCCGGAGGTGTTCTGTCCCCGCTGGCCCATGGATACACCATGGCTGACCTTGCAAGAGATATCGGGGGCAAGTGCATCTTAGTGACTGACCCCTACTTGGGTACATTTTCTCGAACCTGCTCGGCACTGGAAGCCGCGACCGCAAGGGGGGCCACAGTAGTGGCGCTCGTAGTCTCTGAAAGCCGCAGCGAACCATTCGATCCCCGGACAATGGACGAATTGCGGGCCCTGACCGGACTACCCTGTGTCTTTTTAGGCCCCGGCAGCAACAATGAGGACGCACTGAGCTCTCTCGTTAAACTAATCCTGCCTGATCGAGCGCGTGAGACGGTGACAGGAGATGTCTGAGTTCGATACGAACGAACTCGTCCGCCGCGACCTTTCACATGTTTGGCACCCCTTCACCCAGGCCGAAGAGTACGAGGCGGAGTCACCCCATCCCTTGGTCGTAGTAGAAGGAGATGGGAACTATCTAATCGACTCCGATGGCAATAGGTACCTCGATGGAATTTCATCACTGTGGGTGAATGTTCACGGCCACCGGGAGCCCCGCATAGACGCTGCGATAAGATCCCAGCTCGACCAGGTCGCCCACACCACGATGCTCGGAGCGACTCACCCTACGGCGGTAGACCTAGCGTCGAAGCTGGCCGCCATCACACCCGAGGGACTCACCCGAGTCTTCTACTCCGACTCCGGCTCCACAGCAGTCGAGGTAGCCCTGAAGATGGCCTATCAGTACTGGCTCGAGCGAGAGGGTAGCGGCACAAAACGTACCGGTTTCCTCTCATTCTCAGGGGCCTACCACGGGGACACGATCGGGTCCGTCTCGGTTGGTGGAATCGACACATTCCATGAGAAATTCAATCGGCTCCTGTTCCCAGTTATTCACTCCCCCAGTGGATACTGCTACCGGTGCGAACTGGGACTTGAGAAGAGTAGCTGCGACATGGCCTGTGCATCAGAGTTCGAGCGACTCCTAGATGAGCACCAGAACGAACTTGCCGCCGTCATCATCGAACCTCTGGCCCAAGGGGCGTCTGGAATAATCACCTGGCCCGAGGGGTTTTTAAAGAGAGTGCGTCAGGCAACTTCGTCGAAGGGAATCCTTCTGATAGCCGACGAGGTCGCGACTGGTTTCGGTCGCACAGGAACTATGTTTGCTTGTGAGCAAGAGGACGTGATTCCTGACCTGCTGTGTATGGCAAAAGGCATCACGGGTGGGTATCTACCTCTCGCGGCCACAGTCGCCACCGAACAGATCTTTGATGCCTTCCGAGGTCCTTATACTGAATTAAAGACCTTCTTTCACGGTCACTCATACACCGGAAACCCTCTTGCCTGCTCTGCAGCCTTGGCAAATCTCAGGATATTCGAGGAGGACGAGACGATCGCAGCCATTCAACCCAAGATCGACCTGTTGGCCGAGTGCTTAGAGTCCGTCGCCGATCTGAAACAGGTGGGTGAGATCCGCCAAAGGGGCCTCATGATCGGCATCGAGCTTGTCGAAAACAAAGAGGAGAAGAAGGCCTATCCCGCAGATCTACGCGTTGGCCGGGCAGTTACCCTTGCTGCCCGCAAGAGTGGAGTCATCATCCGTCCACTGGGAGATGTCGTGGTGCTTATGCCTCCTCTAAGTATTACTCCGGACCAGATACGTCTTCTTGTGAGGACAACACGAGAGGCCATTATTGGAATCACAGAGAAAGCGACCCAAGATGTCTGACACCGAAGTACGAATATCCAGATCCACCCTGACTGTGCCGGCTGCAGGGGCAGCCGGCCCTCTCGCTGTGGCGATGATCCGATTGAGAAGTGCAACTCCGGGTCCATCCGGTCTGATGATCCATGGCTATGGAGGCTGCAAGGAAGAGATGCTCGGACTCGGCCTGCACCTTTGTGAGACCGTTGCCTCGGAAATGGTGCTTATCGACCTTCCTGGGCACGGAGGATCAGACGGCGAATTCTCGGCGGACTCTGTCTTCCGAGCAATGCGACACATCGATGAGGTCTACCCGACTCTATTCGCGATCGGTCACAGCATCGGTGCCAGAATCTGCCTCGGCGCTTCTTCCGCAGCGATAATCGCTGGGATCTGCCCCCCACTTAGACCTGACATTCTCGAGGGAAACAAAGAGGTCGCTCGAAGCCTCAGGCAGCGTCGAGTCAGGGAGACCGCTCCGTACCATGGCCTTACGGAAATCCTTGAACGCTTCGGGGAATCGATCGGGACGCACAGACCTGTGCTTTTAGTCAGGGCATCTAGTGACCTTGTGACCGTCCGGGATGCCCTGCACGCGTGGGCAAACCTACCGGAGGTTACTGATGGAGGAATCATCAGAGGTGTGAACCACGTGGACATTCTGTCCTCTCCACAACTGGCGGAGATAGTCTCAGGATGGCTTCGGGACTCCCTAGACGTTGGAAACCGCTAAATGAATCCGGCTCGCCACTACAATCTTCGCGCCCGCGACTACTCCACCGAGGCTCACGGGGAGTTCTATCGGAGTATTGCTAGAGACCTGCTGGACATGCTCCCACCCACCAACCCACACAGGATCCTAGAGGTCGGTTGCGGGTCAGGATTCTCAACCGAAGTTCTTGCCTCCCGATTTCCCGATGCAGAGATCATCGCGATGGACCCGGCCCCCGGAATGTTGAACATCGCTAGAGAAAAGCTGGGGCAAGCCCACACTTTCATGGATCGCCTGCCCGAGCATGGAGAGTTCGATCTGGTATTAACCAGTATGTCCCTTCATTGGACGACCGAAGAGGACCGGACCAATATTGCGGACCGAGTAGCAGCAGGGGGACTCCTTTGTATCGCGGCCCCCGGGCGACTGGATGGCGCCAGGGCACTGGGAAATCAAGTCCTGTTGGACTCGGTGAAATGGGTAAAGCGACAGCATCCTGAGCCACTTCCCCTGACCAGCAGAGGGTTCGACTGCGACTCGCTCAAGCAGATGTTCCCCGGCCTAATACAAATCGGCTGCAGCGAGCGAAACGCCGAGGACACCACTCCAGCGGCCTTGTTCCCAGATTCACTTGAAGTACGAGGCGCTCTGCTCGCTTTGTTCGGAGATGAACAACGCATCGAAACCGCTCTCTCGTTTCTCAAGGATCGATGTATGGAGGTACGGACCGACGTGAATACCCTGTGGCCGATCATCCATTCTGTATCGAGGGCACCACAGTAAACACGATCTGCTGCTAAATCTCATTCTGCTACCCTGATACTCATGCAACACGATCAAGAAAGATCCATACGCTTTCAGGCAATGCTGGATGCTGCTCGGGACGCCGTGATCGTCCTCAATCACGATGGCTATGTCGAGTACTGGAACAAGGCGGCCGACCGTCTTTTTGGCTATTCAGAGGGTGAGATGCTCGGGCATCAGATCCATGATCACATCATTCCTCCAGAGTATCGCTCAAAACATCAGGTAGGCCTTGCCCGGTTCAAGAGAACCGGTGGTGGACCGGCCATCGATCATACTGTTGAGCTCCCGGCCATGCGGAAAGACGGTTCAGCCTTCCCGATCGAACTGTCCCTCTCGCGTCTCGAGATTTCCAAACAATGGCACGCCATCGGAGTTGTTCGTGACGTATCCGCTCGGGTGGAGCTCGAATCCGCGGTGCGCGAGGCCAAGGAGCTTGGCGATTCGCTGATATTAATCAATCGAGCCATCACGTCCACCTTGGATTTCGAGCAGATCATGGGTCGCGTCATCATCGAGTCATCAAAGGCACTTGGATCAGAGTATTCAGCAATTGCACAGAGGGTCAGCCAGCCCGATCTAGAGGATCAGAACGGGTGGGAATATGCCCACACCTATGGACTGCCACCCGAATCAAAGGGGGTCCCCTTCCATGGCGCCACAGAACTTTCCGGCGGCGACTATTCATCCCAGGTCATCCGTGGCACGGATATAGAATCTGACGGTCTGTTCGACTCCATATCCTTTGTAGGACTGGGACTCAAATCCGCCCTGCGGGTACCCCTGCTCACAAAAGGCGAACTGATCGGAGTCCTCGAGTTCTATTTTCGCGTGGGAGATCCACAATTCTCGCCCGCCCAAATCGATTTTGCGGATCAACTGGCAGCCTCGATCTCTCTCTCGCTTGAAAATGCCGAACTGTATGAGGCTGAACGATTGATCGCGGCCACCCTACAGGAATCACTGCTGGTCCTTCCCCCGGAAGTTCCCGGAATCGAATACGGTCGGCTCTACAACTCGGCGACTGATACAGCCATGGTAGGCGGTGACTTCTATGACATATTTCAGATCGAGGAGCACAGGATCGGGATAGCCATTGGCGACGTTTCCGGCAAAGGGCTCGAAGCGGCGACTATGACGGCTGAGGCAAAAAACACCCTACGCGCTTATGCCTTTCAAGGGGATGAGCCAAGCGTGGTGGTCGCCAAGACCAGCCATGTGATCGAGCGTACCTGCCCAATGAACATCTTCATCACTGGGATCTTCGGGATATTCGATCTGAACACTCGTCTATTCACCTATAGCAGTGCAGGCCATCCGCCTCCCGTCCTTATAGAAGAAGACTCGGTGCAGCTCCTTGAATCTGGCCACACGGCACCACTGGGAATGACAGCCCATACACCACCAAGCACTGAGCTGAGGGTGGAGAAAGGTAGTCGAATCGTCCTCTATACCGACGGCGTCATTGAGGCCCGACAGGAGGGCGAGTTGTTCGGTGAGGACAGGCTGCTATCTGTCTGTTCCAAGCACGCAGACGCCAGTCTGTCTGAGCTTCCCAAAAGAATCGTTAGCGAGGTAGAGGAGTTCTCCGGAGGAAGGCTCGCCGATGATCTCGCGATCCTTGTGATCGCATTCCAGTAAGCCCTAGTCCACCACAATCTTGACCGAGCCGGTGTTTGCTGCGGTGTGATCCCAGTGCTCTCTGACTTGAGTTCTGACTGTCCACGTACCCTTGGATGGTGGGGTCCACTGAACGCTGTAGGTGGATGTTGGGCTTAGAGTGGCAGTGGCGAGGTTTTTCCAGGCTCCGGAATCCAGATACTGAATATCGACCACTCCCCCCCGATGCTTGGGTAGGACCTTCCCAGATATGGTCACCTTTGATCCCAGGCCGATCCGGATCGATGAGGATTTGACGTCAGCCTGGAATGAGACTCTCTTGGTGACGACATTCGAAGCAATGATCGAATTCTCGGTGGCGACCCGATAGTGAGTCGTACCCCACGGTTTGAACCAGAAGTCAAAATATCCCGATGACGAGGTGGTCGCCGTGGCCTTCCAGATGTACCTCCGGAGTTTGTACTCCCAAACTTGCAGGAACACAGTCTGCCCTGCACGGGGACTCCCACCCTCGGTCAGGAATAACCCGTGCACACGAGTCCACCCACCGAACTTGATTTGTGAGTACGGATTCCAGGCCTGAATTCCCCCGGAAGTCATATCGATCTTGACAATATTTGACAGCAATTCATTGGTGCCGTTGTATTTGGTTCTAAAGGTGGAACCGTTCCAGGCCCTGGTCCACCACTGGAAGTACCCGTTCTGATCAGTAGGCACGGTCTGAAGATGACCCCAGGCTCCAGTCGGAGTAAGCCACTGAATGTGTACCGTGGCGTTTTCTAGCGGATCTGTGTTCGTGTCCAGTAGTTCTCCGGCAACCTTTCCAAGAAATCCTGGCGACACTAATCTGCTCCTAGGCCATGCCTCCAGTGACCCTGCAGTAGCCGCTCTGAACTTCTGTATCCTGTTGTTAGCGGAATCAGCAACAAGAACGTCACCCAGCTGGTCGACCGCGATCCCCTTCGGCCACTTGAATTCTCCGGACCCCCCTCCTCTTTGTCCCCACGTGGCCACAACAAAACCGTTCGCATCGAACCTCTGAACGCGGTTGTTCTCTGTGTCTGCCACGAAAAAGAAGTCGTTGTTCTCCACGGCAACACCCCACGGTTGATCGAACTTTCCCGGCGACAAACCGGGGCCACCGAACACCTTGATCAGTGCTCCATCGCTCTTGAGTTTTACGATTCTGTCGCCGATCAGGCTGGTTGCGATAATATGGCCGGATCCGTTTATCCCGATGCCAGTGGCCATCCCAAGGCCCTGAGAGCTGTAGGCCACAATGAACTTATCTGACGAAGAGTACTTCTGGACCATTCCACCGTCGGCTATGTAGTAATTGCCTGATGCATCGAACGCGATAGAAGTGGGCCATATGAACTTGCCGACCCCAGTGCCGAACGAGCCCCATTCCTTCTTAAACACTCCAGCACTACTGAACCGTTGAATGCGATAGTTTCCAGAGTCAGCCACGTATATATCCCCTGATGGTGCAATGGCTGTCCCGTATGGATGGAAAAACTCCCCGTCACCGTCCCCCCCGGTGCCATCGCCGCCATTTTTACCTATGGCGTCGAGAAAATTTCCACTAACATCCAGCCTCACAAGACGATGATTGTCGGTATCGGCAACCAATAGATCGCCTGAAGGCATCGCCGTGATGCCGATGGGATGGTCTAGGGTGACTCCGCCGCCTTGAGGGAATGTGGCCACATGCTCGAAGATCTGAGCAGCTTCAGCAGGAATCGGACGCAACAGCATTAGGGTCAGAAGGCCTAGAACAACGACGGTACGTCCATATCTGAAGCGGGGTCTAACCAGTTGAGCTATCATACTCTTCCATTTATACCCCATGGTCTGAGCTTTAGACTAACCCGCACCGCCACCTTCTTAGCGTCTATGATCAGCTCACGTTCTGATTAAGGTCATTTTTGATAGTGGACGATACAAGTAATGTATGAAAACTACTGAGAATATGAACTCCAAAACCGAAGAACTCTCTCGGCTCAGGGCAGAGGTGCAACGCCTTCGGACCGTTGTGCGCAAACGAAGGTGGGAAGATTCCGCCCTCCGCGACATCGTACAGGGCGTTCTGGCCACAACTGGTTCCGCGTTCTTTGATGCTCTGACCACCAGACTCGGAGAGATCCTTGGGGTCGACCACATCTTCATCGGCAAATTACTGGATGAGGGCGAAGATTGTGTTGAGACTTTGTCCACTTGGAATGAGGGAGCCCTAGGTGAGAACTTTGAGTTCGATTTTTCCGGCACTCCCTGCGAGAACGTGATTGGCAAGAAACTTTGCTACTACCCGACTGATACGGCCTCCAAATTCCCAATGGACCATTGGTTGGCCGAAGCTGGTATTGAAAGCTACATAGGTATCCCACTGGACAATGCTCGAGGTGAGCCCATTGGGGTGATCGCGGCCATGAGCAAACAGGCGCTGGGTAACCCAGATATGGCCAAAGCACTACTAGAGATATTCGCACCTCGGGTGGCCGCCGAACTAGATAGAGTCAAGGCAGAGCGCTCCCTTCGCGAAAGTGAGGATCGGCTGGCCGGGTTGTTCGAGTCCGCATTCGATGGGCTCGTCATTCATCAAGATGACGTCGTGATGGCCAATAAATCGGCAGCCGAGATCCTAGGCTACTCTATGAGCGGATTGGTAGGCACGAGCATTCTAGACATATTCAAACCCGAAAGCATGACCGACCTGATGGCTCTTTCGGGGGAGCGCCCCCACAGACCGTACGAAACAATATGCGAGACCCGAACCGGGCGAAGCGTGCATGTCGAGGTCGTGACCAACTGCACAGAATATGATGGTAAAACAGCCTTCATCACTGCCTTCCGGGACATCACCAAAAGAAAGCGGGCCGAGGAATCGATTTCTCATCTCGCCACCCACGATGCGCTTACCGACCTCCCGAATAGGCTCTTGTTCTACCAAAGGCTAGAGATAGAGAGTGAGCGGGCCTTGGCGCTCGGGGACATGGTAGCCATTCACTTCATCGACCTAGACGGGTTCAAGGACGTCAACGATCAACACGGACACGCCGCAGGTGATGAAGTGCTCAAGATAGTAGCCGCTCGGCTACGGAAGACAGTCCGAACCTCTGACACCGTTGCACGTCTCGGAGGTGATGAATTCGCTGTTATTCAACTCGGCGTGAAGGAAGGCACCCACGCGGGTTCGCTCTCCATGAAGATGTGCAAGACCGTCGCAGAGCCGATATCCATCGGACGGGCCGAGGTGTCGGTCACTGCCAGTATCGGCATCAGCTTGTTCCCCGAGGACACCGAAGACCTCGAGGCGTTGGTGAGCAAGGCAGATATGGCCATGTACCGATCAAAGAGTATCCCCGGATGCGCTCACACCTTTGGCGGCTAGCCAGTCGCCTCGGCCACGACCGCTCTCCTGGGACAGACCATTACCGAATATGGCGACTGTCTCAGCAGGTTCTCAGATACGCTTCCTAGCCTTAGTCCTGACAAGCCGCTGGTGCTCTTGGATCCAACTGAAATGATATCCGCACCGTAACTCTCTGCTTCGGTGAGTATCAACTTGGCTGGTGCACCAGACACGGTTTCGAACTCTACGCTAGCCCCCATGGACTCTGCCTTATCGATCAGTGCATCGCCGGTGACCTTTACGGCCTCAGCATACTGTTCATGGAACCGACTACCGATGTCGGTGGTCGTGCTGACGAGAGGAAAGTGCATTACGTGCAACAACTTCACAGATCCCGATGTAGAGGCGACGATCCTAATAGATTCATCTGCTGCCCTGATACTTTCAGCCGAGCCGTCGATGGCCGCCAGTATCTTTATCGCCCGATCCTCGGCATTCGCACTCTTCCTTGGTTTGACCACAAGAATTGGGCGGTCTGAGTGATGCACTAATCTCGTTGCCACACTTCCAAGAACCATATGCTCGAGTGATCCGGTCCCTTTGTGCCCAACGACCACAAGGCCCGCATCACGATCTGATGCAATAGACAGAAGGGCCACAGCCGGATCTCCCTCGACCATCTGAGTGTCGACCTCGCATCCAGCCGCAGACGAGGCTGCCTCTAGTACTGCCTCTCCGTCAGCGACCATTGCCTTGATGCCGTCTCGCATGTGGACTCCCAGCCTGAACACCATGTCATAATTGACCACATTGACCAGCAGCACCCTGCTGTTCGTGCACTCCGCGATCCTTACCCCCAGCTTCACAGCCTCGAGACTCTCAATCGATCCATCAGCCCCTATAACAACATCGCGTCCATCACTCATGCGCAGCACCTTTCTCTTGCATGAGAATCTACCCTCCGAGCGACTTGGAGATACCTCCGATTGGGAATATTTCAATCAAGGGTGTTTTCAAAAGGGGATTTTCGATGAAGGTAAAGACACGGTCAACCCACCAGCCCAATCGGCCGAATTACTGGCACGTAAGAAGGCTCGAGGACGTCTACCCGGCTGCAAAGATTTGTGTCAAATGAATTGGCCACCGATAATCCTAACCCCAAGCTCCCGCTATTGATCCGTCAGTTCACCAATCCATTGGTCTACATTCTGGTGATCGGTGGGGACTTGGTGTTTGTGGGCAGAGGTCGAGGTGTCCCCAAAATTAAACCAGAGCCTGAAATAAGACGATAGCTAACTTAGAAGCACGAGTACCTGTGGCTCCACGGAAAGGCCGTTCGTGAGCAAGGAAGAACTAAAACACGGGCTATATGATGAGCTTGCAAAAATATGCGAGCGCATCATCGAGCTTGAGAAATCTGACCGAAAAGGCTTTAGCGCTGACGATCTCGTCTGTGCTGACGGCGTCAATGGCGACGCCAAAGAGCTCATCCGCGCGCTCGTAACCATTGATCCCCTCACAGGACTCGCTAATTTCGCGACCTTCAAGGATAGAGTTCAAGAGGCCGTGGATCGTTGTGATCGTGACGAGGAGCTCATGGCCGTAGTCTTCCTGGATCTGGACCATTTTTCAGACATCAACGACGACCTGGGCCACAGCGAAGGTGACAAGCTACTGAAAATGATCGCGGGTAGGCTTGCCCAGTGCACCCGCAAGATCGATCATGTCGCACGGATGGGCGGTGACGAGTTTCTACTGCTGGCTCCCGGCATTGAAGGGGCCCAAGACGCTGGAACCCTCGCACATCGTATTCGCCGTACCCTCGCAAAACCCTTTGCGGTGGGTGGAAAAGAAGTCAGCCTCACATGCAGTATCGGCATAGTGCTGTACCCCTTCGCCGATCACGGCATAGACGGAGTGACCGATCCACAATCCCTGATCAAGCATGCCGCGATGACAGCTGAGCAGGTTAAAGATCTCGGACGAAACGGCTTCCAGTTCTATGACTCAAAGATCAGCGAAGAGGTCACTAACCGGATCGCCCTTGAGCAGGACCTCTCGGTCGCCTTAGAGAACAACGAACTCATACTCTACTACCAACCAAAAGCCAACATCAGTACCGGTGAGGTCATCGGCATGGAGGCACTGATTCGATGGGAGCACCCAGAGAGAGGTCTCATCTCTCCGATGGAGTTCATCCCTCTAGCAGAGTCCTGTGGGTTGATCCATCCAATCGGATCTTGGGTCATTCGTGAAGCGTGTCGCCAGAACAAGGAGTTCATTGCGAACGGTCTTCCGCACCTTCGCGTTTCGGTAAATGTGTCTGCGGCGCAGTTCCGCAAGCAGAATCTAATCGAGGTGGTGAAAGCAGCTTTGGGATCCTCACAGCTTGACCCGAGCGACCTTGAGCTTGAGCTCACCGAGAGCATGTTGATGCATGATCCGGAGCTTGCAGTAATCGTACTGACTAAACTACACAAGTTCGGGGTCTCGCTGTCACTTGATGATTTCGGGACCGGATACTCATCCCTCTCTGCCCTGAGGCGGTTCCCGCTGGATATTCTAAAGATCGATCAGTCCTTTATTAAGGATCTCTCTGACAACCATGACGATATCGCCATCGCTAGAGCTATCATCCGCTTGGGTCACAGTCTAGGTATGACGGTTATAGCCGAGGGAGTTGAGTCCGAGGAACACATGGAATGTCTGGCTCGAGAGGGTTGTGACGAGATCCAAGGTTATCTTCTCAGCAGACCTGTCCCACCTGCAGAGTTCGAACAGCTGATCCGTGATCGTCTTGATGCTGAAGCGTTAACAGACCTAGAGATCGATGAGATATCTGATCTCACATCAGCTGGCTAGCCTCTCAACCGTAGACCAGATCACCCGACACCACAGGGACCTCAGTCCCGTTCGACACGATCACCAAGGACCCATCGTTCTCGAGCCTAACCGCGACCCCTGAATGGGTATCACTCTCAACATGACGTCCAATGGTAGAGGACAGCTCAGTCCACTCACTCACGAGCCCGACATCGCCTATCTGCCGGATTCGCTCCACGAGCTCAGGGATGAAGTCGTGCACGAACTTCACTCGCTCCGCCAGAGATTCCTCTTCGGGCACAGGAATGTACGCTGGTCCAGGCTCTATGACATCCAGCTCCGACTGTGACTGCGCACCCAGATTCAGTCCGATCCCTATGACGATCCAGTCAACTTGATCGGGCTGAGCCGCCATCTCGCACAGGATGCCACCCAGCTTCCTCTCACCTAGCAATATGTCGTTGGGCCACTTGATGGTGATCGCTTCTTTGCCTCCGCCGTGATTCCGTCGAAGTGCCGTCACAGCAGCAACAGCGGCAGCAATGGTCACCAGGCCGACCGCCTTGAGGGCCATGGTCGGCCTGGTGACCACCGACATGTAAATCCCTCCCGGAGGTGAGACCCAGCTTCTGCCTCGTCTCCCCTTTCCGGCACTCTGTTCATCTGCGATGACCATGGTCCCGTCGGGGGCTCCGGCAGTTGCAAGCTCCTTGGCTATATCATTCGTGGAGCCGCAGGAGTTGAAATGGAAGATGTGATCGCCTGGGATCTCATGGGCATACATCCTGTGCGCCAGACTGCCCAGCACGTAACCACCGGACGGTGTGCCCTCAATGCCGTAGCCGGCCGTGCGTAAAGACTTGATGTGCTTCCATACTGCAGCCCTAGTAACAGATAGTTCTGCTGCGAGGGTCTGTCCAGATAGGGGACCTTTGGCACCCTTGAGGTGCTCGAGCACCAGTAACTCTTTTGCTCCGAACTTGCTGGCGCCCTTCAGAAGGTCCTTGATACCGTCCGCGTGAGCCCAGTCAGTCATTACTCGATACTCAGATCGTGGGACACGATATCAGCCAGTGTCTCACGGCGTACGATCTCTCGGGCTTGCCCATTAGCGACAAGAATCGCACCCGGACGCGGCTGCCGGTTGTAATTGTTCGCCATCGAATATCCGTATGCGCCTGTCGCGGGTATGGCGAGAATATCTCCGCTCACAACTTTAGGAAGGTGAGCTTCTTTGATGACGATGTCTCCGGTCTCACAGTGCTTGCCAGCTATAGAGACTGGATGCTCAGCGATCTCACCAGGACGATTTGCCAGTAGCACCTCGTAGACCGCTCCGTACATGGACGGCCTGAGGTTGTCCGACATTCCGCCGTCTACACACACGAATGTGCGGGTGTGGGGGGAGCGCTTTATCGCGCCAACGGTATAAAGCGTTACACCGGCGTTCGCCGCGATGGACCTTCCCGGTTCAATAAGAATGTGTGGAACAGGATAGCTGAGTTCCTCACACTCACTCTCTACCGACGACAGCAGGATCTCAGCGAGCTCATCTGGAGTAGATGGGGCGTCATCTGCTACGTACTTGATGCCCAGACCGCCACCGAGGTCGACCTCATCAGCCACCCAACCGGTCTTCTCACGAATGTCAGAGAGAAAACCGAAGACCACCTCGACCGCCCTCTTAAAGGAGTGCAGGGCATAGATCTGCGATCCAATATGGCTGTGGACACCCTTAAGCTCAATATTATCCAGCCCAAGTGCGGTCTTGATCGCATGTTCCGCTATGCCCTCACGCAATGGGAATCCGAATTTGGCCTCGTCGCCACCGGTTTCTAGGTACTCATGCGTATGGGCCTTGATTCCCGGTGTGACCCGAAGGTATACGGGAACCGTGACCCCGCGCTCCTGCGCAAGTTCCTGTAGCGTGGCTAGTTCATCAAAGTTGTCCACGATGATAATTCGAACCCCATGATCCATGGCCATCTCGAGCTCTTGACGAGTCTTGTTGTTGCCATGCATATAGAGCTTTTCGCCTGGCACCTTCGCCGTGATAGCCGTATGAAGTTCGCCAGCGGTCGAGACATCAATGGACAATCCCTCTGACGTCACCAACTGACACATTGCTACAGTCGAGAAGGCCTTTGACGCGTACATTACCTCGGTCCGAGCCAGCCTTGAGCTGAAGGCCTTCACATACTCCCTACACCGAGAACGAACCGCCTCTTCGTCATAGACATACAAGGGTGTGCCGAATCTCTCGGCTAGATCGACCGTATCGCATCCGCCGATGACAAGATGGCCGGCAGGATTAGTAGTTGCTGTACTCGGGAGTACCTTCTCGCGACTTTTCACGGCAAGACCCTATGGGCGAGGCAGGAGGCCCGCTTTCTCCATGATCTCAGGGACGGCCTCCTCCCACTCAATAGCCATGACGTGTGCACCGGAAACGCCCTCGACCGCGCGAACCTCTTCGAGCACTTCTACGCAGATCTGTATTCCTTCAGCTTTGGGATCAGCAGCATTCGCCATACGCTCGATGTACTCATCGGGAACATCCATTCCCGGAACATTCTTTTTCATGTATTTGGCCATGCCGGCACTCTTAAGGGGAGCTACACCAGCAAGAATATAGGTCTTCTCGTGCGCTCCCAGTTCTCTGACCTGGCGCATCCACTCTTTGAACTTATCAATGTTATAGATGATCTGCGTCTGGATGAACTCTGCGCCGGCCTCTGCCTTCATGGCAAGCCTCGGTGCCCGGAATTCAAATGGGTCGGCAAAGGGATTCTCGGCCGCTCCGATAAAGAACGTCGGGGCTTCCTTCATCTCTTCCCCACACTCGAATCGACCCTCGCACATCCCCTTGACCATCTTTAGAAGGGATATCGAATCCATATCGAACACGTTCTTGGACTTGGGATGGTTTCCGAAGCTCTGGTGATCGCCGGTAAGACAGAGTAGGTTGCGCGCTCCTAGGGCTGAAGCTCCAAGCAAGTCTGCCTGAATGCCGATCCTATTGCGGTCGCGACAAGTCATCTGGATCACAGGCTCGAGGCCCTCATTCTGCGCTAGGACCCCAGCAGCGATGGAGGACAGTCTGACTATCGCTGTCTGGCAATCAGTGATATTGGCTGCTTCACAGTAGCCCTCTAGCATTCGGGCCTTTTCTTTAACAATTTCGGCGCTTGCACTCTTGGGTGGTCCAAGCTCAGCTGTGACCGCGAACTCACCTGACTTGAGCACTCGCTCTAGATTGCTGCGGTGACTCATATCATCAGGTCCTCTCTGGTCATCTTGCGTTGGCCGCCATGACTACTAGGCGACCAGTCCTTGGCTTTCGCAGCCTTAGCAATGAAATCGAGTTGTCCCTTGCGAGAAAGTCCGGAGACAATAAGGGCCCAGCCGCAGTCGATATCTTTTCCGACCTCGCACTTGCCGTCCTGGGATCCACCGCAAGGGCCATTCATCATGCTCTTCGCACACCTGGCCACCGGACACACTCCTGCAGTCCAGCCGAGGACACAGTCGCCACAACCGGCACAGTTCTCGTACCACTCCCCCTGCTTGACCGGAGGACCCATAAAGGTGGTGTTCAAACCGGGAATAACCTGGGTATCAGGATATCTCTCTGCCAGCACTTGAACGCCGACGCCACAGGCCAACGAGATGACTGCGTCAGCTCCGGTCACCGCATCTTCGAGAGGTTCGATGAATTCTACCTCGCACTGACGCTGGGGGGTGGTCTCAGTGTATGTTCTCGGGTCACGGCCACAGGTCGAATCCGCGATCTTTACCTCTTGCACCAGGGACTCGACCTCTTGCTCGCCACCAGCGAAGCAAATGGTCACGCAGGTGCCACAGCCCGCAACAACTACGTTGTTGCAGTCGCCGGTCGCGGACAGCATCTTCATGATCTCTGAGACAGGCTTCCTTTCAGCCTTTATCATTTGCCCACCTTGGATTCTGTCATGTTCTTTAACTCTTCAATAAACGGTGCATACCCGCTGCCACTCGGATAGGTGACGAACGACTTCACTCTGTCGCGATCAGTACCAGCATCCTCAAGTAACTGCTGGGCCCTGGCTATCCGTTTGTGAGCACGCCAGCTTCCTCTGTTGTGATGGCAGCTGACGTCAGGGCATGAGCAGACGAATACAGTTTGAGCCCCTTCAACGATCGGTCTAAGGATGTCTGTCTCTTCGAGTCTTCCGGTACACAAGACCGGCAGCATCTGGACGCCTTCAAACTCGACTTTTGCATTCAGTCCGGCTTCCGGATTGGCGAACCGGCCGTACTGGCAGTAAAACCCTACTACGTCCTGGCCGGCCTCAAGCTTGTCGAAGGCAGGAAGGCCGGGTCGGTCGATCTCCATCGATATCTCTATTGCGTTGGCTGGACATTCGGCCGCACAGATACCGCAGCTCTGACATTTGTTCGGATCCATCTGAGCGACTCTGACTTCCTCGGATATCTCGGGTATGTCGTATGGACAAGCCCTTACGCAGGTAAGACATGAAGTGCATTTCTCGCCAACAACAGTCGCACCGGCTGCACAGTTCATGCATCGTTGGGCCTCGCGCACCGCATCCCACGATCCAAAACCCAGATCTATCTCAGAAAAGTCGACTATGCGCTCGTCTACACCGAGCTGAGGCGCGGTCGCGCGATTCTCTTTTCTGACCTTGTCTGCAGTCTCAGCCGGCAAAGACTCTAGGTACTGATCTTCAGGAGGAAGGAATCGAGCAGGGTTATCCAGCTCAAGATACTTAGCTATCTCGGTGGCGGCGGTATGGCCGCCGGCAATCGCGGTGATTGCCGCTCCTGGGCCGGCGGCTACTTCGCCACCAGCGAACACTCCATCGCGCGTTGTCATCCAGGTGTTCCGGTCAACGATCAGCTGACCGCGCTCATTGCGCTCGACCCCGCTTCCATCGCAAAAATCGAGCTCAGACATCTGGCCGATCGCTAGAATCAGTGTGTCGCACTCAAGTACATGCTCACTGTCCGCGTGGAATTCAGGAGCGAAACGGCCTGCTGCATCAAATACGCACGCGACCTCTTTAATCTCGAGGCCGGTTACATTGCCCGTATCGTCCATCTTGACTTCGTTCGGACCTCGGGAACAGTGCATCTCGATACCCTCTGCCACCGCGTCTGTGATCTCCCACTCGTGGGCGGGCATCTCATCTCGTGCTTCAAGACAGCACATCTTCACTTTTCCATTACTGACTCTTTTCGCGGAGCGCGCAACATCGATCGCAACATTGCCACCACCGACAACCAGCACATCCTCACCGAGGTCCGGAAGTTCACCTTCGTTGACTGCCCTGAGGAAAGGCACAGCCAAGTGGACCCCTTTGGCATCTGTGTTCGGAATCGGGAGGCCCCTGCTCGCAGAAAGGCCGACGGTGACAAGCACGGCGTCGTATCCAGCACCAGTCAATGAGTCGATACTCACCTTGCTGCCGTCACCGTTCACTTCACTGTTGGCAACCAGTTCCACTCCGGTCTTGAGGTCTATCCCGTGAGACAGGATGTAATCGATATCATGATCCAGAATGTCCTGGGGAAGTCTGAAATCCAAGATTCCGCGCCGCAACATCCCACCGGCAGCTTTCTCGCGCTCCAATACGGTGACGTCGCATCCCATTCTGGCTAGGTCGTAGGCCGCGCTCATCCCGGCAGGCCCTGATCCTATGACCGCGACCTTCTTGCCGTTGGTCGCGTCAACATCCTGCTTCTCTACCCACTCGCCAGAATCACGAACGGTATCAGTCACAAAGCGTTTGATCGCCATTATGGAGATCGAACTATCAACATCCCCTCTGCGGCAGTTGTCCTCACACGGGTGAAAACAAACGCGTCCGCAGGATGAGGGAAAGGGGTTGTAAGCCATGATCTCGCGTAGAGACTCACGGAAGCGACCCTGGGCGACCAGATTCACGTAGGACTGCACAGGAGTGTGCACAGGGCATCCACCCTGGCATGGAGGTGAGTACCGAGGAGCCTTTGCCTGTCTGGACTGTTGTCCGGCTCTACTGATCATGAGCGAGCCCTTTTCTTAGTCGTTTCCGAAGAACAAGCTCAACTCACGCTCGGCTGAGAGCGATGAGTCAGAACCATGGATCAAATTCTCTGTGATCTCTATGCCGAGGTCACCGCGAATGGTGCCCGGAGCAGAAGCCGCCGGATCAGTTGCTCCCATGAGCGTCCGCATTACCTCTACGGCCTTTGGCCCTTCGACCTGCATACGCAAGACAGGCCCTGAGGTAATAAAGTCTACAAGCTCACCAAAGAAGGGCTTGTCGGAATGCTCACCGTAATGCTCTTCGGCTCTTGGCCTTGGAAGAACACCCATCTCCATGTTGGTGATGCTTAGATTCTTGGCTTCGATACGCCCAATAATTTCGCCAGCCAGTTTGCGGCGTACTGCATCCGGCTTGAGCATGATGAATGTCTTGTCCATTAGGTATAAGGCTCCTTAGTCTAACTAGTACAACAAAAGGCACAAATCGCAGGATATCGCATCATCCAGTAACTATCTAGACGTGCTCGAATTCCGAGTAGAACCTAGACGGTGGCCTTACAGTATGGGCATACGGGCCAACTCGGCTTCAGTGGCTCTTCGCAAGAAGGGCAAGGGTTCTTAAGCTTCTTCATACAGTAAGGGCAGATTAGGAAATTATCGTCCACCGGGCGATGACATTCCGGGCACACAAGGCTTGAGCCATGGACCATAGCCTCTTTGGCTTTGATCTCGAGCTCTCGCTCCCTAACGTCGACGGCATGCTCTGCAGGTCGCAGGATCATATATATGACCAGGCCGAATACATTGAACAAAAGAACCACGACCGCCCAGTAGATGGGAGAAGCTCCCCTGGAGTTGGCGTCTCTGTACGTCCAAGCGACCATCGCCACCCAGATGATAAGCATAAATAGCCCTATCAGCTGAACAATAAGCTTGAACAACGGTGACTGGAAAAATATCGCTATGTCTTCAAATACTTCCATAAATTCCTATCTGGTGTTTTGGCTAAGCAGATGAGCTCTAGCCGCACCCACAGTATATAGAGAGCCAGTAACGCAAATCAAACCATTGAGGGGAGTGATTTTTATCGCCGCCTCGATCGCATCTGGAATCGAGGTGGCTGTTGCAAGCTCCACCGTTCCGTCGGCGGCCTCTCTTACCTGCTCCATCAGCTCTTGAGGTGCCATCGATCGGCCATGATCCACCTGTGTGACTACCACTCTTCGGGCGAGAGGAATCAAGGCACTCAGTATTCCTTGGCAGTCCTTGTCCGCGAGGATTGCCAGAACCAACGTGAGATCTGACGCCGGCCCAGAAAGACGGGGCTCGTTTTTGATTGATGCAGACAGGTGCTCCGCGGCGTCTGGATTGTGCGCCCCGTCCAGCACTATAGTGGGACTCTCACTCATCACTTCTAGGCGCCCTGGGATAGACAGAGAGGCTACCGACTCGCCCAATGCTTTTCGATCCAGCGCGGTGCCTATGAATTCCTCGGCACAGGCGACAGCCAGTCCGAGGTTGGTCACTTGATGAGCACCAAGAATATCGAGCGGCATCCCGTAGCCCCCAAGCCTGGTACTCACACTTACAAGCCGTGGATGAAGTTGGGCCTTTTCACTAATAGCCTCGAAGTCTGCACCTAGAACCTGCAACCTAGCACCGAGATCATCTGCGCGCTCGACAAACACCGACAACACGTCCGGTCGGGTCTCAGCGGTGAATGTGACTTTCCCGGCTCTAATGACCTGTGCTTTTTCATGTGCGATCTCCACTTCGGTAGAGCCCAGGATATCGGTGTGATCCAGAGCCACCTTCGTGATGACCGAAGCGCTGACATTGGCAAGAGATGTTGCGTCCCACCTACCACCCATGCCGACTTCGAGCACAGCTGTGCCGATTCCCTCTCCGTCCAGAAGGAGAAACATTACGGCGGTAAGAACCTCGAACCCGGAAACCTGGGGTCTCCCAGCCGACCCGCCCTGGTCCCCATCGACTTCATCGATGACTTTTGCTACTGCTCTCAAGTACTTCTCGAAGATCCGCTCATCAACAGGCTCACCGTCGATCCGGATCCGCTCCCGAAAACTTATCAGGTGAGGTGATGTGTAGACGGCGGTTCTTTCACCCTGGCCTGAAAGAATAGCTCCCAGCATCCACGAGACTGAGGTCTTTCCATTGGTACCCGTGACTTGAACAGCCCGCACTCTGGACTGCGGGTTACCGAGTCTACCAAGAATCTCAGTGATGTTATCCAGGGATGGATTGATGACCGCATCTCTGCGATATAGATATTTCTCTTCTAGCCGCTCAAGCGAATCAGTCGAGGGCACTCAGCAGTTCTTCCACGTTGATCATTTCATCACTTAGAGCTGCGACCTTCGAATGAACTTTTTCAATAGCCTCGGGCGGAGCCTTAGATGTGAAGCCCTCATTGGCAAGCTTTCCGTGGTTCTTCTT
>JAUVYG010000141.1 GCA_030603185.1 Actinomycetota bacterium | reverse complement strand
CAGGTAATGTCGTGGTCATCGTAGATCCTGTGGATATGGCCACGACCTGCGAGGAGGCGCTGGCTAACGGGGCAGTAGCCGTTTTCGGAGCAGCGCCAGCGGGTAAGACGCCGCCCGTTAAGGTGGACCCAAAGTCGATTGGTCGGGCGGCGGGACAGGCGGTCGGTCCGGGAGGCCGGGTGGTCATTTTCGCAGAGCCCAGGCACCCGGCCCCAATGGCAGAACGCGCCGCAGCTGTGGCACCTGTCATAGCCGGCATCGAAGAGGCCGGTGCAAGGGTGGAAGGCGTTCACTCCAATGTGGGATTCACAGCTTCCGAGCTTTGTGAGCTCGAAGGTCGAGCCGTCGTCGTCGTATCACATGCCGGCGGGGTCTGTTATGACGCTGCCACCCAGGCAGGCGCGGCATCGGTCCTGACGGCCACCATCATTCGAGGGCATGGACGCCGCGGTTGGGAGTCTGCGTCGATAGGGGTAGAGCGCGCCATCAACGAGGCCCGCACTCTTGAGACCGGCATCACTTTCGTTGCTTCAAGTCCTAACGCACCCGAAGACGTTCTTGGGGCAGCCGAACTCGCGAGACTCGCCATCGAGAGAGGTTTTCTGGATTTCAACATGAATACGGGGTATCAACCTGGGCCTAGGGGCTAGACGCTTTCGCTTCTCTGGCCTACTCTACATAGAACGAACAAGTAACCCGAAGGGAGAACCCTTGACCTCATTTATAAGTCGCGTCGGCGCTGGAGTAATCAGCGTTCGCGAGATCGCAGCTAGAACACTTGCACCAGTCGGCCCAGAAGCTCGCCTGGCAGGTCTGGTCCTATTCGTAGGCGCTATGGTCTACACAGTGCTTTTCGCAGAGATCGCACCGATTCACGACGCCACCCATCACCTGCGTCACACAGTTCTCTCTCTGCCCTGTCACTAAGAACCGCCTAGGGACAGATACCCTGTTCAAGAGCGATTGGACGGTGTATGAGCAGGCTTAATCATTCCCAAGTAAAACAGGCCCTAGACCAGGGCCTTGTTGTCGTTGATATCCGCGCTTTTCGTGAGTGGGATAGCGGCCACCCCGCAGGCTCCCTCTCTGTCGAGTGGAGCCGAAAAAGTTATCCCATCCGCGTACTTGAAGCCACCTCGGCTATTACTCCCGTTGTTCTTGTCGCTGATGATGAGGACAAGGCCGACAGTGCGACCCGGCAGCTGACCGAGGAGGGCTGGACCGTCGCCGGGTGGGCTGACGAGGATGATTTCTACCAAGCTGGGCTGGAGCGCCGGGAGCTTGAAGAGATCGATACTGCAGAGATGCAGAAGCGGATCGATGCCGGGATCCCACTGCTCGACATAAGGGAAGAGATCGAGCGTGAGTTCCTGGGTGGGATCGACGGAGCAATCTTCTTTCAGATGTCGGATATCCCCAAGAGGCCCGAGGACCTAAAGCATTTTGTGGCACTTGATGATCAGGTCGTACTTTTGTGTTCGGCAGGGCTTCGTAGTGCCACTGCAGCAAGTATCATGCTGAACCTTGGTTACACGAACATGTCTCACTCCCCCGATGGGTTCAATGGTTGGCTGAGGGCCGAGTATCCGATTGTGCGAGATTGATGAAGAGGTTCGCGGTTCTGATCCTCGGTTTTGCTGTGGCCGGGTTCCTGGTCGCATCATTCTTGAACGCGGGCGACCGTTCGGTTGCCCCGCCTGCGACCACTGGTCTGGCTGGGCCCGCCACAGCTGACTTCCCCAGTACCCATGTGCATGACCTTGCGATACCTCGGAATGACGTAACACTCCTCGAGGTCGCTACTCACAGGGGACTCTATGAAAGCACGGATGAGGGACACAGCTTTACGGCTATTGCCGGTGAGTTTCCATCCGCCGACATGACAGTGCTTGCCTTTGATCCTGTATCCCGGGATATCGTCTACGGTGGTGGGCGCAACTTGCGAAGTGCGAGCGAGGGACTGGTGAGAAGCTCAGACGCGGGTCTCTCCTGGGAGCTGCTGTATAGCGATGCCATTCCAACGGCGATCGCTATCGACCCTGATGATCCTTCGAGAGTTCTTCTGGTAACAGGCGAGGACGTGCTGCTATCCACAAACTATGGGGTGACTTGGGATTCTGTCTTTGTGCCGGTTGACCCCGAGTCGATTACGTCTATCGCAGTCACTAAGGGTGAGACTGTAAGCCATTTCATTTCCGGGCCCGACATCGGACTTCTGGCCTCTGGCGATGAGCTCGACGATTGGAACGAGATCAGTAATAGTGCGCTCGAAGGCAACACTGTGGTGATAGAAGCCTCAGCGGTCATTGCTGGGCGACTATGGGCCGGGGGGCAGACCATAGTGATGTCTGATGACTACGGTGGGACCTGGCATGATTCGCAGGAAGGGGCACCGGGCGACATCGTTGCGATTGCCTCTTCGGTGAACGAATCCGGGATTCTGTTTGCAGCGGCCGGAGACCCCGCCCAGATCATCCACTCGACCGACAACGGAGAGACGTGGGAGACCCCATGATAACGATATACGGTGGCAAGAACTGCCAGCTGTGCGAGGAAGCAAAG
>JAUVYG010000124.1 GCA_030603185.1 Actinomycetota bacterium | reverse complement strand
TGGCCTTACTGGTCGAAAGATCATCGTTGATACGTATGGCGGCGTTGGGCGTCATGGCGGCGGTGCTTTCTCCGGCAAGGATCCATCCAAGGTTGATAGGTCTGCTGCTTACGCGGCTCGCCACATGGCTAAGAATGCTGTTGCAGCTGGCCTTGCTGATCGCATCGAAGTGCAGGTTGCATACGCTATTGGCGTAGCACATCCGCTCTCCCTTAACATCGATACCTTTGGAACAGAGAAGATAGAGAAGGACAAGATCATCGAACTTCTCACCAAGCATTTCGATATGCGTCCGGGCGCTATCATCGAAAGACTCGACCTACGTAAGCCCAAGTATCGCCAGACCGCTGCCTACGGGCACTTCGGGCGCCACGGTGAGGACTTCACCTGGGAGATGACTGAAAAGGCTGACATCCTCAGAGAAGAAGCCGGACTGTAGAAAACCATCCGCCCGATCGGGCGTTGTGTCAGAACTTTGAAACGGCACGCTACCGAACGTCGGTAGCGTGCCGTATTCTTTTTACATGATCGATTCAAACTCCCCCGATAGAAAACTGATTGAAGTCGCTGTGGACGTTCCCGGGCAGGGAACGTCCACTTATACGTATAGTCTCCCTGCTGGCATGGTCGATACACCCGAGCTAGGAACATTGGTTCTCGTTCCGTTTGGGGGCCGAGACGCACTAGGTTACGTGGTCGGACTGCCTACTGATTCTGATATTGAGAAGGTCAAGGACATCCGCGCGGTAGTGGACGATTTCGGAATACCTTCTGAATACATAGAGATGTGTAGGTGGATGGCAGAGTACTATGTGTGCTCGTTCGGTGACGCGCTGCGACTGCTGCTCCCTCCCGGAGGCAACCGCAGCGTAAGGTGTGTCATCACCCTTAAAGGTGAAGCTCAGTCTCTTGCCAACGACGAAAGTGCAGGAGTGGTCTCGCAGGATATTGAAAAACTCAAGAACGATCCGATCATCGGTGCTGTGTTCCAGGCAGGAGGCTCTCTTGAGCAAAGGAAGCTAGAGAGACTACTCCCAGGAATGTCAAAAACTGAGCTCAAGCGTGCGCTCACATCTCAGGAGGATGCCGGGAATATAGATCGCAGCTTCCTGATGAGTACTCCTAGGATCAAAGAGAAAGAGACCAGGGCTGTTTCGGTGGTTCCCGGCCACACTTCGGCGGTTGCGTCCGCTGGCAACCTAGGTCCCGCCCAGAGCAGAGCCTACAATACCCTTCTGCTATCTGACGGAGGTCCCGTAGCGCTTTCCGATCTCATGTCAGCGGCGGATGTTTCCAGGGCCCCCATATCGTCTCTGGCAGACAAGGGGATACTGACCGTCTCGGACCTACCTATTTCTCAGATCACCTCGATTCCGGAAGGTGCCCCATCAGCAGACGGCAAAGAGATAGTGTCTGAGAATGGGCCGCTAGGCAGTCTACCGGTTCCGGTCAGGTCGAATCTTGAGCTTACCGAGGAGCAAGAATCGGCGCTTAAGCAGATCACGGGCGACGAAGACTCAGTATTCGTCTTGGACGGGGTTACGGGAAGCGGAAAGACAGAGGTCTATCTTCGCTCGATGGCAGCAATGGCCAAGAAGGGCAGGGGGAGCATCCTGCTCGTTCCCGAGATCGCCCTAACACCCCAAACCAAGCGTCGGGTCGAGGCTAGGTTCGGTAAAGAAGTAGCGGTTCTCCATAGCAACCTTGGCGAGAGAGGTCGCTATGAAGAATGGAATCGGATAGCCAAAGGAGAGGTCAGCATCGTTGTCGGCACAAGGTCAGCGCTGTTCTCGCCTATTCGCAACCTTGGATTGATCGTCATCGACGAGGAGCATGAGGGTTCGTACAAGCAAGGCATGGCTCCCAGGTATCACGCCCGCGAGGTCGCTCTAGAGTTGGCCAAGCTTCGAGGGGCGAAAGTAGTGATGGGAACAGCTACGCCTTCCTTGGAGGCTGAGGCGATGGTGGGCAACGGTAGTGCAACTCGTATCAAGCTGACATATCGACCAACGGGACACGGAATGGCTGAGGTTCGCGTTGTGGACATGAAGCTTGAATTTGGAGCTAGCGTACTGGGAGAGACGCTTCAGGCAGAGATGAAACGTACGTTGGAGGCGCGCGAGAAGGTAATATTACTTCTTAACCGCCGTGGATTCTCGAGCTATCTGATGTGTGGTGACTGTGGGCACGTACCCTTATGTAGGTACTGTGCGGTCTCGATGACCTATCATCGGCGCGAATCGCGCCTCAGATGTCATCACTGCAACTACAGCGAGAAGGCACCGGCACTTTGCCCGGAGTGCAACAGTCATGAGTTGGTGTTCAGGGGCACCGGTACTCAGCGAGCCGAGGATCACATAGCCGCTCTGTTTCCAGATGTGCCACTAATTCGCATGGACGCGGATTCTACTCAGAGGCAGGGATCGCACGCCCGCTATCTCTCTGAGTTCGGTGATGAGCACGGTCCCGCTATTCTGCTTGGGACTCAAATGATCGCCAAGGGGCTTCATTTTCCTGAGGTCACTCTAGTAGGAGTCCTCTCGGCCGACTCTGGAATATTCATTCCCGACTTCAGATCCGCAGAGAGGACCTATCAGCTGATCAAGCAGGTCGCCGGCCGCGCTGGTCGCGGAGACCGACCCGGTCATGTCATCGTTCAGACCTTCAATCCTGACCACTACGCGATCCAGGCGGCAGCTGCTGACCGTGGGGATTCATTCATCAGGACTGAATCCGATATTAGAAAGGACGCAGGGTATCCACCGTATAGGGGGCTCGTGTCCGTGGTGCTATCTCATCCTGACAGATCTAAGGCCGAGGCTGCTGCATGGCGAGTCACCGATGAACTCAGAGGAAGTGTCTCCTTCGACGATTTCGAGCTGCTTGGCCCAGCTTCCGCTCCCATCGAGAGGATCAAGGGTAGATATCGTTGGCATTTTCTGGTCAAGCATCCGGCGTTGGGTGGGAGTGCAGTCGTCGAGATGAAAAAGCATCTGGGTCGCATTGCTCGAGCCCAGTCCGGGGATAAAAATCTCAACGTGATCGTGGATGTCGACCCGATGTGGGTCCTATAGCCTTCAAGGGTAGGGTAATATTTCTTCATGACAGTTTTTCGTATTCGAACATTCGGGGATCCGGTATTAAGGCAGAAGCTTCGTGAGGTCGACCCGACCGAGGCGGACCTGCCAACCCTTGTACAGAATCTGGCAGAGACCATGTATGACGCTCCAGGTGTCGGGTTAGCGGCCAATCAAATCGGAGTCCTCAAACAGATATTTGTATATGACGACGGAGAGGGTGAGGGCTTCAAGGCTTATATGAATCCCGTCCTCGAAGAGGGCGAAGGGGAAGTCATCGAGGAAGAGGGCTGTCTCTCGGTCGGGGGAATCCAGGCTCCTGTGAAAAGGTATGAGCGCGTGAAGATACGCGTGACAAACATGGATGGTGAGGAAGAGGTGCTAGAGGCTGAAGGTCTTCTGGCCCGGATTCTACAGCACGAAATGGACCACTTGAATGGCATGACTATCCTTGATCGGCTTGATGATGACATCAAGCGACAGGTCATTTCTGAGTTTCATGAAAAAGAAGGGCTGGTCTAGACCACCGTCTCTATGCGCTGCATCTTTCTTGGAACCTCAGAGTTCGCGGTACCCACGCTTGAGGCACTCATACATTCGGATCACCGGATCGACCTTGTGGTCACGCAGCCGGACAGGCCCAAAGGTAGGGGCCGGAAATTGGCGGCGTCTCCAATCAAAACACTTGCCCTCAAGCATGGTCTGAACGTGTATCAGCCGGTGTCCCTGGACAGCGGGGCCCGAATCGAGATGGCTCAGGCACTGATCGACGCTGGGGAGGCCAACGGGGTGCCCGATGTTGGCGTCACGGTCGCATATGGTCTTCTGGTGCCAGAGTGGTTGCTCGAACTACCAGAGCACGGCTTGATAAATGTCCATCCATCTGACGTCCCTAAGTTTCGTGGCGCAGCTCCCATACAGCGAACGCTTATGGCGGGTGACAGCCGGACCTCTGTGTGTGTACTAAGGATGGGTGAAGGGCTTGATGACGGCCCTGTTTATGCTCGTGATGTCGTCGACATCGCGGAAGATGATGATTTTGGCTCCTTGAGCGACAAGTGCGCGACCCTGGGTGGACAAATGATCATAAGGGTCCTGGCGCAATTTGATGCGGGTACGGCAGTTGCGGTCGATCAGGCCGAAAATGGCGAGATATATGCGAACAAAATACTGCCGGCTGACCGAGAGATCGATTGGTCGCAAACCAGTCGTCTTGTTCACGGAAGGGTCCGCGGTCTAGCACCTAAGCCTGGCGCTTTTACTTTCGTGCAGGGTAAGTCAGTGAAAGTTCTCAAGACAGTGATCGTCGAAACCGATTCAAAGTTATCACCTGGAGTTGTCGTGGACTCGAATCCTGATGATTTCCGGATCCAAACCGGTGACGGTTCGGTGAGGATCGAAGAGATCCAACCAGAGGGCCGAAGCCGCATGACAGTTCAGGACTACCTAAGGGGAACAAAGATTGATA
>JAUVYG010000113.1 GCA_030603185.1 Actinomycetota bacterium | reverse complement strand
ACTAGTCTTTTTCATTATTACCTCTGGCCGTTCTCCGTCAAAGGCATGAGCTCTGAGTGTGTGTTTTACGAGTGAGGTTAGGGTCGATGCCCGGATTCCTTTGCCGGATACGTCGCCCATCACGACTCCAACGCGATCCATGCCTAGTTCAAAGAGGTCATAAAAATCCCCGCCGACGGTAGCCGCCTCGGTGGCAGAGCGGTAGAACAGCCCAAATTCTACGCCCTCGATGCTGTCTGGAGTTCCCAGTAGGGATGCCTGTAGTGTGCCTGCAATGTCTCGCTCAGCCGTGTAGAGCCGAGAGTTTTCGATCGCCAAGGACAATAGAAAGCCAAGCTTCTTGCAGAAATCGATCTCAGCTCGACCAGGCATATTGGGCTCGTCCCAAAGCACTGATATGACTCCGATCAGCTTGCTTTGACGGACTACAGGTATGCCCAAATAACCTTCATTCCTGTTGGCCAGCAGCTTCGCACTTTCGATAACAAGGGTGCGGTTATTGGCGATGCGGTCATTTGCGTGAATATCCTGAGGCGTTGCACCCTCGTCGCAGTGGGACAGCGCCATCATCTTTTCGTCGTGCATATCTAGACATGCGGTGCTGGCGCCAAGGGTGCTAACCACTTCGGTCAAGATCCCTGATAGGACATCGCCAAGCTCAAGGGTGGAGCTGAGCATCATTTCAATGCCGGTGAGTGCGTCGCCGAGCTCTTTCTCTTTTCTGAGTTCGAGCTCGGCACCTTTCTTTTCCGTGATGTCCCTGTCGATACCTCGGTATCCCTTGAGCTTGCCCCCCTCACCCAAAATGGGTACTGCGCTAGTGTCCAGGACTACCTTGGTTCCATCGGAATGGAGGTTAATGTTTTCGAGGCCACTGAATGGTTTACGAGCTTTGGCGATGGGCTCAAAGAACTCCGCGACTCTTTTAGCCTCATCCGGGGGCATCAGGTCAAAGGGGGAGGTGCCGACGATGTCTTCAGGCGTACGTCCGAGAATGTCGGTCACGGCCGGGCTACAGTACGTGTAGATGACGTTCTCATCTACTTCCCAGATCCAGTCGCTAGTGGTTTCTGTTAGATTGCGAAAACGTACCTCGCTCTTTTCCAACGCTACACGGACAGTATGTCGCTCGCTAATGTCCCGGTTGATTCCCCGATATCCTGAGTACTGGCCAGCCTGGTCGGTGATCGGAACACCGTTGGTCTCGATGATGACTTTTCGGCCGTCTTTGCCTAAGGCAGAGAACTCAAAGTTCGAGATAGGGGATTGGTCCTTCGCAATGGCTGTCGACCGCTCTAGGACTTCGTTGCGTTCTTCTGGGCTCATATAGTCGGTGATTCTTTTGCCGATCATCTCCTCTGATTTGTAACCCAGGATCTCTTCCACTTGTGGGCTGCAATACGTATATGCAAAGGTCTCATCGATTTCCCATATCCAATCCTTGGTGGACTCAGTGAGGTTGCGAAAGCGAGCCTCGCTTGCGGCGAGCGCCTTTTGATTCGCTCTTTGTTCTGTGATGTCCCGCACGTTGGCCAACAGGCGCTCAACACCTGCAAGCATCAGACGTGTTCCATGTATTTGGATCTCAAAGCGGCTGCCATCTTTGCGAACATCCACCGATTCCGTCTTGAACCAATCGCCGATCTGGGTCTCGCTGAAGTTCTTGAACATGTGCTGGTATTCGGGAGCCACTATGTCTCGCCCTGAAAGCGTTAGCATCTCAGCCCGGGTGTATCCATACGTCTCGCACGCCTTCTGGTTGACGTCGACGAGATTGCCTTCCAGGTCGAACACCAAGAAGACATCAGCACCCGACTCAAACACCGTGCGATAACGGTCCTCGCTTTCGCGCAGTTCTACTTCGAAATGCTTGCGCTCAGAAATATCCAATACTTGCGAGATGAAGTGCAGTGGCTGGTCGTTGTCATCTCTGACCAATGACACGCTGAGTAGGACCCAGATCACTTTTCCGGACTTGTGGAAGTAGCGCTTCTCCATCTGATACGCCTTGATCTCGCCTTCAAGCATCTGGCGAACGTATTCAAGGTCCACAGTAAGATCATCAGGGTGGGTGATGTCCTGGAAGGTCTTAGATAGTAACTCTTCTTCGGTGTAACCGACGATATTGCACAGAGACCGGTTGACCCTAAGCCATCGTCCGTCGGGCCCAACAAGGGCCATGCCGATAGGAGCATTGGCGAACGCAGCAGAGAAGCGCTGTTCGCTCTCTCTTAAGGCTATCTCGGCAATAGTAAGGTCTGTTACATCTCTTGCGGTGCTGTTGATCTGGGTAAGTGTGCCAGAATCATCGTAGAAGAAATGCGATATCCAGTTCACGTGGCGTACTGTACCATCCAGACTTTGCTGTCGATTGTCGAATTGTCCGGAGGCTGCCCTGCGCTGGATGTACTTGTTGAAATGTTGCAGAGTGTCATTCCTGTCGTCAGGGTGAACAAAATCAAGGCCTAATCGGCCGATGCACTGTTCTGGAGTCAGGCCGAGATATTTCTCGGCCTGACTGTTCACAAAAGTGAATACACCGTTGGAATCGACCTGGGTGACCAAGTCCTCTGTTTCCTCGACAAACTCACGGTACTTACTTTCACTCTCAGCCAGCGCCGATTGTGCTTCCTTGAGATCTGTGATGTCGATGGCGATCCCGCCAAGGGATACCTCCTGACCAGTCCCCTCTTGCACCGGAAACTTAGTCGAGAGATAGGTGCGCATATCACTAGAGGTCCCAACATTATCTTCTGTAGTTAGTGGCACTTGAGTCTCCAGGACGATCTTATCGTTCTGTTGGATCGACTGCGCCACTTTGGGAGGATAGAGATCTTGGTCAGTCTTCCCGAGAATCTGATCAGAGGACATTCCCGTGATCTCTTCGTGCTTTGCGCTTGTAAGTTGGTACCGTCCCTCAGCGTCTTTCATGAAAATGGGGGCGGGTGAGTTGGCGAGGATTGCCTGAAGGCGCGTCTTTTCCTTTTCACTCTCTTCCATGGCTGCAACACGCTCAGTGATGTCACGGCAGGTGTAGAGGGTTGTCCCGTTGCCGATAGAGACCTCTTTGATATTTACCAGAAGATCATGGAGGTTCCCATTATTGTCGGCAACACGAACCTCGATGTCCTTTATCTCTTTTTCCGCCGATAAGATATCGCGGTCTATTCTGACTGGTTCCAGTATCTTGCTGATGTTCCCGATTTTCCTGACTGCCTCAATGGAGTAGCCAAAGATGTTACTGACATTGGGTCCTATCCAAGTGAAATCACCGAAATCATCAGTTACAAATACCGCATCCGAGATGCTTGAGAGGGTGGTCCTGTATAGATCTTCTGATTCGATGAGCTTCTGCTTGACCACATGTTCATCGGTGATGTCTCGGACAATCGCCAATATCCCGCGTGTGACGTCATTTTCAATCCAGGGCCATTTGGTCGTCTGGAAAAAGAACTCACCCTTGGGTGTCACGATGCGGTCAGTGGTTTCGTTACGTTCCCCGGCCTGCATGATACTGCGATCGATCTCCATGATGTCGCGACCTCGACCGCCGGGAAAAAGATCATCATCTGTTTTGCCGATGACGTCATTGGCTGGCATCCCGAGGAAGGCTAACCCAGCTTCATTAACGTACCGGTGACGACCCTCCTGGTCTTTGACCAGGACGACGTCGTCGGTCTTGCTCATTATTAGGTCTAGAGGTATTTCAGTTCTAGTTGTCATTCACTTCCCCGCCAGCAACTTCCAACAGAAGCTGTTTACCCGAATCCGACAGATTCAATGCTGACTGTGGCTCATCAATTTGCGGTTAGAACTGGCGTTTTTGGGCATCCTCAAAAGGACTCTGCCAATACAATCGAGGAAGCGAAGCAGCATTGTTAACTGAACACGCGATAGAGGATCTCCTCCAGCATGGCGATCACGGTAATCTCTTGTGCGATGCTGTCAGGGACGCCCTCATCATGATCGATAGCGACTCGCGAGTTTCGATTTGGAATCGAGCAGCTGAGTATATGTTCGGCTACTCGGCTGATCAAGCCGTGACCAGGCTTCTCGATGAACTGATAATCCCCGAGCGCTTCACCACTCGTCACAGGGAGGGCTTTGCCCGATTTCAGAGGTCCGGGACCGGTGAGTTTATTGACAGCACGCATGTGCTTACGGCTCGAAATGTGGTTGGGGATGAGTTTCCGATCGAGTTGTCTCTGTCGGCACTAAAGGTCAAAGACCGCTGGTATGCCATCGGCACGATCAGAGATATCACTGATCGGGTAATCGAAGACGAGGTTTTGCGTTCTGCTCTTGAGCGGTACACAGAGTTCTACAACAATGCCCCGGACATGTTCGTGTCTGTGGATGCTGAGACGGGCAATGTTATCGAGTGCAATAGGAAGGTCGTTGAGTCCCTAGGCTTTTCTGAGGACGAGATTCTTGGAAAACATGTCCTTGATCTCTACCACCCAGATAGTCGCGAGCACGCCCAAGAGGTCTTCGATAGCTTCATCGCCACTGGCGAGGTGTGCGATGAGGTGCTGCGCGTGTTGAGAAAGGATGGTAGTACCTTTGACGTCTCGCTGCGAGCCACTTCAACTCGAGACGACGAGGGAAACATCGTTTCCAGCCAGTCTGTATGGACGGATATCACCAGCCGCAAAGAGACAGAGCTTGCCCTAGAGAAGAGCGAAGAGAAGTTTCGCAGCCTAGCTGAGACATCGCAGGATCTGGTCTGGAAGGCAGATGCGCAGGGGCGGTTTATTTATCTGAATCCGGCATGGGAACAGACACACGGCTACAAGTTGGAAGAGATGCTGGGCAGGCCGTTTACGGACTTTGAGCGCCCCGAGATCGCCGAGCGTGATATCCGGGAGTTTGGTCGCCATATGGCCGGCGGATCGGTTAGAGGATACGAGACCACTCAGATCCACAAGACCGGTAAAGATATCCAGATGTTGTTCAACGCCATTCCACTTTTTGACGACGACGGCAATATCGCCGGGACCCAGGGTACCGCTCAAGATATAACGGAGCGGCGGGAAT